>NZ_MLCT01000172.1:0-2487 GCF_001806145.1 Pseudomonas sp. BS-2016
TACAGACCTTATCATGCCAGAGGGGCGCTTGCCTTCAGGCAGCCAGAAAGTAAGAAGCCTCCCAGCTATTAGACTGGAAGGCTTCGCGGCGGTAGCTGCCTTTGCCTTTGCCGGCGCGTTCCTGGCGGCTGCGGAACAAGGGCTGGGCGATGATGGATTTGGCCTTGTTGGGGCCATGCTTGGATGGCTTTTTGCTCATGGTGGATTCTCTCGCTTGAGGGTGGAATGCAGCGGTGCAAATCATCTGCCGAAGTGGGCCGGCTGTAAAGCCCGTCGATAGGTGGGAAATGTCGCAAATAGGCAGTGGGCAGAGTCAATGTGGGAGCTGGCTTGCCTGCGATGGCGGTGGGTCAGTTGGCACAAAGGGCACTGATACACCGCCATCGCAGGCAAGCCAGCTCCCACAGGGTTTTGTGCTGTCGTACAGAGGGGGTTTATTCGGCAGGCAACGCCAGGCGCTGGCCAGCCATCAACAGCGACAAGCGGCTCAGGCTCATCCACGGCGAGCCGGCCGCCTGGCCTTTGATCTGTGCGTCGATGCGCTGCGCTTCCAGTAACAGTTGCGCCCAGCGTTGCGCCGAGTGCCGTTGCAGGGCTTTGCTCATCAGGGGTTTGCGTTTGTCCCACACCGGCGGCCTGGTCTGGCTGAAGCATTTGTCCAGCGGTGTGCCTTGGCTGTATTGCAGGGCAATGTTCGCCAGCACCCGCAGCTCACGGGCCAGTGCCCACAGAATCACCGGCGGTTCCACTCCTTCGCCACGCAGGCCTTCGAGCATGCGCAGGGCGTGGGCGGGCTCGCCGTTGAGGATGGCGTCCACCAGGCCGAACACATCAAAGCGTGCGCTATCGGCCACTGCGCCTTGCACGGTTTCGACGGTGATCTGCCCGTCTTCAGCCATCAACTTGAGCTTTTCGATCTCCTGGGCGGCGGCAAGCAGGTTGCCCTCGACCCGAGCGGCGATCAGTTCCACGGCATCCTGTGTCGCCGCCAGCCCTGATTGCGACAGGCGCTGACGAATCCACTGCGGCAACTGGTTGCTGTCCACCGGCCAGATCTGGATGAACTGAGTCTGTGGACCTTCAACCAGGGCCTTGCCCCACTTGGTTTTCTGCGCGCTGCCGTCAAGCTTGGGCAGGCTGACCAGCAGCACGGTGTCTTCGGCGGGGCGCGAGCAGTATTCCATCAGGGCCGCCGCGCCTTTATCGCCCGGCTTGCCCGAGGGCAGGCGCAGTTCCAGCAGGCGTTTTTCGGCAAACAGCGACATGCTCGCGCCAGCTTGCAGCAGCGTGCCCCAGTCGAAACTGGCGTCAGCACTGAACACCTGGCGTTCATCGAAACCTTGCTGGCGTGCGGCGGTGCGGATAGCGTCGGCCGCTTCCTGGCACAGTAGCGGGTCGTCGCCGCTGACGATGTACACAGGCGCAAGGCCACCTTGCAGGTGTTTGGCGAGTTGGGCGGGGGCAAGTTTCATAGGCAGGGCGAACGGGGCGCCAGGGGCGCCCCGTCTGGCTTACTCGACAGGGACTTCAACAGGCGACTGTTTCGGCGTGTTGTCTTCATATTCCTGCGCGGCTTTCAGGGCGTCGGCATCAGCCTTGGCCTTGTTGTCGGCCACTTGCTGCAGCTCAGCCAGTTTTTCCGGAGTGAGCATTTGCAGGCGAGTCATCATGCGCTGGATCAGCTCACGACGCATTTCCTTGCGCACCTGGATGGTCTCGGAGTCCGAACCCACCAGGTTGTTGCCATCGTGGCTCACCACTTTCTGCACCTGGATCTTGTCACCCATCAACGGCAACTGATCACGGCCTTGTATTTCGAACATCAGCGCAGTGTTCAACTCGACGTCGGACGCACGGCCAGCACTCGCGTAGCTGATATTGCGCTGGGTTTCTCGCTCATCCGTCAGGATCAGTTTGTAGGTGGCGCCGTTGTACACGTGCACACCGCTGTTTTCCAGGGTCTGGCGCAGCTGGGTGACGGTTTCGCCGTAGGCGTTGCGGGCGCTGACGTCGAGTTCCTTGAGCGACAGCTCATTGGTGCCGGTGCCGCGCAGCTGGAAGCCGCAAGCGCTCAACAGCACGGCAAGGCCCATAACCAGCAGATTGCGTTTGATCATTTTGTTGCTCCCCTTGAAACCAGGTGGGCCTTCTCGGGCCCTAAAGGTTTAGTTCGGCGTGGGGCCCAAGCCCCGCGCCTGATCCGATTTAGCTGGCGACGATATTGACCAGTTTGCCAGGCACCACGATCACCTTGCGGATGGTCAGGCCTTCGGTAAAGCGCAGCACGTTCTCATTGATACGTGCAGCTGCTTCAACCTCTTCACGGCTGGCGCTGGCCGGCATGTCGATCTGGCCACGCAGTTTACCGTTAACCTGGATGACCAGTTGCAGCGTGTCCTGTACCAGGGCGCTGTCATCCTGCACCGGCCAGGCGGCATCGATGACGGCACCGCTGTGGCCCAGACGGCTCCACAGTTCATGGCTGAT
>NZ_MLCT01000173.1:0-1913 GCF_001806145.1 Pseudomonas sp. BS-2016
CACCCCCAGGTGTTTTTCCACCACCACACCGGCGAAGGGCGCACGCAGTTCATAACGATTGCCGCCGGCCAGTACCGCGCTGCCGCTGAGCGCAGTCATTTTTTGCCGCGCATTGTTCAGGGCGATTTCGGCTTCTTGCAGGGTCTGCCGCGCCAGCAGGTAATCCTGTTCGGCAGAGATTTTGTCCTGCCACAACTGACGCTCGCGCTGGAAGGTGGTACGCGCCAGTTCGACCCGGCGCTCACTGGCGGCCAATTCGCTGCGCTGGTCGGAAATTTGCTGGCTGGCGATCACCGCCAACAGTTCGCCCTTCTTCACCGACTGGCCCAGGTTGACCTTCACCGCCTCTACCACGCCCGCTGCGCGGGGCACGATGTGGGAGGTACGGTCTTCATCAAAACGCACCTCGCCCGGCAGCGTCAGCACGGTGCTGATGGCACGCGGTTGCGCCTGGGCCAACTGGATGCCGGCAGCTTGAATCTGCTGCTCGGTGAGTTCGAGCTTGCCTTCTTCTTCCTCGGCGTGGGCGAAGCCGGAAAGCATCAGGCCCAAGGCGACGGCGAGCGCCATGCCATGTTTTTTGTTCATCAGGAGACTCCAGGAAAAATCAGAAGCGGGCGAGGTCGCCGTAAATGCGTTCGATGCGTACCCAGGCCTCGGTGGCCTGGGCGGTGGCAGCAAGGTATTGGGTACGGGCCGCGATCAAGGTGCGCTGGGCGTCGAGCACGTCGAGGAAGTTGAACTTGCCCATCTCGAAGCCACGGGTGGCGCTGTCTACCGCACTTTGTGCGGCGGGCAGGATCTGCTGGTTGAACGCGCGCACTTCGGTGTTCGCGGTTTGCCACAGGTCCAGGGCCTGGCGGGTTTCGGTGCGCAGGCGCAGTTCGGCGGCGTTTCGCAGGTCGCGGGCCTGGTCGGCGCGTCGGGTGGCCGCGAGGATGTTGCCCTGGTTGCGGTTGAACAGCGGGATCGGCATCGACACGCCCACCAGGTTCACCCGTTCGCGCACACTGGCGTCGTATTGGCTGCCGATCGACACGTCCAGGTCCGGAATGCGCTGGGCTTTTTCCAGACCCACGCTGGCTTCGTTCTGCACAATGCTGAGTTCGGCCAGGCGCAATTCGGCGGTCTGCTCAAGGCGTGCCAACAATGGCGCGGCGGCGGGTAACGCCGGTACCGAGGTGCTTGGCGTGGCGACGGCCTGGAAGTCGGTGGCGGCGCTGCCGGTGCTGGTGGCGAGGCGACGGTAGGCGTCAGTGAGGCCAATCTGTGCGCGGTTCAATTCCAGACGGATTTGCGACACCTGCACCTGGGCGCGAGTGGCTTCCACCGGCGACGACTTGCCAGCGGTGACGCGCCCATTGGCGACCACCAGGCCGCGCTCGGCAAGCGTCATGGAGCGTTGCGCCAGGTCAAGGCGTTCCTGGGCGCGCAGGGCGCCGTAGTAGCTGTCGATGACCTCGGCGCGCAACTGGTTGCGACGCTGCTCCAGGGTCAGCGCGGCGGCATCCTGGGCGCGGGTGGCCACCTCGATGCGTGCACCGCGCTTGCCGCCCAGTTCAAGGGTCTGGCTGAGTTTGATGCTGGTGGTGCGGCTGTTGCGGCGGGTGTCTTCAGCGTCCCAGGAGGCCACCGGGTTGGGGATCAGGCCGGCCTGTTGCCGGCCGCCTTGGGCGATGTCGATTTCCCATTGTGCGGCCGCCAGGTCCGGGTTGTTGGCGAAGGCGGTTTGCAAGGCTGCATCGAGGGTGAGGGGTTGTGCCTGGGCGGCGTTTGCGGATATCCACACTACCAGTGCCGCCGCCCCCAACAGTGTTCTAACGAAAATTGCCATAACGAGAGTTCCACGCCCATGAAGTCGCTGAGGTTTCCCAGCGGGGGCAATGTAGCTTTCGGTACTTATCAGGGCCGTG
>NZ_MLCT01000174.1:0-1653 GCF_001806145.1 Pseudomonas sp. BS-2016
TGCCCCTTCTTCAACGCTTCCATGACCACGGCTTTCGGGCCGTCCGCGAGAATCTGCCCACGGTCGACCACCAGCAGACGATCAACCAGGGAGAGCAGTGAGGCTCGGTGCGTGACCAGCACCACGGTTTTGTTTTGCACCACGGCTTGTAGGCGTTGCTTCAAGCGTTCTTCACCGGTGTTGTCCATGGCGCTGGTGGGTTCGTCCAGCAGCAGCATGGGCGGGTTGAGCAGCAGCGCACGGGCCAGGGCGACGTTCTGACGCTGGCCGCCGGACAGGTTCTGCCCACGCTCGCCGACTTGCAGCTCGTAGCCTTGGGGATGCAGGCGGGCAAATTCGTGCACGCCAGCCAGTTCGGCAGCTTGCAAAACCATTTCATCCTCGACGTAGCGCGCACCGCTGACCAGGTTGTCGCGCAGGGTGCCGGCCAGCAATTGAATGTCTTGGGCGACATAGCCGATGTTGTGGCGCAGCTCGCTCACGTCGATCTGGCGCACGTCCACGCCGTCCACCAGCAAGGAGCCGGAGTCGGGTTGGTAAAGGCCGACGATCAACTTGGCCAGGGAGCTTTTGCCCGAGCCGCTGCGGCCGATGATGCCGATTTTTTCCCCTGGCTTGATCACCAGGTTGATGTTTTTCAGCGCCAGGTTCTGCTGGTTCGGGTAAGTGAAGTTCAGGCCGCGGCACTCGATGGCGCCTTGCAGGGTGCGCCGGCTCATGGGGCGCTCTTCGAAGTTGCGCTCCTGGGGCAGCTCCATCATCTGGTCCACCGAGGTCATGGTGACCTTGGCTTGCTGATAGCGCGTCAGCAGGCCCGACAGCGAGGCCAACGGGCTCAAGGCACGACCACTGAGCATGTAGCAGGCAATCAGGCCGCCCATGCTGAGGTTGCCGTCGATGATCTGGTACACGCCGAACACGATCATGATCACGCCGGCCAGTTGCTGGATCAGCAGGGTCATGTTCATCGACAGGCCCGACAGCAACTTCACCCGCAGCTCAAGCCGGCTCAGGGTACCGATGGTCTGTTCCCAGCCGTACTGACGCTCGCTCTCGGCATTGTTGACCTTGACCGCATCAAGCCCGGCGAGGGTTTCGATCAGGCTCGACTGGCGCTCGGCGGCCAGCGCCATGGTGCGTTCCATGGTCGCGACCAGGGGCTTTTGCAAGGCGTAGCCGATGCCCAGGGCCAGTGGGAACGCCAGCACCGGAATCCACACCAGGTGCCCGCCGAGAATGGCGATGACCAGGAAGATCAGCAGCGTAAACGGCAGGTCGATCAGGCTGGTGAGGGTCAGCGACGCGAGGAAGTCGCGCAAGCTTTGAAACTCATGGATGTTCTGCGCGAAGCTGCCGACCCGCGCCGGACGGTATTTCATGGACATGCCGACGATGCGCTCGAACAGCGTGGCCGAGATGATCAGGTCGGTCTTTTTACCGGCCAGGTCCAGGCACAGGCTGCGCAGGCTTTTGAGGATCAGGTCGAACAGGTAGGCACCGCAGATGCCCACGGCCAGCACCCACAGGGTGGCGGTGGCCTGGTTCGGCACAACGCGGTCGTACACGTTCATCACGAACAGCGGCGCGGCCATGGCGATGATGTTGATCAGGAAGCTGGCGGCGATGGCGTCGGTGTAGAGCCAGCGTGAACGC
>NZ_MLCT01000175.1:0-1529 GCF_001806145.1 Pseudomonas sp. BS-2016
ATCTTCTCCCGTGGCTTCGAGGTTGGCACCCTGCAATACGACGGTGTGGGGATTCCACGTAACACTTACACCTTGGGTAGCTATCTCACCGAAAACATGGCCATTTACGACCGCGTCGAGACGCTGCGCGGCCCGGCCGCCTTGCTGCAAGGTGCCAACAGCCCCGGCGGCACCATGAACCTGGTGCGCAAGCGCGGGCAGCAAGCGCCGACGGCGACCATTACCGCCAAGGCTGGCTCATGGGACCACTACGGCACTCAGGTCGATGTCGGTGGCCCGCTGAACGCCGAAGGCACCTTGCGCGGACGCTTCGTGGCGGATTACGACACCACCGACTCCTTCGTCGACTATGCGGGCGGCTGGAACCAGACGGTTTATGGCGCCGTCGACTACGATTTCACTCCCGACACCACCGTCGGCCTGGGCATCAGTAACCAGAAGGGCCATTCGCGCCCCAACTTCATGTCGTTGCCCCGTTATGCCGACGGCAGTGATATCGGTCTGCCGCGTTCGACATTTGTCGGCGCCAGTTGGAACCGCAGCGTCAACAATCAGACTCAGGTGTTTGCCGACATCGAGCACCGCTTCAACGATAACTGGAAAGTGAAAGCCGCACTGGTAGCCATGGATGAGCACAACGACGCAACCTACCAGGCGACGTGGGACACGGTACCCGTCGGCGGTGGCGCTGTGCCCTATGTGGATTGGATCACCGACTTCAATACCAAGAGCCGCGGCGCGGATGTGTATGTAAACGGCAAGTTTGAGGGGCTGGGCTTCCAGCAGGAAGTGGTGCTGGGCGCCAACTATTCCAAGCTCACCACCGACGACCAGTGGGCACGGGCTTCAAACCCCGGCGCGGATATCTTCAACATCGACCACAACCGCCCACAGCGCGACAAATACCAATTGTTCCAGGAGGGTGCCGCCTCGAAGAGCTGGTATGACATTCGCCAGAAAGGCATCTATGGCACCTGGCGTGTGAAAGTCCTGGACCCGCTGACGTTGATCGTCGGTGCGCGTACCAGTTGGTATGACTATTCCTACATTGGCCAGAGTGGTTTCAAAGGCACATATGGTGCCCCGCAAGACAATACCACCCAGTCCAATGGCAAGGTTACGCCCTACGCCGGCCTGGTCTATGCGCTCAACGAGCAGTGGTCGGCCTACGCCAGCTATGCCGATGCCTTTGAGCCGCAAACCAACCTGACCACCTCCGGCTCCCTGCTCAAGCCTATCGAGGGCAAAAACTACGAGTTGGGCATCAAGGGAGAGCTGGCTGACGGGCGCCTCAATACCTCGTTTGCGATCTTCCGTTACGATCAGGAAAACCGTAGCGTGCAGGACCTGCAAGGGCCAATGAACTGCAATGGTTGGTACTGCTCGGTCGCTTCCGGCAAGGTCCGCAGCCAAGGCTTTGAAGCCACACTCAGTGGTGAGGTGCTGCCAGGCCTGCAGCTGGCCTCCAGCTACACCTACAACACCACTAAATTCCTCAAGGACAATACCTACGAAGGCAAGATTTTCAG
>NZ_MLCT01000176.1:0-1657 GCF_001806145.1 Pseudomonas sp. BS-2016
TTGTCGATGGTGCCGGGGATTCAGGAGGTCAACTCGATTGTGGCGCTGTCGGAGATCAAGTCCACCACCAGCCTGCCAGTATTGCGCTGACAGGCATGCCATTGACTGTAGGAGCGAGCTTGCTCGCGAAGATCGTTAACGATAACGCGGGAAGCCTGGCTCCCCACATCGCTCTCGGGTTTTTCGCGAGCAAGCTCGCTCCTACAGGTAGAGTGACTTACAGGCGCAGAAGGGTCTTCCAGGCACGATTCTGATAAACCGCAATCGCCTGGTGCATACGCGCATCCAGCGACTCATCGGTAATCGGCTGGTTGGCCAGGTGCGCCAGCTTGTTCAGCTCGCCGTACAAACGGTCCAGCTCAGGAATGTCCACCACATGGCGCGCATGGTGCAGCCAGGCCTGGATGCGTTCGATACGCGGCAGTTGCTCGGCCAGGTCTTCCGGCTGTTGCTGGTAGCGCTGCAGTTGCAGGGCGACAGCGTCGTCGGCCAACAGGCGTGGCAGCCAGTTGGTAATTTGCGCAGCGCCCTGGCGGTTGCCGCGCACGTTACGTTCGGCCGTCCAGGTGCGAGCCAGCAGCCAGCGCGAGAGGTTGAGTGAGAACAGGCCCCAGCGCACGTCTTGCAGCTCTTCGATGAACTGTTCCGGCGCGGCTTTGCGAATGTCTTCATCGTCGTCACCGGCCTGGACCAGCGGGCGCCAGTCTTCCAGCAACGCATCCAAGGCGCTGCGCAGTTCGCTGGTGGATTGGCGCGGCGCGGCCTGGCCGAGGCTGCCGATCAGGGCGCGCAACTCGCCGAGGTTCTCGACCCAGTCCTGCAACAGGCGCCAGTGGCCATTGAAGCGGTATTGCTCAGCCAGGCGCTGGCTGCTGCCCAGCAGGTGCCACAAGATCGCGGCGAAGGCGTCGTCCAATGGCATTTCGGCGTGGATCTGTGGCGCCGGCAGGCTCAGGGAATAGCTACTGGCGTCATACAGGCGATAGCCGCGTTCGGCCTTGCTGATGTCGCACGGCATCAGGGCCAGGGTTGCAGCCAGCTCGGCGGCCAGTTCCAGCAGGGCCGCCGGTTCGCCTTCGCGCAGTTCCAGTTCCAGCTCGCAGATTTCTTCTTTCTGCTTGCCGACCACCACATGGCCCAGGTCCAGGGCGGCTTCGATCACCACCTTGGCCTTGCCACGGCCCCAGGCGATTTCGGCGCGTTCACGCACGAAGTCGGTGGTGAAGATCGGCTTGAGAGTCTTTTTGTCCAGCTCGGCCAGTTGCTCGGGCCAGCACTCGCCATCGAGTTTCTTCACATCGAGCTTGGCTTTGGGCAGGTCCCAGTTGTATTCGTTGCGTTCCGACAAGCCGGCGACGCTTTGGCCGCGGGTCTTGAGGGTCTGGATGATGTCGTCACCGTCCTTGCGCAGGCGCAGGGCAACCTTGGCCTGGGCCAGGTCACGCTCGGGGGTGTCGAAGTACTGGTTCATCAACTCACGGCGTTCCCAGCCACTTTTGTTGCGTTTTTTCAGTAACGGGTGCTCACGCAGCGCGGCGAGTGTTTCGCGGCTGACGCGTAGCTTGATTTCGGTTTCTTTCTGCATGGCCGGAAAATCCAGGATCGGGAGCGCAGCCGGGGAAAAGTGTGGCTGCCATGGTCGTGCAGTGTACAGGAC
>NZ_MLCT01000177.1:0-1679 GCF_001806145.1 Pseudomonas sp. BS-2016
ATTGGTGGACTTGCCCCAGCCCAGCACCATGTCGATAAACCCACCGGAGAAGGTAAAGCCCAGGTGGATATTCAGCAGGTCGGTGACCGCCATCGACAGGCCGGTGAGCAGCGCGTGAATCAGGTACAGGAAGGGCGCCAGGAACATGAAGGCAAATTCAATCGGCTCGGTCACCCCGGTGAGGAACGAGGTCAGCGCCATCGACAGGAAGATCCCGCCCATCACTTTGCGCCGCTCAGGCAAAGCATTGCGGTACATCGCCAGACACGCCGCGGGCAAGCCGAACAGCATCACCGGGAACATGCCGGTCATGAACTGGCCGCCTTTGGGGTCGCCGGCAAAGTAGCGGGTCAGGTCGCCCGTGACCACCGCGCCGGTTACCGGGTCGGTGAAGCTGCCGAACACGAACCACGCCATATTGTTGAGGATGTGATGCAAGCCAGTGACGATCAGCAGGCGGTTGAACACGCCAAACACGAACGCACCGAGGCTGCCGCTTTCCATCAACAGCACGCCGAAGCTGTTGATGCCGTGCTGGATCGGGGGCCAGATCAGGCCGAAAATCACGCCCAGGCCCACCGCGCTGAACCCGGTGACAATCGGCACAAACCGCCGCCCACCGAAGAACGCCAGGTATTCCGGCAACTTGATGTCCTTGAAGCGGTTGTACAGCCCACCGGCCATCAAGCCGCTGGCGATACCGGCGAGCATGCCCATGTTGATGGTGGTGTCCATCACCTTGAGCGTGGAGATCATCACCAGGTAACCAATCGCCCCGGCCAGGCCCGCAGTGCCGTTGTTGTCACGGGCAAAACCCACGGCGATGCCGATGGCGAAGATCAGCGCCAGGTTGGCGAAGATCGCCTGGCCGGCGTCGTGCATCACCGCGATGTTGAGCAAGTCGGTGTCGCCCAGGCGCAGCAGCAGGCCGGCGATCGGCAGGATCGCGATCGGCAGCATCAAGGCGCGGCCCAGGCGTTGCAGGCCTTCGATAAAGTGTTGGTACATGGCGTGTCTCCCTATTCTTGTTGTTTTCAGCTCAGCGGCCAGTGGTGTTGACAGGCTTGGCGAACGGCCTTGGCGCTGCTCAGGTTGAGCAGTTCCTGGCTCAGCTGCCGGCATTGCGCCGCGTCCAGATGGCGAACGCGGTCTTTGATCTCTCCGATCTGCGGCGGGCTTACCGACAGCTCGGTGACGCCCAGGCCGACCAGTACCGGCGTGGCCAGCGGGTCCGACGCCAGGGCACCGCACACGCCGACCCAACGCCCGTGCTTCGCCGCACCGGCGCAGGTGTGCGCGATCAGTCGCAGCAAGGCCGGGTGCAGCGCATCGACGCGCGCGGCCAAGCCTGCGTGGTCGCGGTCCATGGCCAGGGTGTACTGGGACAGGTCATTGGTGCCGATGGACAAAAAGTCCGCATGTTCGGCCAGCTGTTCAGCCATCAGCGCAGCGGCGGGCACTTCGATCATCACCCCCAGTTCGGGGCGCTGGCTCAAACCCAACTCGGCGCACAGTTCATCCAGGCGCTGGCGAATCTGCAGCAGTTCATCCACCTCGCTGACCATCGGCAACAGGATGCGACAACGCGCCAGCGGCGAGACTTGCAGCAGGGCACGCAGTTGCTGGTCGAGCAATTCCGGACGCACTTGGGCCATGCGAATGCCGCGCAGGCCCAACAC
>NZ_MLCT01000178.1:0-2327 GCF_001806145.1 Pseudomonas sp. BS-2016
TCAGCAAGCGGTTCAACTTCCCGACGCCTGGGCGCAGCTGTGCTGGGCTTGCTGCACAGTCATGTCGAGTTGTTCGGCATTGAATTACAAGAGCAAAAGGCCCGTACCGTCAGCCTGTTGCTGTTTGCCGGCCTGGCGTTGGTGTTTGCCCTGCTGTTGCTGGTGGGGTTGTCGACGCTGGTGATGATCCTGGTGTGGGACACGGGCTACCGCCTGACCGGCATCATCTGCCTCTGCGTGTTCTACAGCCTGGCCGCTGCGTTCTGCGGTGTGCGCTTGAAGGCGGCGGTATTCGATGAGTCAACGCCCTTCCACGCCACGCTTGAAGAACTGGCCAATGACCGGGAGCGCCTGCTGCCATGAGCATGACTGAGATCCCGCAAAATACTTCTCGCCGGGAAATGCGCAAAGCCTTGATTCGCCTGCGCATGGAAATGCACCGCCAGGAAATCCGTCATGAGTCCCAACAACTCATGGCGCCCCTGCACAAAATGCGCAACATGCGCCACAACTGGCAGGACAGCCTGGGCATCAAGCACGCGCCGTTGTGGGGCGTGGCGGCGGTTACGCTGATGGGCTTCTTTACCGGCAAGGGCGCCAAGGGCGGCAGTATCAGCAGCATCACGCGCCTGGTGCGGCTGGGTGCCGGCTTGATCCCCCTGATCAAGTTGGCCATGCAAGGCTCTTCGCGCAAAAGCTGACCCTCGTGAGCCGATGACCGCAATGACCAGACACCTGCTGGTCATTGCGGTTTTTTGCGCTGCCTGTTAATTGATACCGACGCGGCCGACCGCTGGATTCGCCTGCCCTTGAAGGCCGAACCGGGAAGCTGGAACTGTCATTCACACTACGGAGAGCCTGCGCCTTGGATTGGCCCACCCTGCTAACCCGCGAACGTCTTGGAAAACCCCTGCACAGCCCTGAAGAACTGGGCCGCAGCCCCTTCCACAAAGATCACGACCGCATTATTTTCTCCGGCGCATTCCGGCGCCTGGGACGCAAGACCCAAGTGCATCCGGTTTCGAGCAACGACCATATCCACACACGCTTGACCCACTCCCTGGAAGTCAGCTGCGTGGGGCGCTCACTCGGCATGCGCGTGGGCGAAACCCTGCGCAGCGCCCTGCCCGACTGGTGCGACCCCAGCGACCTGGGCATGGTGGTGCAATCGGCCTGCCTGGCCCATGACATCGGCAACCCGCCATTCGGGCATTCCGGCGAAGACGCCATTCGCCACTGGTTCCAACAGGCCGCCGGGCGAGGTTGGCTGGATGGCATGAGCAGCGCCGAACGCAATGACTTCCTTAACTTCGAAGGCAATGCCCAGGGCTTTCGGGTACTCACCCAACTTGAATACCACCAGTTCGACGGCGGCACGCGGCTGACCTACGCCACCTTGGGCACGTACCTCAAATACCCCTGGACTGCCCGTCACGCCGACTCGCTGGGCTACAAGAAACACAAGTTCGGCTGTTACCAGAGCGAGTTGCCAATTCTTGAGCAGATCGCCCACAAGCTTGGCTTGCCCCAGTTAGAGGAACAACGGTGGGCGCGTCACCCGCTCGTCTACCTGATGGAGGCAGCCGACGACATCTGCTACGCGTTGATCGACCTGGAAGATGGCCTGGAAATGGAGCTTCTGCAGTACAGCGAAGTGGAGTCGTTGTTGCTCGACCTGGTCGGTGATGACCTGCCACAAACCTATCGCCAGCTGGGCCCATTGGACTCTCGCCGACGCAAGCTGGCGATCCTGCGTGGCAAAGCCATCGAGCACCTGACCAATGCGGCTGCGCAGGCGTTTGTCGAACAGCAGGACGCCCTGCTGGCCGGCACGCTGCAGGGAGACCTGGTGGAGCATATGCACGGCCCGGCAAAGCGCTGCGTGCTGGATGCCAAAGACATGGCGCGCAAGAAAATTTTCCAGGACAAGCGCAAGACATTGCATGAAATCGGCGCTTACACCACCTTGGAAATCCTGCTGAACGCGTTCTGCGGCGCGGCCCTTGAACAACATGGCGGGCGAACACCGTCGTTCAAGAATCGGCGCATTCTCGATTTGCTGGGCAACAGCGCGCCGGACCCCGCCTGGCCACTGCACGCCTCGTTCCTGCGAATGATCGACTTCATTGCCGGTATGACCGACAGCTACGCCACCGAAATGGCACGGGAAATGACTGGGCGTTCCAGCCCTCAGTAACGCTTGCATCCGACCGCCTGTTCCCTGAAACGAATTGCCCTACGATGGGAACAGAGCGGACTGATCGAATTCGTACAAGCATCCGAAGAATAATCACGCGTTCCCAACCGACCGAGCAATTCTACTGCCC
>NZ_MLCT01000179.1:0-1769 GCF_001806145.1 Pseudomonas sp. BS-2016
GCCCTGCAATCTACGGATCACCTCGACGCTTGTAAACGCCGAGTCCTGGCCCGTCACCTCCAAGTAAAAAATGACGAACTTGTCATGATCCTGTTGGTTGGCTGTTGGGGTCGCCTGGTTACCGTGAGCTCACTACCCACCCGGAACGTGAGACACCACCATGAAACTGATTGCCCTGGGCTTCGCCGCTTTGCTCGCCACTGGCTCGGCATTCGCTGCCGATACCGCCCCCGCTACCAACGTGATCCACGACAAAACCGGCTTCTTCGTGCACCTGGATGTCGCCAGGGTGCTGTCGAGCACCGACACCTACGGCCAATGCGGGGTTGTGCCGGCGCAACTGCGCTATCTGGACCACCAAGACCGTGAACATGTTCTCGATTACCAAGTCCAGGGCACCGGTTGCGCCAATGACAATTGATCGGGCTACACTGGCGCAACTTATTGAAGCAGAGCACTTCCCATGAACATCCTTGTAGTCGAAGACGAACCCAAGGCCGGCAATTATCTGCTCAATGGCCTGCAGGAACTGGGGCATTGTGTGAGCCTGGCCCGCGATGGCGTGGACGGTTTGCACCAGGCCCTGGAGACGCCGTTCGACGTAATCGTACTCGACGTGATGATGCCGAAAATGGATGGCTGGGAAGTGCTGCGTCGCCTGCGCAAAGAGGCCGATACGCCGGTGCTGTTCCTCACCGCCCGCGATGACATCGCCGACCGCATCAAAGGCCTTGAACTGGGTGCCGATGACTACCTGATCAAGCCCTTTTCGTTCGCCGAACTGGTGGCGCGCCTGCGTACCCTCAACCGTCGTGGCCCGAGCCGGGATGAAGAGCAACTGCACATCGCCGACCTGCACATTGACGTACTCAAACGTCGGGTCACCCGCGCCGGCACGCGCATTACCCTGACCAACAAAGAGTTCGCCCTACTGCATCTGTTTGCCACGCACCAGGACCAAGTGCTGTCCCGCTCGCTGATTGCTTCGCGGGTGTGGGACATGAACTTCGACAGCGACACCAATGTGGTGGATGTCGCCGTGCGCCGCCTGCGCCTGAAAATCGACGACCCGTTCCAGCTCAAGCTGATCCACAGCGTGCGGGGCATTGGCTACCGCTTCGATACCCAGCCATGAACCGTCAACACCCTTACTCCCTGACCCTGCGCCTGGCGTTGATCTTCGCCCTGCTCGCCTTCGCCTTGCTGGCCACCCTGGGCGTGGCGCTGTACCGGGAACTGGAGCGCGAACTGATCCGCCGCGATGACGCCGCGCTGATATCCCGGGTGGACCAGTTACGCAACCTGCTCAACGACAGCAATACCCTGGACCTGATCAAGACCAAGCCAGAGCTGTTCCAGAACATGTTGGGCAACCGCGAATCCGTGCTGAGCATTGCCGCCCCCGACAAACAGCCACTGCTGCTGGTAAACCCGGGGAATATTGAGTTGCCGTCGATCCAGCCGCTGCCCAAGGATCACAAACTCATGTTGAGCGACGTGCAACATTTGCCAGGCCTGAACGGTATTCCCTTCTCGCTAGTGGCCGTGGCTATCGACTCCGGCGACCTGGGCAGCCTGCAAATCACCAGCGGCCGCCTGATGACCGAGCGCACCGCGGTGCTCACCAGTTATCGACTCAGCGTATACATCCTGGCGAGTATCGCCGCGATCATCCTGGCGCTGGTGGGTTACCTGCTGGTTCATCGCGGCTTGCTGCCATTGCGCCGCCTGGCCCGGCATGCCCAAGGGATCGGCGTCAGCAACCTGGC
>NZ_MLCT01000018.1:0-392397 GCF_001806145.1 Pseudomonas sp. BS-2016
TCAACCACTTGCGCTTCCGATCTCTCGTTAGCGGGAGGCGAATTCTACAGCGTTACACGCTGCTGTCAACACCTCATTTCCTGCTTCGATGATTTGAAGCTGGCATCGTCAAAACTGTCTAACTCATTGAAACTCAAGGAGTTTTCCGTTTCGACTGCGCCGGAAGTGGGGCGAATTATAGGCCGCTGAAATTCTGAGTCAAGCCTCAATTTCACATTTCTGTCATAAACCTTCGAAAGCTTAAAACAAAGAAGCCAGCCTTGCGGCTGGCTTCTTGTTAAACAACAGATGCGTTAAAGACTCGGAAATGCAAACTGCGACGCTTCATGGCTGGCCCGTTGCGGCCAACGCTGGGTAATTGCCTTGCGACGCGTGTAAAAACGCACACCATCCGGGCCATAGGCATGCAGATCGCCAAACAATGAACGCTTCCAGCCGCCAAAGCTGTGATAAGCCACCGGCACAGGCAGCGGTACGTTAACCCCCACCATGCCAACTTCGATCTCATCACAGAACAAACGCGCAGCCTCGCCATCACGCGTGAAGATGCATGTGCCGTTGCCGTACTCATGATCGTTGATCAGTTGCATCGCCGCTTCCAGGCTATTCACACGCACGATGCACAGAACCGGTCCGAAGATCTCTTCCTTATAGATGCGCATCTCTGGTGTAACGCGATCAAACAGGCATCCACCCAAGAAGAACCCGTCTTCATGGTCCTTGACGCTCAAACCACGCCCATCAACCACCAACTGCGCACCCGCCGCTACACCGTCCGCCACATACCCACTGACCTTATCCCGCGCCTGCCCGGAGACCAAAGGCCCCATGTCCAGACCGCATGAAGTCCCCGCGCCAATTTTCAACGCCTCGATTTGCGGCACCAGCTTGGCCACCAAGGCATCCGCCACCTGGTCCCCAACGCACACGGCTACCGAAATCGCCATGCAGCGCTCACCACACGAGCCATAAGCAGCGCCCATCAAGGCACTCACGGCATTATCCAGATCGGCATCAGGCATCAATACCGCATGGTTCTTCGCGCCACCCAACGCCTGCACACGTTTACCGCGCCTGGTGCCTTCGGCATAGATGTATTCGGCAATCGGCGTGGAGCCGACAAAACTCAAGGCTTTCACCTCTGGCGCTTCAATCAGGGCGTCTACGGCAGTCTTGTCGCCGTGCACCACACTCAAAACCCCTTTAGGCAGGCCCGCTTCCTGAAGCAGCTGCGCAATCAACAAGGTCGAACTCGGGTCACGCTCCGACGGCTTCAGAATGAAGCAGTTACCGCACACAATCGCCAACGGGTACATCCACAACGGAACCATGGCCGGGAAGTTGAAAGGCGTAATCCCCGCCACAACCCCGATCGGTTGAAAGTCCGACCATGCATCAATATTCGGTCCTACGTTACGGCTGTACTCGCCTTTCAGAATCTCCGGTGCGGAACACGCGTATTCCACGTTCTCGATCCCGCGCTTGAGTTCACCCGCCGCATCTTCGAGCGTCTTGCCATGCTCTTCGCTGATCAACTGCGAAATCCGGGCTTCATTCTGTTCCAGCAACTGCTTGAAACGGAACATCACTTGAGCACGTTTGGCTGGAGGCGTATTACGCCAGGCCGGGAAGGCAGCCTTGGCCGTGTCGATTGCCTGTTGAATCGTCTCGCGACCGGCCAACGGCACTTGATGAATCACCTTGCCCGTCGACGGGTTGTACACATCGGCGGTACGGCCAGAATCATTAACCAGCTCACCATTGATCAAATGTTGAATCGTGCTCATTGCCACTCCAAAACAGGTTTGCTGACGCGAACACTACGCGCCAGTCGAAAATCCAAAAAAGCCTCTTCTATATAGAAGGGGTCAGTCGATCTGATTCAGCGCTTCACCCACCGCATCGAATAAACGATCCAGATCCTGAGGCTTGCTGTTGAAGGTTGGACCAAACTGCAACGTGTCACCGCCAAAGCGGACGTAGAAGCCGGCTTTCCACAGTTTCATGGCGGCGTCGAAAGGACGCACAATCGCATCGCCATCACGCGGTGCAATCTGGATCGCACCAGCCAGACCGTAGTTACGGATATCGATCACATTCTTCACGCCTTTCAAGCCGTGCAATGCTTGCTCGAAATGCGGTGCCACCTGCGCGACGCTCTGGACAAGGTTCTCTTTTTGCAGCAAATCCAGCGCGGCCAGGCCCGCGGCACACGCGACCGGATGCGCGGAGTAGGTATAGCCGTGTGGGAATTCCACCGCATATTCAGGCGTCGGCTGATTCATGAATGTCTGATAAATCTCGGTAGAGGCAACTACAGCCCCCATCGGGATCGCACCGTTAGTGACCTGCTTGGCGATGCACATCAGGTCCGGCGTCACACCGAAGCTGTCAGCACCGAACATGGAGCCTGTGCGACCAAACCCGGTAATAACCTCATCGAATACCAGCAGGATGTTGTGCTGATCGCAGATTTCACGCAGACGTTTCAGATAGCCCTGAGGCGGCACCAGCACACCGGCAGACCCAGCCATCGGCTCGACAAACACGGCGGCGATATTCGAAGCATCATGCAGTTCGATCAACTTGAGCAGTTCATCCGCCAGCGCAATACCGCCCAACTCAGGCATACCGCGTGAAAAGGCATTGCTCGCCAGCAAGGTGTGCGGAAGATGATCGACATCCGCCATTGCCTGACCAAAGAGCTTACGGTTGCCGCTCACGCCACCCAGGCTGGTGCCCGCAATGTTCACACCGTGATAGCCGCGCGCCCGGCCAATCATTTTAGTCTTGGTCGATTGGCCTTTCAGCCGCCAGTACGCACGCACCATTTTCACGGCCGTGTCCGCGCATTCAGAACCCGAGTCCGTGAAGAACACATGGTTCAAGTTGCCCGGCGTTAGCTCGGTGATTTTCTCAGCCAGCTGAAACGACAAGGGATGGCCATATTGAAACGCCGGCGAATAATCCAGCGTGCCGAGTTGCTTGGCCACGGCTTCCTGAATTTCCGTGCGCGTATGCCCTGCACCACATGTCCACAGGCCGGACAACGAGTCGTAAATTTGTCGACCTTTGTCGTCGGTCAGATAACTGCCCTTGGCGCCGATGATAAAACGCGGATCCCGATGAAAGTTGCGGTTGGCGGTGTAAGGCATCCAGTGCGCATCCAGCTTGAGCTGGCTGGCTACGTTTAACTCGGCGTTTTCAGGCATGTTCATCAGCAAAACCTCGCAAGACAGAGTGCAGTGTCGGGTCGAAATCGTTGTTGCAGCTAAATTGCCACGCCTATAAAGTCGGTGAAATCCAACTCTTCTAACCTTCAGTTAGGCATTTACTAAACTATGAGCAGCCGTCGTTCCGATGCCTTGGCGCAAGTCAGCGACTTCGATATTCGCTTGTTGCGCATCTTTCGCAGTGTCGTAGAGTGCGGCGGCTTCTCTGCGGCAGAAACAGTCCTCGGCATTGGCCGGTCAGCAATCAGCCAACAAATGAGCGATCTTGAGCAGCGACTGGGCTTGCGCCTGTGCCAGCGCGGGCGTGCTGGTTTTTCCCTGACGGAAGAAGGTCGCGAGGTCTACCAATCAGCACTCCAATTACTCGGCGCACTTGAGAGTTTTCGCACAGAGGTAAACGGCCTGCATCAACACTTGCGCGGTGAGCTGACCATCGGCCTTACCGACAACCTCGTCACCCTCCCCCATATGCGTATCACCCACGCCTTGGCCCAACTCAAAGAGCGTGGGCCCGATGTGCAAATCCAGATCCGCATGATTTCGCCCAACGAGGTAGAACAGGGCGTGCTGGACGGCCGTCTGCACGTCGGCGTTGTACCCCAGGCCAGTGCGTTATCCGGTCTGGAATATCAGCCGCTGTATAGCGAGCGGTCGCTGCTTTACTGTGCCGTCGGCCACCCGCTGTTTTATGTCGATGACCACCAGTTGCAAGACGAACGCCTCAACGATCAGGACGCCATTGCACCGACGTTTCGTCTGCCATCAGAGATTCAGGCGCATTATCAGGCGCTCAAGTGCACCGCCAGTGCATCGGACCGTGAAGGCATGGCGTTCCTGATTCTGACCGGCCGCTACATAGGCTACCTGCCGGACCATTACGCCAGTTTGTGGGTACAACAAGGTCGTCTGCGGGCGCTCAAACCTGATACCCGTTTTTATGACTTGAGCCTGGCCTCGGTCACACGCAAAGGCCGCCGCCCCCATCTGGTTCTTGAAAGTTTCCTTGAGAGCCTCGAATCGACACGCTAACGTTCGTCCCCCTCGTCAGCCCCGCCGCGAAGCCTGCATGCCTCGCGCCCAGCCCGGAATCGATATGCCTTCAACCCTGACCGGTCCATGCGAGTACCGCGAAGAAATCCGCAAGAGCCGCTTCATCACCCATGCGGCGCCCATCACCAGCGCTCAACAGGCACAGGACTTTATCGCGCTGCACAGCGACCTTAACGCGTCCCACAACTGCTGGGCCTGGAAGCTGGGCGATCAGTACCGCAGCAGCGATGACGGCGAACCCGGCGGCACGGCCGGACGCCCCATTCTGTCCGCCATCGAAGCGCAGGATTGCGATCAAGTCGTGGTCCTGGTGATCCGCTGGTATGGCGGCATTCAACTGGGCACGGGCGGTTTGGCACGCGCTTACGGGGGTGGCGCCAACAAATGCCTGCAAGCGGCCGATAAGTCACCGCTTATCACGCGAGTCGCGCTGGAATGCGCGTGCAGCTTCAGCGAATTGGCGCTGGTCAAACTGCGCCTGTCTGAACTCAACGGCGTGCTCAGCAATGAAACCTTCACCGCTAACGGGGTGGAGCTAGTCCTGGAAGTCAGTGAAGCGCAGATTCCTGACTTGCGACAGCAACTGGCCGACCTCAGCCGTGGCCGCATTGTGCTGACCCGCCAGTCGATCAATAGTGAAGAGTGACCCACTTTATCCCCCGTCAAACAGTTGCCCACAACCACTGTGCACCCGACTGTGGATAACCTGAGCACACTCCTCTACAGCCCTTGACTGGCGTGACCTGCGCCGCTTTGTACGTTTTTTGATCGACTGCGCCTTCAAAGGGTAGAAACCTCAATGCAAACAGCGCGTTACTCTGATTTATAGCCCTTCGAACCATCCCTGCGCGCGCTTATACCCAGGTGCACAGGTTGCGCACAGTTCCTGTGGAGCAACCTGTGGATAAGCCGTGCAAACCCAACGGGAGCGCACATTCTGTAACGGCTGCTTATGACTGTACGTTTTTTAACCAACTTGCATGGGTGGGCAGTCGACGCCTGAAGGAGTAAAACCGTGTGCGGTGAACCTCATTTACCCTGTATAGGACGCGACTCATGACAGCAAAAAACGCACTTATCATTGGCGCCTCACGTGGACTGGGTCTGGGCCTGGTCGAGCAACTCATCAACGATGGCTGGAACGTCACCGCCACCGTGCGTAACCCTGGCAACGTTGAGAAGCTTAAAGCGTTGGGCAACGTCAACATCGAACAGCTGGATCTGGACAACGTTGAAGCTATCAGGAACCTGAGCCAAAAGCTAAACACTCACGTATTTGACCTGGTGTTTGTGAACGCGGGGATCAAGGGGCCGGACGATCAAACGTCAGGGCGCGCCAGTCTGTCCGACATCGGTCAATTGTTCCTGACCAACAGCGTAGCGCCGATCACCCTGGCGCAAGCCTTTGTCAGCAAAATCCGTAAAGGCAGTGGGGTGCTGGCGTTTATGAGTTCCGGTCTGGGCAGTGTTGCATCGCCAGACGCGCCTGAACTAGCGCTCTACAAAGCCAGCAAAGCCGCACTCAACTCCATGACCAATACCTTCATCAGTCAACTGGGCGAGGACCGGCCTACTGTTCTGACCCTGCACCCCGGCTGGGTCAAAACCGACATGGGCGGCGAAGGTGCCGATATCGACGTTGAAACCAGCACCCGTGGGCTGGTTGAGCAAGTGAAGGCCTATGCAGGCAAAGGGGGCCATTACTTCATCGACTATAAAGGCCAGACGATTCCCTGGTAGGCGACCGATCGGGCGGCGCCTGCACGCCGCCCTTTACGTCAAAGCCCCAGCAGCGACAGCATGATGAAGGTCGCAAACAGCACAAAGTGCGTCATGCCTTCGATCGCATTGGTCTCGCCGTCATTCAAGTTGATGGCACTCACCACCAACGTAATCAACACCATCACCGTCTGCACGGGCGTCATGGCCATCTGGAACGGCTGACCGGTATACAGCGCCATGGCCTCCATGACCGGCACGGTCAAGATAACGGTGGACAGCGAAGCCCCGAGTGCCACATTCACCACCGACTGCATGCGATTGGCCAAGGCGGCACGCAGCGCAGTCAAGATTTCCGGAGCCGCCGAGATCGCGGCCACCACAATCGCAGTCATGACAGGCGGTGCGCCAGTCCCTTCCAACCCTAGATCGAGGGCCTTGGACATCACCTCGGCGAGCGCGCCAATCACGATAATGCCAAACACCAACACGCCGACTGACAGTTTCAGGTTGCTCGCTTCCCCTTCCGGGGCACGTTTACGGCCCTTTTTCTCGGGGTAGCTGTAACTGAAAAAGTAACTGTGCGGCCCGACCTGCATGCGCAAAAACAGCGTGTACAGCAACACCATCGCGCCAATGGTGAACGCCGAGTAAATTTTCCAGTCTGCCTTGGGGATAAATTCCGGCACCACCATCGACACGCCCATGGCCGTCAGAATCATCACACTGTAGGTGCGCGCCGAATCGTCGTTGTAGGACTGCTCGCCGTGCTTGATCCCGCCCATCAGCGCTGCCAGGCCGAGAATCCCGTTGATATCCAGCATCACCGCTGAATAAATCGTATCCCGCACCAACGTTGGAGACGCCTCATTACTCATCATGATCGCGAGGATGACGACCTCAACCAAAACGGCTGACAGCGTCAAAATCATTGTTCCGTAAGGATCACCGAACTTTTCAGCCAACACTTCGGCGTGATGAGCCACACGCATGGACGCGCACACAATCGCTGCAATCAGGACGCCACCCGCCACCAGCGCTGTCACTTGCCCGTTATGCAGCAGCCAGGGCTCCAGCGGGAAGGCCACACACGCCATGACAATCGCCAGCAGCAGGAGTTTTTCATCTTTTAATAAAGTCAGCATCGCGAGCCTTTTACCTGTGAACCAATACACGTCGTTGGGTTACAGACTGCCGCAACTCACTAACGTTTCGTTACATATTAGTTCACTGAACGCACCACTTCGCCCCTGCGCACCCCGCCAATGGCCGCGGCCCGGCAAATAGCTTGGTCGGGTTTTACCAAATATGTCGGCCCGGGCCTGTAGAATGCCGCCATCTGCACCTGATTTGATGAGAAAAACTTCTAT
This sequence comes from Pseudomonas sp. BS-2016, assembly GCF_001806145.1. Lineage (NCBI taxonomy): Bacteria > Pseudomonadati > Pseudomonadota > Gammaproteobacteria > Pseudomonadales > Pseudomonadaceae > Pseudomonas > Pseudomonas sp. BS-2016. The sequence continues at coordinate 7,373 of NZ_MLCT01000018.1, forward strand.
GTACGACTGGCTCAACGCCCTGCCAAAAGCGGAACTGCACCTGCACCTTGAAGGTTCTCTGGAACCTGAACTGCTGTTCGCTCTGGCTGAACGCAACAAGATCGCCCTGCCGTGGAACGACGTCGAAACCCTGCGCAAAGCGTACGCTTTCAACAACCTGCAAGAGTTTCTGGACCTGTATTACCGGGGCGCGGACGTATTGCGCACCTCGCAAGACTTCTACGACCTGACCTGGGCGTACCTGTTGCGCTGCAAAGAGCAGAACGTCATTCACACTGAACCGTTCTTCGACCCGCAAACCCACACCGACCGCGGCGTCCCGTTCGAGGTCGTGCTTAACGGCATCGCCGCTGCACTCAAGGACGGCGAACAGCAACTGGGCATCACCAGCGGTTTGATTCTCAGCTTCCTGCGCCACTTGAGCGAAGAAGAAGCCGAAAAGACCCTCGATCAAGCGTTGCCGTTCCGCGATGCCTTTATCGCCGTGGGCCTGGACAGCTCGGAAATGGGCCACCCGCCCAGCAAGTTTGTGCGTGTCTTTGATCGCGCCCGCGACGAAGGCTTCCTGACCGTAGCCCACGCTGGCGAAGAGGGTCCGCCGGAATACATCTGGCAAGCCCTGGACCTGCTGAAAATTCAGCGGATCGACCATGGCGTGCGTGCCATTGAAGATGAACGCTTGATGCAGCGCATTATCGAGGAGCAAATTCCGCTCACCGTGTGCCCGCTGTCTAACACCAAACTGTGCGTGTTCGATCACATGTCGCAACACAACATCCTCGACATGCTGGAGCGTGGCGTGAACGTCACGGTGAACTCCGATGACCCGGCGTACTTCGGCGGGTACATGACTGAGAACTTCCACGCCTTGCACACCCACTTGGGCATGACCGAAGACCAGGCCAAGCGTCTGGCGCAAAACGGCCTGGATGCCCGTTTGATCAAGCCGTAAAGCGTGTGCGTAATCGCTGCCGTGACCTGCGGCGGCGATTACCGGCGCAGCGCCCGTTCAGCACAGCGCTCGCTGAGCATGTCACGTAACAATTTCACCGGTTTGCTCAACTGCGCCCGGTGGGCGCACAACATGTTCAACGGCGCCCGTTCCCCCACCCGCTCGGGCATCAGCACCTTTAACCTTCCCGCCTGCACATCCGCAGACACGTCCAGCCAGGACTTATAAGCAATGCCCGCCCCGGCCAGCGCCCACAAACGCACCACATCAGCGTCATCGCTGAAACGGTCGCCGCTCACCGTCAGCCCGGTCTCACGCTTGCCGTCATCAAATCGCCAATGGTCGTGCACCCGCGTGCCGAGCATGTACAGCAAGCAATTGTGTTGCAGCAATTGTTCGAGCTGATGCGGCTCGCCAGCCCGCGCCAGATAGGCGGGTGACGCACACAGCACCCGACGATTGTCCGCCGCCACCGGCAAGGCGACCAAACTGGAGTCTTCCGGCTCGCCATAGCGCAAGGCGATGTCCACCGGCTGGCGAAACAGATCAGCAATACGGTCCCCCAGCAGCAGCCTCACCGTCAGTTGCGGATGCTCACGCTGAAACTCATCAAGCCAGGGCAGCAAGACATTTCGCCCGAAGTCTGAAGGCGCCGAGAGTTGCAGCACCCCACTGACCTGATCCTGCCCACGGGACAAAAGCCGCCGCCCTTCCTCCAGGCTGCCCAATGCCTTGCGCGCATAGTCCAGAAACCCCTGCCCCTCGGCCGTCAAACGCAGGCTGCGGGTTGAGCGTGCCAGCAGGCGCGCACCTAACTGAGCCTCCAGGCGCTTGAGGGCGGCGCTCGCCACCGCAGGTGACATGTCCATGACCCGGGCCGCGGCTGACAGGCTGCCCAGATCAGCAGCGCGGACAAATATTTGCAGGTCGTCAAAGCGCACCATGCTGAAAACACCGCCTATTATCAAAAAAATATTGAAAGAGCCTGCCGTTTTAGCCGGTTTTACTACGCCAGGAAATAGCGAATCATCGCCCCACGCTGTCCCTCTCTACAGGATGCCCCCATGAAAGCTGTCGGTTATTACCATTCGCTGCCCATTCAAGACCCGCAAGCCCTGCAAGATATTGAACTGCCTGAACCTGTCGCCGGGCCGCGGGACCTGCTGGTGGAGGTCAAGGCTATCTCCGTGAACCCGGTCGACACCAAGGTGCGGCAAAACACACAGCCCGACGCGGGCACAGCCAAGGTGTTGGGATGGGACGTGGCGGGGGTGGTCAAGGCCGTAGGCAGTGACGTCAGTTTGTTCAAGGTGGGCGACAAGGTGTTTTATGCCGGTTCGATTGCCCGCCCCGGTGCCAACAGTGAACGTCACGTGGTCGACGAACGCATCGTCGGTCACATGCCCAACAGCCTGAGCTTCGCCGACGCCGCGGCACTGCCTTTAACGGCCATCACTGCGTGGGAACTGTTGTTTGAACGCCTCGGCATCGCGCAAGGCAAGACTGACCTGCACCAACGTCTGTTGATCGTCGGTGCGGCGGGCGGCGTGGGGTCAATCCTGACACAACTGGCCCGTCAGCTTACCGGGCTCAAGGTCATCGGCAGCGCCTCGCGTCCAGAGACCCAGGCGTGGGTGCGCGAACTGGGCGCCGATGTGATCGTCGATCATCGCCAGCCCCTGAGCGAAGCCTTGAAGCAGGCAGGCATCGACGCCGTAACTCACGTCGCCAGCCTGACCCAGACCGATCAACACCTGGCGCAGTTGGTCGAGGCATTGGCACCCCAGGGCAAACTGGCCCTGATCGACGACCCCAAGACGCTGGACATTGCCCTGCTCAAACGCAAAAGCCTGTCACTGCATTGGGAGTTCATGTACACCCGGTCGCTGTTCGAAACCCCGGACATGATTGAACAGCATCACTTGCTGAACCGGGTCGCAGAACTGATAGACGCGGGCACCCTGCGCACCACCGTGGGCGAACATTTCGGCACCATCAACGCGTCTAACCTGCGCCGCGCCCACGCGCTGCTGGAAAGCGGAAAGTCCAAGGGCAAAATTGTGCTGGAAGGGTTTTGAGAAACGCCTGACGAGACTGATCCGGCCATTGTGTAACCGTCAGTCAGAGACTTGATGTCCGTCATATTTCTCAGCGTTATCGGGCATACACTGGCCTCCTTTGCGAACCTGAGGAGGCCAGAAATGAAAATCCTGATAAAAGCGTTAGCAAGATCCCGCGACTGCCAGTGGCAGGTTCAAATCGACCAGCAAGCCATCAACTTTCGCAGCGAATCGGAGGCCAGAGCCTTTGTGGACACGCTGCGCACACGCTTGCAAGCCCCGCACAGATTGCCTGAGCGAATGGCGGGCTGAATCAAATCGAGGTTTGAGCGGCAATCCGCGCGGTGTACAGCCGCCGGGTTGCCACCGCGATCGACACCGCCAAAATCCCGCACAAGCTGATGACCATGGCCATCGGCATGGCGCTGCCATCGTGCAATACCCCCACCAGCCACGCCGCCGCGGCCGCCACGCTGAACTGCAGACAGCCGAGCAACGCCGAGGCGCTACCCGCCCGTGCGCCCTGCCCGCTCATGGCGCAGGCCGAAGCATTGGGAATGATGCACCCCAGGCTGGCGATGCAAATAAACAGCGGGATCAACAGCGGCCACAGTTGTTCCGTGTGCAAGGCGCTGATGCCCAACAGCGTCAAACCGGCGGCCAGGTACAGCCACACCATGCGCGACAGCAAAAAGGCCGGGCCACGCTTGGCCAGTAACCGCGCGTTAACCTGAGCCACGAGAATGAAACCTGCCGCATTGCTGCCGAACAGCCAGCCGTAATGCTCGGCGGGGACGCCATACAACTGGATGAAGACAAACGGCGAACCCGCGATGTAGGCGAACATCCCGGCCATGGCGATCCCGCCGGTCAGCGCATGCCCCAGGTATTCACGATCCTTGAGCAAGCGGCCGTACTGGCGCAACGCACCGGACAACGGTTGACGTGGCACATTGGCCGGTAAACTTTCCGGCAAGCCCAGCGCCACGGCCAACGCCGCCAGGGCGCTGAAGCACGTCAGGACAATGAAAATCGCCTGCCAGCCGTACAGATTGACCAGCAGGCCACCGAGCATCGGGGCCAGGATGGGCGCCAGCCCCATGACCAGCATCAGTTGCGAAAACACCTTGGCCGAGCCCACGGCATCGCACTTGTCACTGACAATCGCCCGCGACAGCACCATCCCCGCACAACCGCCGAGGGCTTGAACGAAACGCGCCCCGATCAGCCAGTCAAGCGAGGGCGCAAAGGCACAGGCAAACGACGCCGCCGTGAACAACCCGACGCCCACCAACAAAGGCACGCGCCGACCGAAGCGGTCAGCAATGGGACCGTAGACCAACTGACCGATCGACAGGCCCAGAAAGTAAACCGCCAGCGTAAGTTGAATGTGTTTTTCATCGGTCGCAAATGCCTGGGCCATCGCCGGGAAACCCGGCAAGTAAAAATCGATGGCCAAGGGACCGAAGGCGCTCAAAGCGCCGAGAATCAAAATGGTTCTAAAGTTCATCAGGGATCCAAGTCGGACGAGTGTCAGCGCGACCCGGTAGTCTAGCTGTGCTGACGGATCTTGAACATAAAGATAGCGAGCTAGCTAATAAACCCCTGATGAGGCACAACCCGACAACGCGTTAATGGGCCGTGCGCGCGTCAAAACCCGCCGTGGTAATGACATCGATGATTTCCAGTGCAGGCAATTTGCTTTCCACTTTCACGGTTTTGCTCTGCAAGTCCACTTCAACTTTTGCGTCTTCGTCTGCCTTTATGAGTGCTCGAGTTACCGAGCCCACGCATCCGCCACAGGTCATACCGTCAACTTTAAAAACGTGCATTGTGTTCACTCCTTGGTTAGTGAGGTTCAGAGTGTCCACCTTGCCATCATGGCAAGGTCAAGCCCGGGTGCAGTGACACGAGGCTGGCAATCTGTTTCGCGCTCGGCCAAGCTGCAAACCTTCCGATTTAAAAACAGGATACGTAGCCATGCGCTGGTCCGCTTTGAGCCTAGTCAGCCTTTTAGGTCTTGCCAGCTTGCCGTTGTGGGCAAACGCTGATCAGGACTACGGCGTGTTGATCATTTCCCGCGAGCGCCTTGAGGTGCCCACCAATTGCGAAATCGGTCTTTATGTAGACGATCAACTGGCTGGCCGCTTGTTCCAGGAACAAGCCACGTCCTTTAACTTCCCGCCCGGCCCGATCAGCATTCGCCTCAAGTCGTTGCCGGGCCAAGCCCCGGGTTGTCTGCCGGGCATGCTGGCCCCGCCGTCTCAAACCCTCACCTTGAAAGCGGGCGATGTACGCAAATATCGCATTGCCCTGCAAAAAGGCGGCCTCTACCTCAAGCCCGCCAAGCTCGAATATTAAGCACCGTCAAGAAGACGGCCGTCACGGTTGACAAGCGCCTTGACCTTCCCACCGGGTCAAGGTCGATTCTATGGATAGATAACTTCTTGAGGAGGATTGTTCGTGCCCATTCAATACGACTTGCCGATCGCCGGCATGACCTGCGCCAGTTGCGCCGGCCGCGTAGAAAAAGCGCTGGCCAAGGTGCCCGGTGTGACATCGGTCAGTGTCAATCTGGCCACTGAACAGGCGCGTATCGAAGCGCCTGCCGACAGCCTGCCGTTGTTGCTTGAAGCGGTCGCCCAGGCCGGTTACAGCGTGCCCAGCCAGACCGTAGAGCTGAACATCGGCGGCATGACCTGCGCCTCCTGTGCAGGTCGGGTCGAGAAAGCCCTGGCCAAAGTTCCCGGCGTGACAAACGCCACCGTCAACCTGGCCAGTGAGCGGGCGCACATCGAATCGCTGGGACCTATCGACCCCGCCCGCCTGATCGAGGCGGTGACCAAGGCGGGCTACAGCGCCCAACTCACAGAAAATGTCCACGCCACCCAAGACGATCAACACAAACGCCTGCGCCGTGAGCGTTGGTCGCTGGTGGCGGCCATCGTTTTGGCATTGCCGCTGGTCCTGCCGATGCTGGTCGAGCCGTTCGGCCTGCACTGGATGCTGCCCGCCTGGGCGCAATTTCTGCTGGCCACTCCGGTGCAGTTCATCCTCGGCGCACGGTTTTACGTGGCCGCCTGGAAAGCCGTCAAAGCCGGTGCAGGCAATATGGACTTGCTCGTCGCACTGGGCACCAGTGCCGGTTACGGCCTCAGCCTGTATGAATGGGCCATCGCCGCCCCCGGCACCATGCCCCACCTGTACTTCGAAGCCTCGGCCGTGGTGATCGCGCTGGTGCTGTTGGGTAAATACCTTGAGAGCCGCGCCAAACGCCAAACCGCCAGCGCCATCCGGGCACTTGAAGCCTTGCGCCCCGAACGCGCCCTGCGGGTGGTCGATGGGCAGGAACAGGACGTGGCCATCAGCGACCTGCGCCTCAACGACCTGGTACTGGTCAAACCCGGCGAACGCTTCCCGGTAGACGGCGAAGTGGTCGAAGGTCAAAGCCATGCCGACGAGGCCCTGATCAGCGGCGAAAGCCTGCCGGTGCCAAAACAGCCTGGGGATAACGTCACGGGTGGCGCCATCAACGGCGAAGGTCGTCTGGTGATCAAAACCCTGGCGCTGGGCACTGAAACCGTACTGGCGCGCATTATTCGCCTAGTGGAAGACGCACAGGCGGGCAAGGCGCCGATTCAAAAGCTTGTGGATAAAGTCAGCCAGATTTTCGTCCCCGTGGTGCTGCTGATTGCGCTGGCGACGTTACTGGGCTGGTGGTTCTACGGCGCGCCGATTGAAACCGCGCTCATCAACGCTGTCGCCGTGCTGGTCATCGCGTGCCCCTGCGCGCTCGGCCTCGCCACCCCGACGGCGATCATGGCCGGAACCGGGGTGGCTGCCCGGCATGGCATTTTGATCAAAGACGCCGAAGCCCTTGAGCGCGCCCATGAAGTCAGCGCCGTGGTCTTCGACAAAACCGGCACGCTGACCTCCGGCACCCCGCAAATTGCCCATTTCAGTGCCGTCTCGGGGGACGAAGCGCAATTGCTGCAAGCCGCCGGGGCACTGCAACGCGGCAGCGAGCACCCCTTGGCCAAAGCCGTACTCGATGCCTGCGCAGCGCGTCAGTTGACCGTGCCCGATGTCACGGACAGCCAGTCGCTGACGGGCCGAGGGATTGCGGGCACCTTGCTGGACCGTCGTCTGGCGCTGGGTAACCGTCGCCTGCTGGAAGAAACCGGGCTCACCCCCGGCCCGCTGGCCGACTCCGCCGCGGCCTGGGAAGCCGAAGGCCGCACCTTGTCGTGGCTGATCGAGCAAAGCCCACAGCCCAAAGTGCTGGGCCTGTTCGCCTTTGGCGACACCTTGAAGCCGGGGGCACTGTCCGCCGTGCAGCAGCTCACCGAGCGCCATATCAGCAGCCACTTGCTGACTGGCGACAACAAAGGCAGTGCCAAGGTGGTGGCCGAAGCGTTGGGTATTCAGGATGTTCACGCCGAGGTGCTGCCCGCCGACAAAGCCGCCACGGTGGCCGAGTTGAAAAAAACCGGGGTGGTCGCCATGGTAGGCGACGGCATCAATGACGCCCCGGCGCTCGCGGCGGCCGACATCGGCATTGCCATGGGCGGCGGCACAGATGTGGCCATGCATGCGGCCGGTATCACCCTGATGCGCGGCGACCCGCGTCTGGTGCCTGCCGCGCTGGAAATCAGCCGCAAGACCTACGCCAAAATCCGCCAAAACCTGTTTTGGGCGTTTATCTACAACGTGATCGGGATTCCGCTGGCGGCCTTCGGCTTTTTGAACCCGGTATTGGCCGGGGCCGCGATGGCCTTTTCCAGCGTGAGCGTGGTCAGCAATGCACTGTTGCTGAAGTTCTGGAAACCCAAGGACCTTGAGTGAGGAGGTAGTCGTCATGAACATCGGTCAAGCCGCGAAGCACAGTGGACTGAGCGCCAAGATGATTCGTTATTACGAGTCCATCGGCCTGCTCAAGCCTGCCCATCGCAGTGACAGCGGCTACCGGCTGTACAGCGACGACGACCTGCACACCCTGGCCTTCATCAAGCGTTCGCGGGACTTGGGGTTTTCTCTGGACGAAGTCGGCAAACTGCTGGCGCTCTGGCAAGACCGCCAGCGCGCCAGCAGCGACGTGAAAGCGCTGGCGCGCCAGCATATCGATGAGCTGAACCAAAAAATCGTTGAACTGACCAGCCTGCGCGACACCCTGCAAGAGCTGGTCGATACGTGCCAGGGCGACCACCGTCCTGACTGCCCGATCCTCAAGGGCCTGGCGTCGGGCAGTTGCTGCGCCTGAGCCAGGCGTTTCGTCAAAGGCTCATCATGAGCACTTTGGCGAACATCAGCACACTCACCAACGCGCACAACACGGCAAACCCCTGCTGCAATAACTGCGCGGAGACCTTGGGCGAAATCACCCGGCCGGCGATCATCCCCACCAGTGTGGCGACAATAAACAGCACACCCTCGGTGGACAGGCTCACGCCCTGACGCATCAAATTGCCCAACGTGCCGAGTGACACCAACGCCACCACCATCAGCGAGGTGGACACCACGGCGTGAATGCGCACATCGCTGAACTTGCGAAACGCCGGCACGATCAAGAACCCGCCGCCCACACTCAACAACCCGGTGAGCAAGCCTGACGTGGCGCCAATCGACACCAGCGTGAGGCTGCACCGTGCATTCCAGGTCAGGCGGCCGGTGGCCGGATTGAGCATGCAGTTTTTTTCCAGAACCCCTTCGCTGGCCCCTTCACGGCCATCGGCCCGTGCCTGGAGAAACATGCGCACGGCCACAAAAATCATCACGCAGCCAAACAGCAACACCAGCACCCTGGCGGGCAACAGCGCGGCCAGATACAACCCCACCGGCGAGGTGATCGAACCCACCAACGCCATCAGCGCGGCGGCCTTGTAGCGCACCAGGCCTTTGCGCAAGCCGTCGAGCGCACCCAACGCCGCCGCTGTGCCCACCGCCAGCAACGCCACCGGCGTGGCCTGCGCCAGCGTCCACCCCAAACCGAGGGTCAACGCCGGAATCGCCAAAATGCCACCCCCGGCACCGGTCAACCCCAGCACCACGCCCACCAAAACGCCCAACAGAATGGTCAACATAGGCCGGTCAGTTTCCCGAGCAGTCGGTGAACCACTCGCGCCCCTTGAGCATGCCTTGCCAGTAGAACCACGGCAGGAAAGACGCCTTGAGGAACCACGCTGACTGACGCGCGACAGTCGGGTCCAGCGGGAACGTTGGCAGCAATTTGCCGCCATAGCCGAACTCGGCCAGGATCACTTTGCCGTTCTCGACGGTCAGCGGGCACGAACCGTAGCCGTCATAGCGCTTGCTCAGCGCAGCGCCCTTGCGCAGGGCGATCAGGTTTTCAGCCACCACCACGACTTGCTTGCGCACCGCTGCGGCCGTTTTGGCATTCGGCGTGCCGCACACATCGCCCAGGGCAAAAATCTCCGGATGGCGCGGGTGCTGCAAGGTGGCCGGGTCGGTTTCAAACCAACCGGCACTGTCCGCCAACGGGCTGCGACGGATCACATCCGGCGCCTGTTGCGGCGGCACGACATGCAACATGTCGAATGTTTTCTGCTGACGGCTCACATTGCCGTCAGCGTCCGTCACATCAAACCAGGCCGTTTTGCCAGGGCCGTCGACCTTCACCAGCGTGGACTGAAACACAAGTGTGGCGTTGTACGCTTCAACGTATTTCATCAAGGGCGGCACAAAGGCCTGGACACCGAACAACGCCGCGCCCGACAGGTTGAACTCGACCGCTACCGCGTCCAGCACCCCCTGTTTACGCCAGTGGTCACAGGCCAGGTACATGGCTTTTTGCGGCGCGCCTGCGCACTTGATCGGCATGGGCGGCTGGGTAAACAGCGCCGTACCGCCGCGCAACGTGCGCACCAGCTCCCAGGTATAGGGCGCGAGGTCATAGCGGTAGTTGGAGGTCACGCCATGCTGGCCCAGCGTCTCTTCCAGGCCCTCGATTTTCTCCCAGGCCAGTTCCAACCCCGGGCAGACGATCAATTGCTGATAGGTCAACTCCTTGCCATCACTGAGCAGCACCACATTGCGCTCGGGGGCAAAGGCGGACAGCGACGCCTTGACCCAGGTGGCGCCCTTGGGCATCACGTCAGCCGTGGCACGCACGGTGTTTTTCACGTCATAGGCGCCGCCACCCACCAACGTCCACGCGGGTTGGTAGTAATGCTCGGCGCTGGGTTCAACCACGGCAATGCGTAACGCCGCATCCCGCTTGAGCAGGCTCGCGCACACCGAGATCCCGGCCGAGCCGCCGCCGATCACGACGATGTCATACGGTGCCGCTTCGCGAGTGCCACGGGTGGCCAGTTCATACAATTTGGAGGAGCGATTGCCGGTGCGGCAAAACGCCAGAATCGGCGTCGGCAGTTGCGCCAGTACGGTGCGCATCTGTTCGGCGTCCTGCGCCGTCGCCCCGGTGGTGGCCACAGGCACATACGCAAAACTCAACCCCAGGGCCTGCGCGGCGTCGCGGAGCGCGGTGTGCTCGGGTTGTTCGGGGCCGCCTTCATGATCGGGCCGGTTGCAGATCACACTGCGAAACCCCTGCCCCGCTAACGTTTGGAGATCAGACTGACCGATTTGACCCGCCACCGAAAAGCACGCGTCGATTCGCTTGATGTTTTGCTCCATTGAGCACTCCAGGCACAACTGAAAATGAATGGATTGGGTCCCGCTGCGCGTTACTGCTTCAACGCTTGACCACAGTACAAACCGGACAGGGTTTGCATGACCGAGACCACTTCGAAACTGGCGAGGGAATAGAAGATGAACTTGCCCATGCGCCGGGTATTGACCAACCCTTCATCGCGCAGCACACCCAACTGTTGAGACAGCGTGGGCTGACGAATACCGGTCAGCGCCTCAAGCTCGCCCACGTTGCGCTCGCCCTGGGTCAACTGACATAACAGCAACAGGCGATCTTCGTTGGCCAGCGCCTTGAGCAGCAGGCAGGCTTTGGACGCCGAATCGCGCAGCAGACCGATTTGGTGATGGGTGAGCTGTACAGACATTGAAAAAACCCCTGCCGACATAACGGTCGACAGTTTACGATTCAATAATATATCTTTCAATATATTAAGAATTGTATCGACTGATGTGAGGCCGCCATGCACCCCGAAATACAGGGCTTTTACGATCCCGCTACCTCCACCGTCAGCTACGTGGTGTACGCCGCCACGGCGGGCGCCTGCGCGATCATCGACCCGGTGCTCGATTACGATGCCGCCGCCGGGCGCATCAGCACCCAGAGTGCGGACCGGATCGCCGCCTTTGTCGAGTCCCGTGGCCTGACGGTGCACTGGCTGCTGGAAACCCATGCCCACGCCGATCACTTGTCGGCCAGTGCCTACCTGAAGAAAACACTCGGCGGCCAAATTGGCATTGGAGCGCCCATCACCCAGGTGCAGGGTGTGTTCCGCGACCTCTACAACCTTGAGCCTGAGTTCCGGCAGGACGGATCACAATTCGACAAATTGTTTACCCCTGACGAGGTGTTTCACATAGGGCCGCTGCACGTGCGCGCCTTGCATGTGCCCGGCCACACCCCGGCGGACATGGCGTACCAGATCGAAGACAGCCACATTTTTGTCGGTGACACCCTGTTCATGCCCGATGTCGGCACGGCCCGCTGCGACTTCCCGGGGGGCGACGCGAGGCAACTGTATCAGTCCATAAAACGCCTGCTGTCTATGCCGCCGACCACCCGGTTATACATGTGCCATGACTACCCGCCCGAAGGCCGCGACGTGGCCTGGACAACCACCGTGGGTGAACAGCGGGCGCGCAACATCCACGTGAATGACACCCTCGACCTTGAAAGTTTTGTGGCGATGCGCACCGCCCGTGACGCAACCTTGTCGGTGCCGCAACTCTTGATTCCGGCGATCCAGATCAATATTCGCGCGGGCAACCTGCCGCCTGCCGACGACAAAGGCATACACAGCCTGAAAGTCCCGCTGAACCGGTTTTAAGCCAGCGGGGGGAACAACGCCCACAAAAAAACCGGCCGCAGCCGGTTTTTTTGCTTCATCGAATCACTGCATCCACGGTGGAGGCGGCTCTTCGGTTTTGCCCGGGGGAGCCTCATCGGCAGCCCGTACGGCCTGACGGCGTTCTTCATCCAGCCGCGCCGCTTCGATCTCGCGCATCACTCCGCCGACATCGGCCAGCTCGTCCGGCTCATCAAACTCACCCGTCAACACGCTGCCAGGGTGCAACGTGCCCGCTTCATACAGCGCCCACATTTCCTTGGCGTATCGGGTCGTCTTCAACTCCGGCGCAAACCGGCCGAAGTACGACGCCATGTTGCCCACGTCACGTTCCAGCATGCTGAACGCGTGGTTGTTGCCGGCGGCATCGACCGCTTGCGGCAGGTCGATAATCACCGGGCCGGTCGGGGTCAGCAGCACGTTGAACTCGGACAAGTCACCGTGAACCAGACCGGTACACAGCATCAGCACAATCTGCTGAATCAAAAACGCGTGGTATTCACGGGCCTGGTCCGGCTCCAGCACCACGTCGTTCAGACGCGGAGCCGCGTCGCCGTATTCGTCGGCCACCAGTTCCATCAACAGCACGCCTTCCAGGAAGTCGAACGGTTTGGGAACCCGCACCCCGGCGCCAGCCAGACGGAACAGCGCAGCCACTTCGGCGTTTTGCCAGGCGTCTTCGGTCTCTTTACGACCGAACTTCGAGCCTTTGGCCATCGCTCGGGCCTGACGGCTGTTACGAACCTTGCGACCCTCCTGATATTCGGCGGCCTGGCGAAAACTTCGTTTGTTAGCCTCCTTGTAAACCTTGGCGCATCGCAGCTCATTGCCGCAGCGGACTACGTACACAGCTGCTTCTTTACCACTCATAAGTGGGCGCAGCACCTCGTCGACCAGACCGTCCTCGATCAGGGGTTCTAAGCGTTTTGGAGTCTTCATCAGCTTTTATTGTGGGTCCTTTATTACCAAACACGCGAATGTCACTCGTTATACGGCAATCCGCGCACCACGGGGAGAGGGGCGCCGCATTCCAAGTCGCTTGCAAGCACTCCCTGTACACCTGACAGTCCGGCACATCCTGCGCCAAACCTTCTGAATGATAGACGAGCCCCGATGGGCGAGCACCGCCTGAACGCCCGACGCTCAGTGATGGCGAAACAACTCGCCGGGCGTGGCGCCAAACAGTTTCTTGAACGCGGCGATGAACGCCGACGTCGACTCATAGCCGCAGGACAGAGCCGCCCGGGTGACGTGAGCACCGTCTTCCAGCACCCGCAACGACGACAGCAAGCGTACCCGCTGGCGCCAGCCACGAAAGCTCAAGCCTGTCTCACGTTGAAACAATCGCATCAAGGTTTTCTCCGACACGCCCAGCCGGGCCGACCACAGCCCCACGCTGACTTCGGCATCAGGGGTTTCAATTAATTCATTGCACAGCACCAGAAGGCGCGGGTGGTGAGGCAATGGCAACGAAAAGCCCACTTCCGGCAATTCGGCCAATTGGTCCAGCAACACACTCACCAGTCGTTGTTCGGGGCCGCCTGCTTCGGGGTAGTTGGCCGGCAGCGCACAAAAGCGCTTGATCAGCTCGCGGGCCAGCGGCGTGACCTCCAGCACCCGGCAATGATCGGGCGCCCACGGGCAGTCTTCACGGCGCACATACAGGCTGCGCATCTCGGCGCGCATCGAGGTCATGACCTCGTGCTCCAGCCCCGCCGGAATCCAGATCCCCCACTGCGGCGGGGCGAAAAAGCTGCCTTGGTCGGTGTGCACCCCCAATACGCCACTGATGGCGTAAGAAAACTGCACCCAGTCATGCCGATGGCGCGGCGTCCAGGAACCCGCGCCCAGGCTCTCGGCCCGCGCATAAAGCGGCCGGGGCAGTGCGTCGAGTTGGGGAATCGCCCGTTGAGGGCCGCGTTGTCCGTTGGGCGGCATGGATTGGCCTTATGTCGCGAGACGTCAGATCAGGCCGACGTTAGGCTATGTCATCAATTCTTACAACATTGCGGTGCCTGCGATGCCTGTGCTCAAACACTTCAAACGCGTATTCACTGACTGGTTTCTGTGCGGCATGGTGCTGGCCACGTTTCTGGCGTACCTGTTCCCCGCGTTCGGCAGCACCGGCGGCGCCATGCACGCAGAATGGGTCATCAACATCGGCGTGTTCCTGGTGTTCTTCCTGCACGGGGTCAACCTGTCCAGCGAGCAGATCCGCCACGGCCTGAAAAACCTGCGCCTGCACCTGATGGTGCAAGGCTTCACCTTTGTCGTCTTCCCGCTGATATGGCTGGGGGCCGACCTCCTAATGGGCAGCCATGTCCCGCCGCTGTTGATGCTGGGCTTTTTCTACCTGTGCGCGCTGCCCTCCACCATCTCATCGTCGGTGGCACTCACCGGCAGCGCGGGCGGCAACGTACCGGCAGCGATTCTCAACGCCAGCCTGTCGAGCGTGCTGGGGATTTTCCTGACGCCCTTGCTGGTGAGTGTCGTGGTCGGCAGCGGCACAGGCGGAATCGACCTCGGCGCCACCCTGCTCGACCTCTGCGCCCTGTTGTTGCTGCCGCTGGTGCTGGGGCAACTGGTGCGCCCGCTGTTCGGCCGTTTTTTTGCCCGGCACAAGCGTTACACCAGCATCGTCGACAAACTGGTGATTCTGTTGCTGGTGTACGCGGCGTTCTGCAACTCGATGGTCTCGGGGATGTGGCAACAACAGGGATCTTCAGTGATTCTCAGCGCCTTTGTCGGCAGCGCCGTGCTGCTCGCGGTCATTCTGTGGATGACCACCCGCACCGCCCGTGCGCTGCACTTCAGCACGCCCGATGAAATTGCCGCCGTGTTCTGCGCCAGCAAGAAATCCCTGGCGGCGGGTGCGCCCATGGCCGCCCTGATTTTCGGCGCCAACCCTGGGCTGGGCTTGATCCTGCTGCCCATCATGATCTACCACCCGCTGCAACTGATCGTGTGCTCAGTGATGGCAGAAAACTATGCCAGCCGCCGTCGGCAAGCGGCCGACCCTCTTATCCCCAACGCCCCGGCCGCGCCGATGCCCTAACGCGCGGGTTAACGCTCGATAATCGCGGTGACGCCCTGCCCGCCCGCCGCGCAAATCGAGATCAGCCCGCGCCCTTGGCCGGCGGCGTCGAGCAACTTGGCGAGGTTGGCCACGATACGCCCGCCAGTGGCCGCAAATGGATGCCCCGCCGCCAACGAACTGCCCTTGACGTTGAGCTTGCTGCGGTCAATCGCCCCCAGCGGCGCGTCCAGCCCCAGGCGGGTTTTGCAGTACTCGGGGTCTTCCCAGGCTTTCAACGTACAGAGCACCTGCGCTGCAAACGCTTCATGTATTTCGTAGTAGTCGAAGTCCTGCAGACTCAGGCCATTACGCGCCAGCAAACGTGGGACGGCATACACCGGGGCCATCAGCAGGCCTTCTGCACCGTGTACGAAATCCACCGCTGCGGTCTCTCCATCGCGCAGGTACGCCAGAATCGGCAAGCCACGCGCCTTGGCCCACGCTTCACTGCCCAGCAACACCACTGACGCGCCATCGGTCAGCGGCGTCGAGTTACCGGCCGTTAGCGTGCCTTTGGCACTGCGCTCAAAAACCGGTTTGAGCGCGGCCAGTTTTTCCAGGGTCAAATCCGTGCGCAGGTTGTTGTCCCGAGTCAGGCCCAAAAAGGGCGTGACCAGATCGTCTTCCCAGCCTTCGTGATACGCCGTGGCAAGCGCCTGATGGCTGTGCAGGGCCAAGGCATCCTGATCGGCGCGGGGGATATGCCAGGTTTGCGCCATCAACTCGCAGTGCTGGCCCATCGACAACCCGGTGCGCGGCTCGCCATTGCGCGGGAACGCCGGTTTCAAAAACTGCGGACGCAATTGCAGCACGGCTTTGAGCTTGTCCAGCGGCGCCTTGGTGCGGTTGAGCTGCAACAGCCACTGACGCAACCCGTCATTCAGGCCAATCGGCACATCGGACGTGGTGTCGACCCCGCCTGCCACCGCGCACTCGATCTGCCCCAAGGCGATTTTATTGGCCACCAGCAAGGCTGCTTCCAGCCCGGTGCCGCACGCTTGTTGCAGATCGTAGGCCGGGGTTTGCGGCGACAGGCGTGAGCCCAGTACACATTCGCGGGTCAGGCTGAAATCGCGTGCATCCTTGAGCACCGCCCCGGCCACCACTTCGCCCAGACGCTCGCCATGCAGGTTGAAGCGTTCGATCAGCCCTTCCAGCGCGGCCGTCAGCATTGCCTGATTACTGGCCCTCGCGTACGGCCCGTTAGCCCGGGCAAACGGAATTCGATTACCGCCAATAATCGCTACACGGCGCAAAGTCATAAGACGTCCCCTTTGATTGAGTAACCATTTGTCGTTACAAGCGTAGGTGCTATCACCCTTTAACGAACGACCCTTGTCTTCCTGTGGTCAACCCTTTGAACCCCATGTGTCGGAGAGTGTTCCATGTCAGACCGTTATATCGACTTCGCCAACTCATCCCTCGGCCGACGGTTGGTCGGCGCGGTAGGGCTTGCGTCACCGGTGCGACTGGAACGCTGGCAAGCCGGACGTCTGCGCCCGGTAGAAGGCCCGCTGCTGATGGGCGGCGGCCCGCTGGTCCGACACATCAAGGCTTTTGCCAATAAACTCACCGACGCCGTGTTCAGCTATGGCGCCGAGCCCTTGGCCGTCAGCCCGTGGATTCCAGGCCAGGGCCCCGCGCTCAAGGCCGTGGTGTTTGATGCCAGCGATGTGCTGCACACCGACCAGCTCAAACAGCTGCGCGAATTTTTCCAGCCGCTGCTGCGTAGCCTGCAACCCGGCGCGCATCTGGTGATCCTTGGCCGCCCGCCTGAACGTCAACGCGATCCGTTTGCCGCCAGTGCCCAGCGGGCGCTTGAAGGGTTCAGCCGTTCGCTGGCCAAAGAATTGCGCAACGGCGGCACCCTGCAATTGCTGTACGTCAACGAGGGCGCCGAAGATCAACTGGAAGGGGCGCTGCGGTTTTTCCTGTCGCCCAAAAGCGCCTTTATCAGTGGCCAGGTGCTGCGCCTGTCTGCCTGCCCAACGCCGGTCAGTGACTGGACGCGACCACTGGCCGGGCGCAAGGCGCTGGTCACCGGCGCGGCCCGCGGCATTGGCGCAGCCATCGCGGAAACCCTGGCCCGGGACGGCGCCGACGTCATCCTGCTGGACGTGCCAGCGGCCAAAAACGACCTTGAAGCCCTCGCGGCCCGTATCGGCGGGCGCAGTATCACGCTGGACATTTGTGCTGAAAACGCCGCCCCGCAGCTGATCGAACACTTACCGGAGGGCATCGACATCGTGGTGCACAACGCCGGCATCACCCGGGACAAAACCCTGGCCAACATGACCCCCGAGTACTGGGACGCAGTGCTGGCGGTCAACCTGAATGCGCCCCAAGTGCTGACCAAAGCCCTGCTCGACAGCGGCACCCTGCAGGACAACGGGCGCGTCGTCCTGCTCGCCTCCATCAGCGGCATTGCCGGTAATCGCGGGCAAACCAACTACGCCGCGAGCAAAGCCGGGCTGATCGGTCTGGCGCAAGCCTGGGCGCCGTTGCTCGGTGAGCGCGGCATCAGCATCAACGCCGTGGCGCCGGGCTTTATTGAAACGCAAATGACCGCGCACATTCCGTTTGCCCTGCGCGAAGCAGGTCGACGCATGAGTTCGCTGGGCCAAGGCGGTTTGCCCCAGGACGTCGCTGAAGCGGTGGCCTGGCTCGCTCAACCGGGCTCGGGCGCGATCAGTGGCCAAACGCTGCGGGTGTGCGGCCAAAGCGTGTTGGGGGCATGACCCATGACTGTCAACTGGCTTGACCTCGACACCCCGCCGCACCTGCCCGCCCTGTACGCCCGCGCGGCGGCCAAGCGCACAATCACCGGCGACACCCTGCCTGATAAAGGGCTGCGTTGCTGGGTGACGGTGGACGGCAAACCGCTGGAGGCGTTTCGTGAAGTCTGCGACCTCCCTTCCAGCCCGCTGTTGCCACCGACCTACCCGCACCTCCTGGCGTTCGGGCTGCAAATGCAGTTACTGACCGACAAAGACTTTCCGTTTCCGCTGCTGGGGTTGATCCACCTGAGCAATCAGATTCGCGTGCTGCGGCCCATGGGCGGCGTGTCTCAACTGCGCATTGGCGTGTCCGCGAACAACCTGCAAAAACACCCCAAAGGTGCGACGTTCGACGTGGTGACTCAGGTGGACGACCTCATCGGGCCGCTGTGGGAGGCGCAAAGTACCTTGCTGTGCAAAGGCGTCGATTTACCGGGCGACGCGCCCCAGCCTGCTGCGAGTATTGCGAGCGGCATGACCGAGTTGACGCGCTGGTACGCCCCGGCCGACATCGGGCGTCGTTATGCCAGGGTGTCCGGGGACTACAACCCGATCCACCTGAGCGCCGCCAGCGCCAAGCTGTTCGGTCTGCCGACCGCTATCGCCCACGGGCTGTGGCTTGAAGCCCGCACGCTGGCCGCGTTGAATTCGCACTTGCCTGCGGCCAATGTCGAAATCACGGTGGACTTCAAAAAACCGGTGCGCCTGCCCGCCGAAGTGATCTTGCACAGCAGCGAAGCCGGTTCCAGTGGCGACTTTCAGCTCAATGGCCATGCAGACCTGGTGCACATGGTCGGGCGCTGGCGGCCGTTGAGTTAATTCACCTCCAGTCGGCGCAGGTGTCGGCCACGCCAGCGCCCCCCTTGCGCCCACGTCCATTCGGTCGCAAGCTTTGCGCCTTCTGGAGAGCACACCTGCAATGAACCTCGACGAATTGACCCAACGCCTGCACCGCATCCGCGATAACAACGACTGGAAGCCCTTCCATAGCCCAAAAAACCTGGCCATGGCCGCCAGTGTTGAAATGGCCGAGCTGGTGGAAATATTCCAATGGCTGACCGAAGACCAGTCCCGCCAACTGCCCGCCGACCAACTGGCCCATGCCGGTCAGGAAGTGGGTGACATCGTGTTGTACCTCTTGTTGCTGTGCAGCGAACTGGGCCTGGACATGAACGAGGTGGTGCGCAGCAAGTTGGCCGACAGCGAAAGGCGTTTCAGCCGATGAGCGACCGTCACTTCGATCTGCTGGCCACCCGCTTCGCGGAAAAAATCTATGGCGGCGCCAAAGGGGCCATCCGCCTCGCCGTGTTGCAAGCCGACCTTAAAGAATCGC
Organism: Pseudomonas sp. BS-2016; assembly: GCF_001806145.1. Lineage (NCBI taxonomy): Bacteria > Pseudomonadati > Pseudomonadota > Gammaproteobacteria > Pseudomonadales > Pseudomonadaceae > Pseudomonas > Pseudomonas sp. BS-2016. The sequence continues at coordinate 26,582 of NZ_MLCT01000018.1, forward strand.
TGCCCCAGCGGCGCTTGCGCGTACTGGACATCGGCGCGGGCCTGGGGCACATGTCGCTGTGGCTGGCCGAGCAAGGCCACGACGTGACGCTGGCAGAACCGGCCGCCCCGATGCTTGAAGGCGCGCGTCAGCGTTTCACCGACGCCGGCCAGACGGGCACGTTTATTCAGGCGTCCTGGCAAGAGCTGTTGGGCCAACTCACCGAACCGTATGACCTGGTGTTGTGCCATGCGGTGTTGGAATGGCTGGCCGAACCCCACGCGATCCTGCCGGTGCTGCATCAACTGACGGCCAGCGGCGGCTGGCTGTCGCTGGCGTTCTACAACCGCGATGCGCTGATTTATCGCAACTTGCTCAAAGGCCATTTCCGCAAGATGCGAAAAAACGACATGGCGGGCGAAAAACAGAGCCTTACCCCGCAACAGCCCCTTGATCCACGGGAGCTGGCGCAGGCGATGCAGGCGCTGTGGCAGGTTGAAAGCCACAGTGGCGTGCGCGTGTTCCACGACTACATGCCCGTGGAGTTCCAGGCCCGCGCCGAACTCGACGCACTGGTTGAAATGGAACTGGCTCATCGGCGCCACCCTGCCTTTGCGGGGCTGGGCCGTTACCTGCATTGGGTGTGCCGCCCGCTTTAACCGTTCAACTGGGGGGAGTGTCATGTATCGCCGCGTTGCTCTATTGGTTCTGAGCCTGGGGTTGGGCGCCTGCCAAAGCCCCAACCCGTACACCGCCTCGTCACTGCCCATGCCTGGCGCCCCGCCGCAGGCCGCCAACGCCATTGACCTGAGCGCTTACCCGGCGCCCCCACGCGACTACGGCCGTTACCAGAGCTGGGCCTGGCTCAACGGCCGCCTGCCAGCAGGAACGGCCTGGGCCGATTCAGCACAGATCGCCGAAGCGGTGAGCGCAGCCCTGGATCAGCGGGGCTTGCGCCCGGCCCAGCCCGGCCGCCCAGCTGATGTGCGGGTCAGCGCCGATTTACATGCAGAAAAACGCTTGCGTCAGGTTCAGGACGACTATGGTTATGGGGCTGGTTACGGCGGGTTCTATGGGGATCGCTACGGTCGTTATGGCAATCAGTACGGCATGTACAACACTGTGCCCATCGTTCGAACCTACGAAGTGGACGTCATGGTGGTGCGGCTGACGCTGTATGACGGCAAGACCGGCGAGCCTGTCTGGAGCTCCAGCGCTGAAACCAGCAGCACGGGCAGCCTGAGCGAACGCGGGAATGCGTTGCGCGAATCGCTGAACAAAGCAGTACAGGCCTACCCTCCTCATTAAGACTAATTGTTGAAGTGGAGAATCATCATGCTACGTCGAATAGCGCTCGTGGGGCTGGCACTGCTGCTCAGCGCCTGCGAATCGATGCAGGTCACACACGATTACAACCCGTCCGTTGATTTCGCCACGTTCCACACCTGGGCGTGGAAGGAACCTGCCCTGCAATTTGTGCCCAACAACCCGATGCTCAAAAGCGACCTGACCCAACAACGCATCACCCAGGCGGTGGCTTATCAGCTAGACCAGCGCGGCTTGCGCCAAGTCACCCCGGCGACCAAAGCCGACCTGTGGGTACAAACCTACCTGATCGTTGCCGAACGCCAGGAACAGGTGGTGACCAATTACGGCTATGGCTACGGCGGCCCGTGGGGTGGGCCATGGGGCGGCTATTGGGGTGGCCCGTGGGAAGGTTACTGGGGCGCACCGGTCTACGATGAAGTGCGCAACATCAACTACCAGGTGGGCACCCTGCAAATCGATCTGATCGATGCCAAAACCGACAAGTTGGTGTGGCGTGGCAGCGCGGAAAAAGTCGTGGATAAAAACCCCGACCCGGCGCAACGCAGCGCGGCGATCCACGAAGCCGTGAGCAAAATCCTGAGCGACTACCCGCCCAAACCGACAGCGAACTAAGCGCCCGGCAGCGACGACACCGGCTGTAGTCGCTGCTGAGCAACGAAGCCGAGATCGGGTACGCAGCGTCCGCACACCTTGACTACACTCCCCTTCACCCGTGGAGAGTTGCGCTCGGCAGCAGGCCGGCAAAGGAGTGCTCGATGTCTCCCCCATTGCGTGGCCCGCGTCTGTGCACCCTTCGTTCGCAGCGCGGTGCAATCGGCTTGATGGCCGCCCTGACCCTCGGCGTGGTGTTGCTGTTCATGCTGCTGGTGGTCGACAGCGGCCGCTTGTATCTGGAACAGCGCAAGTTGCAACGGGTCGCTGACGTCGCCGTGCTGGAGGCCGTCAGCCGGGGCGGTAACTGCCTGGCAACCGGCACCACGACCGCCAGCACCTACGCCATCGCCAGCGCCACGCGAAACAGTTTCACCCCCGGCAGTACGCAAACGTTGAGCGCCACCTGCGGCACCCTGGTGACCGGCAGCGACAAACTGCGCACCTTCAGCGCCGATGCGAGCAAGTCCGACGCGATACGCGTCATCGCCACCACCGTCGTGCCGACCAGCGTGGCAGGCGGGCTGTGGAACCTGTTTTCCAACGGGACCTTCGGCTTCAATACCCAACTGACGGCCAGTGCGGTGGGGGCCACGGGAGGCGCCCCGCTGGCAGCGCTCACTATCAGGTCGTCTTTGGCAGATATCAATTCAAGCAACTCGCCGTTGCTCAACAGCCTTGTGGGCGGCCTGCTGGGGGGCAAATTGAACTTGAGCCTTGCATCGTGGCAGGGGCTGGCCAACACCAATATCAACTTGCTGAGTTATCTCGATCAACTGGCCATCGACCTGAACCTGAATGCCGGTGATTACGCGCAATTGCTCAATACAAACGTGTCTGCAACTCAGTTGATTAATGCCGCGATTAATGTACTGCAAAAAGGCGGGCCGGGCGCCACGGTTGCTGTGCAAGCGCTGACCACCATCAAGTTAATCGCCGCTAACACGCAAATACTGAAATTGGGCGACTTGTTGAAGCTCCAGAATGGCACTTCAAGTGCTGGCCTGAACACCAATCTGACAGTCTTTGATCTGTTGCAAGGGATTGTGCAACTGTCAAATGGCAAAAGTGCAGTGGCCGCCGATATCACGTCAACGATTGCGCTGGTGGGCACCGTCACGGTGTCAATCAAAGTGATTGAGCCCCCGCAAATGTCGGTGATTGGCAACCCGGCACTGGCCATTAAAGATCCGGTTTTCGGTGCTAACCGCATCTACGTCAAAACAGCGCAAGTTCAGACGCACATTCATATTGATCTGGCAGTTCTCAAACTGGTGTCGCAGATTGTGTCTGCGCTCACCCAACTGCTCTCGCCCCTGACCGATATCGTCAACAAATTGCTGAATCTGGATTTAATCGGAGTCTTGCAGTGCGTCCTGGCGTGCGAGCGAACGTCCCTTAGCATTGCGTCGTCGTTGGATATTTATCTGGAAGCGGCGAGTGCCAACAGTTATGTGACCGCTTACAACTGCTCCAGTCAGGCCACCAAAAGCCTGACAACGCAAACATCTACCGCGGCAGCCAAGCTGAGTATTGGCAGCCCGCCAGCCAACGGTGCGTTTCCATCGTCGATTGAAATCAACAAGCTGAATTACCTGGCCGTGGACCCGGTAAAACTGATCAGTATTGATGTCACCAAGTGCTCGATCATTTTGCTATGCGGCCCGCTGCAAGTCGGCAAAGGGGGCGGGCTGGGCCTGAAGGTGCAAACGCAAATAGCGGCCAACGCTCAGCCGCAAACATGGAGCGCGCCTTTGCTACCCGAGGTCAACAATCCGCCCGTTTACCAAAAACCTCTGAATAGCAATGCAAGCATCATCAAGAGTCTGGGTGACTCGCTGGCTGACAACATGGTGGTGACGTACACGCCACAGACCGGCAGCGTGGCCAACGATGCCCTGACGGGCGTGGCCGGACTGATCAATCAAGTGACGGGCATTCTTTCCACCGCGTTAAGCGGCTTACTGTCCAACCTGCTGGACCCGATCCTCAACACGCTCTTGGGGGCGCTAGGGGTCAGCCTGGGTAATGCGGAAGTAGGCGCCAATCTTTCCTGCAATCAGGGCGGCCGCGCTCAACTGGTGCTCTGATCGCCCACCACCGGCAGCGCTATACAAAAGCGGGCGCCGTGTTCGGTGTTGCTGACGCTCAGCCGACCGCCCATGTTCTCGATGATGCCGTAGCTCACGGATAACCCCAGCCCCGTGCCCACACCGACCGGTTTGGTGGTGAAGAAGGGTTCGAAGATGCGCTCCAGCAGTCGCGGGTCAATGCCGCCTGCGTTGTCGTGTACCCACAAGCGCACGTGGCCGGGGTCTGTTTCGATGCCAAGGGCGATCCACGGCGCGAAGTCAGGGTCTTTTTCACGCTGGCCGAGCAAGGCATCACGGGCGTTGACCAGCAGGTTAATCAGCACCTGTTCCAGTTGATCGACATGGCCCCGTACGCGGACGGCGCAGTCCAGGCCTTCGCAGCGAATCTCCACGCCTTTGCCGCGCAGGCCGTCACTGAGCAGTGACAGCGTGCCGTCGATGGCAATGGCCGGGTTGAACACCTGCTGTTCGATCTCCGAACGTCGACCAAACACACGCATGTGGTCCACCACCCGCGCCGCGCGTTGCACCTGGGTGTCGAGGCGATTGAGTTTGTCTTGCAGGTAATCGATCTGCACATCGCCATTGCTCAGGCGTTTGAGCACATTGACGATGGCCATGCGCATCACATTGAGCGGCTGGTTGATCTCATGGGCCAGCCCGGTGGCCATCTCGCCCAGGGTGGCCATTTTGGCGCTCTGGGTCAGTTGCTGTTGCGAACGCCGCACTTCGGTGTTGTCGCGCCCGACCGCCTGCACTTCGACCAACACCCCGTGCTCATCAAACACGCCGCGATCCGACCAGACCCACCACGCATGTTCGCGCCCCGGCAGTTGCAGGCTGATTTCGGCGGTGCTGACCGGGAATTCGGGGGTCAAGGTGGCCAAACGTTGCACAAACGCCAGCTGCTGCTCCGGCGACAACCAGCCGCTGAGGTTGATGCCCGGTAACTGCTCGGGCGCGCACTCCAGGTAATTGGCCAGTGGGCGATTGCCGAAGGTCAGGGTCAAGTCGGGGGTGTAGCGGCAGATCATCGCCGGGGAATCCTCCACCAGCATGCGGTAGCGCTCTTCGCTGTGTTTGATTCGTTCTGCGGCTTCCGTGGCGTCGGTGATGTCCAGCCACAGGCCCACGGCTTCGACCGGCAGGCCCAGATCGTCGCGCAGCAACCGGGCCTCGTCCAGTAACCAGTGGTAGTCGCCCTCACGGTCGCGCAGTCGATAGCGGCTGCGCACATTGCCTTCGCGCAACAGGCGTCGGGTGCGCTCGAAGTACTGCGCACGGTCGTCAGGGTGTACCCACTCAATCAACGTGGCGGCCGTGCATTCTTCACGCGTCCAGCCCAACAAGGGCTGCAAACTGGCGCTGAAGAATTCAGGCAGCAACGCGCCCTCGGCATAGCGCTGTACATAAATCACCGCCGGGGAGCTGGCGATCAGGTTGTCGAGTCGGGCATGGGCCGCCGCCGCTTGCTGTTGCTGATTTTGCATGTCGCTGACATCCAGCATGAACCCCACAACACGCGGCCCGCCTTCCCCGCCCAGCACCTGGCCCTGAATGCGGTACCAGATCACCGGCCGCGTACTGTCGGGTTGGTGCAAGCGCACGCACAGCAACAGAGGCGTGTCGTGGGACAGCAGGTCATTGAAGCGGCTGGCAAGCTCTTCGCGGTCCGCCGGGTGAAACAGCCCCAACCACGCCTCTCGGGGCACATGCGCAGGCTGATCGGGCAACAGGCTGGCGGCCAGGGGCGGGGCAAGCAAAAGTTGCCGGGTGCTGGCCGACCACTCCCACCAGCCGCTGCCCAGCAGGCCCTGCAATGCCTCCATGCGCTCCATCTGCTGCACATGTTGCAACTCACGCAAGCGACTGAGCAGCGGCCCGGCCAATGCCGCGCACACCTGAAGCCAATCCATGTCGCCCATGGCCGGGGCGTGACGACTCGCCGGGTACTGGCCAAACAACAGCCATGCGCTCACCCCTTGATGATCGTTGTACGGCACCAGCAAGCCATCGGTGTTGCCAAACAGCCCGCTCAGCCGGGGCTTGTCGTTGAGGCCATACAGCGCCTCAAACCGCTGGGGCGCGTGGCCATTGAAGCTGTCGAGGGTGCTGCCCAGAGCTTGATCGACCTCCCACAGCGCGGGGGCATCATGCTGGCGGTAAACACTGTAAATGCGCCATTCGGCCTGTGTGGTGTCGGGCAACGCCAGGGCTACACACGGGATATGCCAATGGTGCGCCACCTGCTGCAGCAGATCGGTCACCACCGCGGGCAGCCGGCCATGGCCGCAATGACGCAATTGCTCCCCCATGTGGGTGGTGAGCAGGTGGGTGAGTTCCCGGCTGCGCGCCTGCTGTTGACCCATTAGCACATCGCTGATGTCCAGCAATTGCAGTAACCAGTCGTCACCGTGCGGCTGGACCCAGCCGCGGGTGTAGACAACAGGGCCGCCGCCGACCTGAAACATGAGGTCCAGGCTTTGCCCCTGCCAATCCCGGGGCGCGCCTTCCAGTGCCAGCGTGCTGCCCGGCACCAGATAATCGATCAACAGGCGCGGCGGGCCACTGCCCATCGCCATGGCCAGGCCATGCTGCTCCAGCACATGGCCGTGCTGATCGAGCCGCAATTGAATGCCCGCGTGCACACGCAGGGCAGGCGTATCCGCCAACGCAACGGGCTCGTCTGCCCGCCCCAGCAGCCGCCCCAACAAGCGCTCGCCGCTGATCAAAACTGCAGACTCGACTGGGCCGTTAACGTGGTCGGCAAACTGGGCACCGTGATGTCTCCCGGCAGCACCAGCACCGGCATGATGGCGCTTAACGCCGAGGCTGGCAGGCTGACGGTGACCGTCAGCACCCCGCCGCTATAGACCGCCTGCTGATTGAGGCTGCCTTTCAAGGCGCTCGGCACCCACGCGAGTTGGTCACTCAACACACTCAGGGCGCGATTTTGCACATCCTGAGTGTAGGTCGCGGGGGAAACGGTCGGGTCCAGCGCCACGCTGCGGCGCACCGCCTCGGCCGTGGAATGGTTGAACGACTGCATCAGCAAGAGCGGCAAGCTGTAACTCACGACGCCGTAAAACACAGCGAAAAACGCCACAAACACCAGCGCAAATTCGATGGCCGCTGCGCCTTTTTCTTTTCTGGGGAGGCCTGGTTTCATGACTGCGTCTACCCTGAAAACCACACGTCATATCAGCATAGAATCATTCGCCAAAAAGGGACGCCGATTACGTGACGCAATTACTCATCCTGTTCCTCTGGTTGGCCGCGTGCGCACTTCAGGATCTGTACCAACGCCAGATCGCCAACACCCTGACCCTCGGCGGCATGGCCCTGGCAGTGCTGTACCTGCTCTGGAGCGGCCACACCTGGCTCGGCGCCCCCCCCAGCGAAGCCCTGGTGGCGCTGCTGATTGCGCTGGTGCTGACCCTGCCCGGTTATGCGCTCAATAAGTTCGGCGCGGGGGATGTCAAGCTGCTAGTAACCCTGGCATTGGCCACCGATCGTCTGACGGTGCTGGGCACCTTTATCGGCGCTGGCCTGTGTGCCGCGCTATGGCTGCTGATCGCGTCAAAAATCCTGCCGCTTGTGTATCAACGGGTTACAACACCTGCACCCGGCGACCCTGGTCCACTGTCAAAAAAAGTCCCCTTCGCGCCCTTTTTGCTGGCCGGTTTTGCGTTGGCTACGCTGTGCATGCCCTAGTGCAGACGTAGGATTTATTCCATGTACAGCACGGGAAACTGGGTCTACTTTTAAACCAGCCTGCTCACGATGAGTGGCGCAGTTTGCCTTGAACAGGCTTGCCAGGCATGGAGTACCGCGTGAACCAGCTCAGCCCTCTCATAAAAGTACTGGTGGTCGACGACCAGCCCTTGATCGTCGAAGAACTCTGCGAGTTTCTGGAAAGCAGTGGCTACCGGTGCGTGCCCTGTGAGTCGAGCCGTGAAGCCATTGAGTGCTTCAACGCAGACCCTGCAATCGGTCTGGTGCTGTGTGACTTGCACATGCCGGACATGAATGGCATCGAACTCACCCAACACCTGCAAAAGCACGCCGGTAAACAACGCCTGTTCGAAAGCATCCTGCTGACCGGCCGCGCCGACAAACAGGATGTGATCAAAGCCTTACGCATCGGCATCGCGGATTACTACCAAAAACCGGTCGACCTCAATGAACTGCTTGAAGGCATCCAACGTCAGGAAGAGCAACTGCGCGAACGGATGAAAAGCGTCCAGCTCGGGCACTTGAACCGCAAGCTTCAGTTTTTGGCGGACTCCATTGACGACCTGTATCAGGACATGGAATCCGTGCGCCAACCGCCACTGACCGCGGGCGTTGACGGCGTCGCTGAAGAGGATTCGCACGCCATGCCGGCGATTTTCCAGCAACTGTCACCGCGCCAGCTCGACGTGGCCCGACTGGTGGGCAAAGGCCAGACCAACTACCAGATCGCCTGCGACCTGGGCATCACGGAAAACACGGTCAAACTCTACGTGTCACAAGTATTACGCCTGACCCACATGAACAACCGCACTCAACTGGCCCTGGCGCTGTCGCCCAATGCCAGCGCCAAACAGCACCGGCTGACGGCCCACTGAAGCCCGCACGCCTGTGCTCGCGGTGTTCAGCGCGCACAGGCGGTGGCGCGCGCGTTAATTGGACGTCCCGCCCCCGCCGCCCGATTCCTGTTTGTAGTACTCCGGGATTTCGTGATCGTAACTTTTCAGCAAACGTTGCAGGCTTTGTTCGCGCTCTTGCGGGGTAAGCGTCTGCGGCACCGTTGAACCCTCTTTGCCGCTGACCTGAACCTGCAACCAGTTTTCGGTTTCCTGCTGGTAGCGGGACGACGGCCCCGGCTCGATGGCCAGCGCGCTCAAGGGCATCCACACCAGTAACACGCCGACACGTACAGTCATCGCCATCGCACACCTCCGATTATTTGAGTACCGCCACCTGATCGCTGGCCGGGGCTTTGAGTGCTTGCGCACGGGCCTGGGCATCGGTCACTTGCTCGGGTGTCAGTCCGGCGCGGGTGACCAGTTCTGCCGCTTGCTTCCAGTTGTCCTGATAGATCAACAACGTCACCAGATTCAACGCCGCCAACGTGTCGTCCTCTTTGCTGAGTTCCAGCGCGGTCAAAAACTCAAAGCGTGCGTCGTCCAGGCGCAACAGGTTGAGGTACACCACCCCCAAGTCATTGCGGATCTTGTCATCGGTGGGGGCCAGGCTGGCGGCCTTTTGCAGGTAGGCTAGGGCCTGGGCGTTGTCTCCTCGGGCTGCCGCCAGTTGCCCCAGGCCATGCTCGCCCTCGGCTGCCAGACAGGTGCCCTGCAAACTTCGATACAGAGGCTCGGCCTCGCTGCGGCCCAACTGACGATAGAGGCGCGCCTTGCGCAACTGCACCTGCCCGTAGCGCTCGGGCAGGCTTTGCAGATTGGCCAGACTGGCGTGCAGCTTGCCTTCTTTGGCCATGTCGTCGGCCAGGTTCATTGACAACTCCTGATCGCCACTCAACTTGGCGCAACTGCTGTTCAGGGCCAGCCACGGCGGGTTACTCGCGCCCCCGCTCGCACAGCCGCCCAGCATCAGCAGCCCGCACGCGACGATCACAGCTTTCATGTTCACACTCCCGGTCAAGACCCGAAGGCCCGTGAAATAGCGATAAAACTGGGGCCTGCCAACACAATCAGCAGCGCCGGAAACAGGAACACCATCATCACGACCGACATCTTGGCCGACATTTTCGAGATGTATTCCTGCATGCGCGTCAGGCGCCGGTCATCGAGCAATGCTTTGAGCGCCTGCAACGACTTCATGGCCCCGCCACCCTGCTGGATCAGTTGCTGAAGAATCACACAGGTATCGTCGAACTCATCCACCGCCAGCAAGCTCGCGGCTTTTTGCAGCTCCTGACCCAGTTCCAGCCCGGAATCGACACGGGCCAGCACCAATCGCAGCTCGCCAGTCAACACGGGCAACAACTGCCGCGCCTCCTGACTCAGCACGCGCAGTGCTTGCTCCACCGCCATGCCTGACTCAAAGAGAATGCGCAGGAGCGGGATAAATGTAGAAACCTCAATCGCCACCTGTTGCTGACGCCGGGCGGCTGCGTAGGCCAGTAACCGTTTGGGGATCAAGTAACCGATGGCCAGCCCGAACAGCGGCCCCACCCACACATTGCCCGTGTCCGGGTAGAACACGTTATGCCCCACGAACACCAACCCGGCCAGCACCACCGGGGTGCCAATCTGAAAGGCGGCAAACAGCGAGCGCTGACTGGCCGTGCGCCACCCCAGCCGGGTCAACAGGGTTTGGGTTTCGTGGTCCAGCGACACCGAGCGCTGGCCCACTTTGCTGCTGCCGACAGCCCGCAGCCAAGTGCCAAGCGTGTGCGTACCGGTTTTCCCGCCCTCAAGGCGCTGCATCACACGTTGTTGGCGCAGCCGCTGCTGGATCACGCTATTGATGACCAGTGCCAGGGCGGCCAACAGCAAGACAACGCTTATCAGCAAGGCCATGTCATACGCTCCGCACCATGCGCCACAGGGTGAAGCAGCCGATGACCTGCATCGCCAGCGCCGTCAGCAACAAATGCTGCCCGGAGGCGTCGCTCCACATTTTGGGCAGGTAAGCGGGGTTGGTGAACATGAAATACACCAGCACCAACAGCGGCAAAACGGCCAGCACCATGGCCGTGAAGCGCGTCTCACCGGTCATGGCCTTGAGTTGACGGGCACCTTGTTCGCGCTCGCGAATCAGGGTGATGAGGTTTTCCAGCAGTTCACTGGCTTTGCCGCCGTAGCGCTGGTTGACCTTGAGGCCCAGAGCAAACAGGCGAAACTCTTCGCGCTCGTACAGCTCGGCCACGTCCTGCACCGCTTCCGGCAAGCTGACGCCCAATTGCACATTGCGCGACACCCGGCCCAGCGCGGTCTTGAGCGGGTCACTGGAGGCATCAATCGCATTGAGCACGGCATCCGCCAACGTGCGCCCCGCCTTCAAGCTGCGCACCGCGTGATCCAGTAACGGCGGCAGTTGCTCAACCATGCGCCGCACCTGACGGTGGTAGCGCCAACTGAGGTACAGCTTCAGGCACAGCGGTGGCAGCAGCAGGCAAGCAAGCACCGCCATCCAGCCGCCTGCGAGCCCGGCCAGCAGCATCGCCCCGAGCCACAGGCCAAGCCACAGCCGCAAGCGCTCCGACGGCCGGGGCAGCCCGGCCTGCAAAAAGGCGCGGTCCAGCCAGAGCAGTCCGCCCAAGTGCGGGGCCGGTTGCGGTTGCCCTTGCGCTAACCGATTGAGCACCCGGCTGGTGGTCGGATTGCGCAACACACGGAACACAATAAACAGCGCCAGGCACGCCATCAGCAACGCGATCAATAACAGCAGCAGGGCCGGGATCATGGCGGGCCCCTCAACCTTGAAGGTTCACGATTGGCTCGCGACGTAACTTGTCGCCCGCCGGGTTGAGCGCTTCGCGCATGAAACCGACCCCGGTGCGCCGATCCAGCCGGAACAGGGTATTGGTGACATACACGTCATCGCGCACACCCACCACCTCCAGCACTTCGCTGACACAGCGACGCCCGTCGGGCATGCGCGTGAGCTGGATGATGACGTCCAGCGCGGCGCAGATCATTTGGCGCAGGGTTTTCTCCGCCACGGTGCGCCCGGTCAGGCCCACGAGGGTTTCCAGGCGCAACAGCGCATCCTGTGCGGTGTTGGCGTGCACGGTGCTCATGGAGCCGTCATGGCCGGTGTTCATGGCGGTCAGTACGTCGAGTACTTCAACGCCGCGGATTTCCCCCAGGATGATGCGGTCGGGGCGCATCCGCAGGGCGTTGCGGATCAAGTCGCTAGCTTTGACCTCCCCATGGCCTTCGGCATTGGGCGGGCGGGTTTCCAGACGCACCACGTGCGGGTGGCCGAGCTGTAATTCGGCCACGTCCTCAATGGTGACCAGCCGTTCGTAGGGGTTAATCAACTGACTGAGGATATTGAGCAGCGTGGTTTTACCGGTGCCCGTGCCGCCGCTGATGAGGATGTTGCAGCGCTTGCTCACGGCCTCCTGAATGAAGTCATAGATCGCCTGATCGATGGTTTGCATGGCCATCAGGTCCGTGCTTTTGAGCATGTCCTTGCGAAACTTTCGAATCGACAGGCACGGGCCGTCCAGTGCAATCGGCGGGATGATCGCGTTGACCCGGCTGCCATCGGGCATGCGCGCGTCGACCATCGGCGAGGACTCATCGAGCCGTCGCCCCAACGGCGCCAGAATGCGCTGCATGACCCGCTCGACGTGGTGGTCGTCGATAAAGCGCAGTTCGCTCTGGTGCAGGATGCCGTCGCGCTCGATAAACACCCGGTGCGGGCCATTGACCAGAATTTCGGTGACCGCCGGATCGCGCAGCAGGACTTCCAGCGGGCCAAAGCCGGTGAGCTCGTCAACGATTTCCTCGGCCAGCCGTTCCATTTCATAGCGTGAAATCGCCAGGTGCAGGCGCGACACGTATTCAGCCACTTTGTCAGTGACGAAATGAGCTAGCGCGGGGCGCGCGTCTTCCAGCAGGTTTTTGCCGGTTTCTTCAATGGCCTCGATGATGTAGCGGTGCAGCACCCGTTTCAGGCTGTCGTGCTCGGCATGCCCGTGCGCCCCGTGCAGGCCGGCACCGAACAGTTTTTCACCGTTCATTTAGCCCCCCAGAAGCGGCTCAGCCAGTGGGCTGAGGGCCTGGCAAGCCCTTGAGAACGTTGGGCCAGGCGCTCGCCCAGGGTTTTCAGGCCTTGGGTCAGCGCCTCACGCGGGCCGAGTTCGAAGAGGGTGGTGGCCTGGTTCTTGGCGTTCATCCGCAGTTCGTCAGCAGGTGGTAGCGTGGCCAGCACTTCAAGGCCGAAGGTCTTGGCCAGTGCGTCGGCGTCGGGCGCCACGCCGCGCAGGTAACGGTCCACCAGCATCCGCGCGTGTTCCAGGTTCATGCCTTTGGCGCGCCACAGGTTGAGAATCGCCAGATTGCGTCGGCAGTCGAGGACGTTCTGGTCGGTGTACCACAGCAATTTGTCGCAATGGCTGACAAAGGTGCGCAGCGCTTCGCTGTCGGGCTGGCCGGTGAGGTTCACCACGATGTGCTGAAAGTGCTGACGCAAAGCGCTGAGCAACATGTACAACTCGGCCGCGCTGGTGTGCTCAAGAGGCTCGTCGCTGTCGCTGTACGCCAGAATGCGCAAGCCACCGGGGGCGACGCTGAAGGCGCTGTCGATCAACGTGCTGTCCAGGCGCCGCAAATGGCGCAGGGCATCACCGAAGTAGAACGCGCTTTGCAGCCCCAACAGCGCGAGACTGTCGCCACGGGGCAGGCCCAAATCCAGCAGCAGGGTTTGCTGGTCGCTCTTTTGCACCACGAGCCCCAAGTGGCTGGTCAGCAAGGCGCCATCGGCGTTGCACTGCGCGCTGTACATCACCGTCAGGCCGCCCAATTGTGCATTGGGCGTGACGGCAGGCAGGCGCTTGCTCAGGCGTCGGACCAACCCGGCCACCTCGCTGGAGCGCGAACCATACGCGACAAAATCCCGCGCCCCGGCGCGCATGGCGTTGAGCACCAACTGGTTGTCCATGCCATCGCCCAGGGCCACGATGGCCAGCATCGGCTTGGCTTCCAGCGCGCCTTCAATCAAGGCACACTGAGCGACCACTTTCTCGCGGTCCAGCCCCACGAACACCAGCCCGGCGAAGGTCACGTCCACCAGCGCCAACAACTCATCCAGGCTGCCAGTGCTGGCGCCCACCACTTGGCCGATGGGCGCCAGCGCGCCTTGCAACCATTCAAGGTCGGTGTTGTTGCGCGTTAACGCGAGAAATGTCTGGCTCAGTCCCTGGCTCATTTGGATAACCCGCTACGGCGATTGAAATTGCCGTTTTCGAGAAAATACAGGCGATACCAGTTGGGGTCGTAATTGCGCAGCTTTTCTCCGGGCAATGAAGGCAACTGGGCAGTGGCCGCCAGCGGCTGGATCAGGTGCGGGGTGACGATCATCAGCAACTCGCGCTCTTCGCGGCTGATGTTGGAGGAGCGGAAAAACGCCCCGAGAATCGGGATATCGCCCAAGCCGGGGAATTTGTCGACCTGTGAGCTATTGCGCGTACTGATCAGGCCACTGATGACAAAGCTCTCACCGTCAGCCAGGGAAATACTGGTGTCGGTGCGGCGCACCTTAAGCCCGGGGACCAGCGTGCCTGCGATGTTCACGGCGTTGGTGTAGTCCAGCTCGCTGACTTCGGGCGCGACTTTGAGCACGATGCGATCACGGCTGACCACCGTGGGGGTCAGGGTGAGGCGGATCCCGAATTCCTTGTACTCGATGGACACGTTGTCGCTGCCACTGCTGGGCACTGGCACCGGCACTTCGCCGCCGGCCAGAAACGTGGCGCTTTGACCGCTCAGCGCCACCAGGCTCGGACGCGCCAACGTGTAGGCAAACCCGCTGCCTTCCAGCGCATTGATCATGGCCTTGACCCGACCGCCCCCAAAACCGATGTTGAAGTACTTGTTGTCGGCCGGGGGGCCGCCCGTGATGACGTTTTCAGCGGTGGTAATCAGCGACCCCGGCGAGCCGAACAGGAAGTTGCTGCCCATGCCGAAAATTGAGGTGCTGGCCTCCTGAAGCTTGGTGCGACTGACTTCGACAAAGCGAATATCAGTCTGTACCTGGCTGGGCAACGTCGGGTCTTGCGATGGGGACAGTGACGCGCTGGTAAACCCGGCAGCGGCTTTACCTTTGACGAACACCATGCTTTGGCGCGGTTTGTTGGAACACGCGGTCCAGACCATCAGGCTGGTGGTGCCGGGGGCGACGCCGGTCAGCAAAAAGGCGCTGTCGCCGTTGGCATAGACGTCCGCAATGGCCGGATCGCCCACGGCAATGCGGGTGATGCTGACGGGGGAATCCAGTGCTTGCTGGGTGCCCTGGGCCACTTCCAGCACCGCGGGCAATGGCCCCAATAACGCGCAATGCGCCGACGCAGCCATTGCCATGTCAACACACAGGCCGCCCAGCATCAGCGTCCAGACAACTTGTTTAAACAGCGGCACACAACGTTGACTCATGCTGGGCTTCCTTGCAGATCAGGAATGTTTTAGTGGGCGGGCGCCTGGGTGCCTCGAATGATTTCTATCCCACGGGCCCGAGGCGGACCGGCCGGGGCTGTCAGTGGCGCCTTGTTGGCCGGCGTGGCCATCGCCAGTTGATTGAACTGGTAGAGGCTGCGTCTGGCGCCCGCCAGATTGCTCGCCGCGTCTTTTTCACCTGACCAGTAGTGGCTCAAGCGTTGTTCTTGCGCGCTGCGCACCGCCAGACGCAAGGTTCCGGCCTGCGCGGCAAGCATCAGTTGATTGACCAGCGGCTCGGGGATGGCCAGCACCACGGTGCGTGCCGTCACCCGGCGCTGGGTTTGCAGTTGCGCCTGCTCGGCGGTCAGCGCCTGACTCACCGGTTGGCCGTCACTGGTCAGACCCAATTCATCGCCAATGCTCAACACCCGCACCGCAGGCAGCACCACTTGTGTGGAGGATTCAGGGTTGGTGGTGTCCTGACGCAGAAACAGCAGAATGTCGACGTAATCCCCCGGACCAAACTGCCCCGCGGCCCCGGCCACTTCATCAATCGCCACCGCCAGCGCGCGTTCGTCAGGGCGAATCATGCGCGCCAGCGGCCCGCCGATTTCGAAGCTGTGTTCATTGAGCCAGGTGCCCGCGTTCAGCCCTCGCCATGGGGTGCGTCCCACCGCCTGGTCGATAGCGGTGAGGCTCCCGGCGGGCGCCGTGCGTAATTTTTCCAGCGTCAAATCATCGGCAGTCAAGGCCACATGCGGGGCGACATCGCGGGTCAACACCACCACGCTTTGCTTGGTCTGGTCTTCAAGATGGCTCACCCCTTGCTCCACCACCTGCGCCACCGGAGCAGGAGGAACAGGCTGTTGACGGGCCAGCATCAACCCCCAGAAACCGGCGGCAATAGCCCCCAAAAACAAGATCGCGGCGAGCACCAGACTCCGGCGATTGTTCATATGGCTCTCCCTTTCCCATTGCGTACGGCAGACAAAAAATCATGCGCAATCAGGTAGCTATGAACGGTTGGCCAGTTGCAACCATTTCGCTATTTGAAGGTAGCGCAGGTAGGACAAAACGCCATTACTGACCGGGTTATTTCTGACAGGACATTCGAGGACTTTGATTTGTTTAACGTTTTTGATGGCGGATGACCTGATCCGTTTGGATTACTACTTTCGGATTAATCCTTTCTTACAGTTGTGAGGTCGGGCTTTGTTGGCAATGCTCTGATGGCAAATGGGAAGTATGTAGCACCTACGTTACACAGTGCCCGCTTCGGCGCACTAAGGAGAAGTCAGATGCTTCTGGATACTGTTCTGAAAGTGTATGTGCCGACTCAGGCGTTCTGCGTGTATCAGACCCGTCAATTAATCAAGCGCCGGGACGGGGCTTCGGGCATTGAATACGCCCTGATTGCGGCCATGGTGGCGGTGGTGCTCGCACTGTTTGTCACGCCGCTGTCGGGCGTCGTCAAATCCACGTTTAACAACCTGGTCAAAGGTTTGGGCGGAACGGCAGTGACTTAAGCATGCGCATCATGCGTAAATCCTGCTCTGGCCCCTTTTACAGGAACGCAACATGACCGCCTTTTCGCCACGCCAACAGCTCCTCCTCGTGGATGACGAGGAGGAGGCTCTTTCTGAGCTGGCCGAACTGCTGGAGGGCGAAGGGTTTTGTTGCCACACCGCCACGTCGGTGAAAGCCGCATTGCACCACTTGACCCGACATCCGGACATTGCCCTGGTCATTACCGACCTGCGCATGCCGGAAGAAAGCGGCATCTCGCTGATAAAGCGCTTGCGTGAACACACCTCGCGTCAACATCTGCCGGTCATCGTCGTGTCCGGGCATGCCGACATGGATGACGTCAGCGATCTGTTGCGGTTGCAGGTGCTGGACCTGTTTCGCAAACCCATCTATCACGAGCGTTTGCTCGATACCCTGAATGCCCTTTTCCCTCAGCCGACGCTCAAGTTGATCGACGGCTGAGGCCGGTCCGCGTGTCGAACACTCGCGAGGTTGCCCTCGCGAGCCCTGCGGCTATAGCTGATAACTGAAACTCAAGGTGTAGCGCGGGCGGCGGTTGAAGCTGTCCAGCGCCATGTCGGACATCGGCTTGGCCGCTTCCAGGGCAATGTTGTAGTAACGTTTGTCGCCAAAACGCAGCCCGACCGCCGCCGAAGACATGTCCGAGCCTTTGAATGGCAAATCGTTGAACCAGGTTTTGGCCTTGTCCAGCACCGCGTAGGGCTGCAGCAATTTCACCCACGGCCCTTCGCGGTTGAAGCTGTAGTTGACCTCATACGCCACCCCCCACCCCTTGTCGCCGGACGCCTGATCGTCGGGGTAGCCGCGGCCAAAGTTCTGTCCGCCAAACACCGCTCGCTCACTGTCGGGCAAGCTGTCTGCACTCCAGTAGAGGGCGCCGGACATCACGCCCTGCCAATTCTCGAAAAACGTATCGCTCTGCACGCCGGACAAACGCAGGCGCAAGAAATCCAGGTCGTACTGATTGCCGGTGAGGTTGGTTTCACTCTTGGCGCCCAGGCCTTTCATGCCTTGATACAGACCCGCGCTGACGATGCGCAGTTGTTTGTTATCGGACTTGCGCCAGTCCCCCTCGAACGCCAGGGCGCGTACGTCTGTTTTCTCGCTGAGGCTGACCGGGAAGCCGACCACCTCGTAATCGGTGCGGTCATTCACGCCGTACAACCGGGCGCCGACGCTGAGCCATTGGTTGGGGGCGGCGATCAGCGGGTGGCTGACGCCGATGGAGAAGCGGTCGTTCTCGCGATGCGGCTTGAGTTCAAACCCGTCACTGGTGGCAATGCTGCTCCCCGGATCGCTGCGATACCGCGCGCCATACAGGCTCAACTGCGTGCCCTCAGCGTTCAGGTACTGGCTGTAGTCGATGCGGTAGTAATGTTCTTTGTCGTTGCCGGGCGGGAACAACCCGCTGACGCTCAATTGCTCGGCCATCGCTGTTTGCGAGTTGCTGCTGACCCCGAACAGTGCCTGCGTGCTGTCGCGGCTGCCTTCGGTGAGGCTCATGCTGGTGGTGAACGGTTTGCGGCTGGCATTGATGGTCAGGGTCGAGGCGCCATCCGTGGTGCCGGGCGGCGGCACTTGTGCTTGCAAGGTGACGCCCGGCAGGCGCCCCATCAAGGTCGCGTAGCGGTCGAACGTTTTGCGGGTCAGCGGGCGCTCGCCCTTGAGCTTGTCCACCAGTTCATCGATGAAGCCCTTCACCCGACCGACATCACCCTGCACGGTGTAATCACGGATGTAGCCTTCCACCAGCACCACCCGCACCAGCCCCTGATCAAAATTTTGCGGCGGCAAAAACGCGTACGACAACAAGTAACCATCGGTTTGGTAGCGCTGGGTGATGGTGCGCGTGGCATCGATCAATTGCGCCAGGGTGATCTCATGGCCCAGTAACGATTGATAGGCAGCGCCCAGCTCCTTGAGCGGGTACACGGTGCCACCTTCAATCTGTAATTTGCGGATGGTGAGTCTGGTGCCCATCACCAACGGTGGCGGCTCGACCGCGCCGGGCTTGGGCAATTGCAACGCTGGCTTTTGCGGGCGGTAAGCGTCCACTGGCAGGTTGGGGGTGGGCAGGGTCTGCATCATTTCGTTGCTGTTGAGGTAGCGCGGCAAGGGCTCGGCCATGACGCACGGGGTCAGCACAACAAATACGAGAGGAACGTAAGTACGCATATGACACTCCATGGTCAACAACAGCGACATAACCAGGTGGGTGCGTCATCTCAGGGCGACGCTACCCGGTGCAAGCCCTAGATCCTTGGCTCAAAAAAAGACGAGAGGTTCATCAGAACCTCTCGTCTCAACCAAGCGTAGGCGCTGTAGGTGAGGCCGTCGAACCGGCCAGGTGCAATTCGTTAGTTTTACTTGCCCAGATTGCCCAGGCCTCCGAGTACCCCACCCAAGCCGCGCACAGCACCGGTTGTCGCGCCGCCTTGCGCGGTGGTGCCACCGTTCAACAGTCCTCCGACCGCACCCACCGTTGCGCCCACGGTATTGACCGTTTGACCGACTGCGCTCACGACCGGGTTGTTGCTGCCCGCATCTACTTTCACACCCACGCTGCTGACCGCCCCGCCCACTTGATTGAGCAAGCCGCTGACCGGCGCCCCGACACCCGTGGCTGCACCGACGTTTTGCGTCACGCTGGTCACGGTGCTGGTGACCGGATTAAGCGCCGTGCCCACCGTGGTGGTGACCGCTGCCAACGGGGCGCCCGCGGCGTTGTTCGCCACTCCGGTACCGCCCAGCGCACCGCCAATGGAGGCCACGGTATTGCCGATGGCATTGCCATTGGCACCGGCGGCATCCACCACACCGCTGGTGCTGCCACCGGCCAGCCCGGTGCTTACCCCATTGACCACGCCACCCACGGTTTCCAGCAACCCGGCGCCCGCAATCCCCGGCAGGCCGCCTGCCCCGCCACCCGTACCACCGCCCGCTGCGGGTGCCGGATTGACATAGCCGCCGGCCTTGTCCGTAGCCCCGGCAACACCCGTCAACACCCCGCCCACCAGACCGGTCACAGGGTTGCCATTACCGGTGCCGGCCACCTTGTCACCCAGCCCGCCAACCACGCCGCCGACTTTGTTCAGCAGGCCATCCACAGGCGCCCCGAGTCCGGTCGCCGTGCCGACTTTGCCCGTGGTGTTTTCCACCAGTGAAATCACGGGCACCACGACTTTGTCATTCAGGCCACCGGTCACTTTGCTCAATGGCCCGGTGGTGGCGGCGCCGGTGAGGGTGTTGCCGATCATGGTGACCGTTGTTCCCACATTGCCCACCAGACCACCCGTTGCATCCGTGACTTTATTGACCACCCCGCCCACCACGGGGATCTGACTGATCGGCGTGTTATCGATCAACGTGCTGACGCCTGTGCCCAATGACGTGACGCCTTTACCGACATCGCTCACGGCGTTGGTAGCGCCTGCCACGGTGATGCCCAGCGAGTCTTTATTAGTCCCCAGCGAGCCCAGGCCATTGGTGACCCCCCGGTGACCGAGGTGACGGCGTTGCCGGTATTGGTCACCAGACCACCTGCCACACCGACCACGGGAACAGTGGCCAACGTCGTACCCAGATCACTGACGGTCGTGCCGACCCCGCCGAGCGCCGTGCCAACCTGGCCGACCACCTGACCGGTGACCAGCGGAGTCGTACCAGCGCCCGTTCCACCGCCTGTACCGCCACCGGTTCCGCCGCCTGTGCCACCACCGGTTCCGCCGCCAGTTCCGCCGCCTGTGCCACCACCGGTTCCGCCGCCAGTTCCGCCATCTGTACCGCCACCGGTTCCACCACCGGTTCCACCACCAGTTCCACCACCAGTTCCACCACCGGTTCCACCGCCAGTTCCGCCACCAGTTCCACCACCGGTTCCACCGCCTGTGCCGCCATCTGTACCGCCACCGGTTCCACCGCCAGTTCCGCCGCCAGTTCCGCCACCGGTTCCGCCGCCTGTACCGCCATCTGTACCGCCACCGGTGCCACCGCCGGTGCCACCGCCTGTACCGCCACCCGTTCCACCGCCAGTACCGCCATCTGTACCGCCATCGCCTCCATCCGTGGTGCTGTCGGGGGTGCTGGCGGCTACATGACTTTTGGACCCGCCGCCACCGCTATGGCAGCCACTGAGGCTGACTGTCATGACCAGCAGTAAGGCAGTACTTGTTTTTAACCACAGTTGAGTATTCATGATTGAGTCCCTTGCACCTGCTTGCCTGAGTTCAAACGTTTCCTGATCTGTCGCCAGCAATACGTTTATCCGTTGCAGACATAACAACCCCGAGGGACGCGTCGGGCAATTCTCAACTTGGTATTAACCCCTTATATAGCGGGGGCGCGCCTATACGTTGGGGTTAATCCATTAGGAGGGACAAGGGTTTAAAAAGCGTGAATTATCAACACGCTTGAAAGAGGCACTGCGCACCCGACACCAAGGTGATAAACACAATTGATACGGTGTTTTCTCGTCGCTCGTCGCGGGCGAGCAGCGCCAAGGCGCACTGAACCGATCACTCAACCACGCTGAATTCGACACGCGCGGTGTGCCCTCCTTCGTCCAGCACGCTGAGTTCGTAGCGCCCGAGTTGTTCGAGCGAGGTGCTGAGCGCGTCCTGGTGGGCGCTGTCGCCCAGCGGCACGCCATTAAGGAACCACCAGCGTCGGCCATCACCGCCCAGTGCCGTCAGCGTGAGCCGCAACGCTTGCACGCTCGCCGCGGGCCTGCGCAGGCGGTCACCGTCGCGCACGCCAACGATCGACAACGGCGTGACCGAATGCAGCGCCGGTGGCGGGCACTCGACCGAGGCTGGCGGCATGCGGGTGTCCCGTCGCTCTGCCCTTGGCAACCAGGGTTCCAGCGGCGCGGGCCACAGGGCCACCTCGCGAGGTTGCGCGCCGGGGCATTGCGGCCCGACACGCTCGCCTTGCGGGTTGACCCATACCTGCTCGCGCAACCCCACACCCAACGGTTGATCGGCCGCCAGCAAGGTCGGCGGCGTGGTGTGATCCAGCGTCCAGGCAAAACGCTGGCGGCGGCAGTTGGGGTCCCCCTTGCTCAGCGGCTGGCCCAACGGCCAACAAATGGCTGCCACGCCAACATTGCCCGGCACGGCCTGCACCGGGGCAACGATGCCACGCTGGCTGTCGCGATTACTCAGCACATCGTGCACTTGCAGCATCAGCGGGGCTGCCGAGGCCAGCCCGAACTGGCCCGGCACCGGCGTGCCGTCCGGGCGCCCGATCCACACGCCAATCAAGTAGCGCGGCCCTACGCCAATCGCCAGCGCATCGCGAAAGCCGTAGCTGGTGCCGGTTTTCCACGCCAGCGCGGGGCGTTGCACTAATTCGGCACGCGGGTCACGGTCCGGGCGTGCCTGGCCACTCAGAATGCGCCGGATGACCCATGCCGAGCCCGGCGACAGCAGACGCCGCTCGTGCAGTGGATCGTCGGGCTGCAAGCGCAACGTGGCACTTTTGCCGTCGCGGGCCAACGCGCTGTAACCACTGACCAGGTCTTCAAGTCGGCTGCCCGCCCCGCCCAGAATCAACGCCAGATTGGGTTCCGCCAAAGCGGGCAGCGTCAGCGGCACGCCGCCGTTGCGCAGGTCCGCCGCAAAGCGTTTCGGCCCATAGGCTTCGAGCAACTGCACCGCTGGCAAGTTGAGGGACAGGGCCAGCGCGGCGCTGGCCGAGACCGGGCCGCTGAAGCCCATGGAGAAGTTGCCCGGCCGGTAGTCGCCATAGCGCCGGGGCACGTCTTGCAGCAGCGACTCGGAATGAATCAGCCCGGCGTCCATCGCCATCCCGTACAAAAACGGCTTGAGCGTTGAACCCGGCGAGCGCATGGCGCTGATCATGTCCACATGGCCGAAACGCCGCGCGTCGTTGATGTCCACCGACCCCAAGTAAGCACGCACGGCCATGCTGTCGGTTTCGACCACCACAATTGCCGCCGAGGTGTGATCCGGCAAACGCGCACGCCAGCCCAGCAACAGGTCTTCCAGACGACGTTGCAGGTTGGCGTCCAGCGTGGTGCGTATCAGCGGCGGACTGTGGGGGCGATTCAACCGCCGCGCCAGCAAGGGAGCGAGGCTGGGTTCCAGGCGTGGCGCCAGGAGCAGCGGCTCTTGCAGGGCATCGTCCACGGCGGTGCTCGGCCACACGTCGTACTCGGCCAACCGCCGCAAGACTTTGTCCCGCGCCACCTGCGCGCGCGCCGGGTGGCGGTCCGGGCGCAAGCGGCTGGGGGCTTGCGGCAACACGGCCAACAGCGCGGCCTCCGAATGCGTGAGGTGTTGCGGGGACTTGCCCAAATACGCCCAACTGGCCGCTGCCACCCCTTGCAAAGTACCCCCGAACGGCGCGCGATTGAGGTACAGGTTCAGAATTTGGTCCTTGGACAAATGCCATTCCAGCTGGGCCGTGCGCCACAGCTGGCGCAGTTTGCCGGGCAACGTGCGTTCATGGGGATCGAGCAGCCGCGCCACCTGCATCGACAGCGTGCTGCCGCCCGACAACACGCGCCCGCCGCTGAGGTTTTGCCAGGCGGCACGCCCCAGCGCCAGCGGGTTCACGCCGGGGTGACGGAAGAACCAGCGGTCTTCGTAGGTCAGTAAGGCGTCGAGGTAATACGGCGACACCTCATTCGTGCTCACCGGGTAGCGCCACACGCCATTGGCATCGGCAAAGCGCCACAGCGGGGTGCCGTCTTCGGCCAATACGACACGGGCCAGATCATCCTGGGGCAAGGGCAGCGGCCAGATTTTATCGGCCAGCCACAGCGCGGCACACAGCAGCACTGTGGCGGCGAGTATCCCGCGCAGGCATTTTTTAAGCCGCGATCCCATTAACATCCGCCCGTGACGCAACTTTGCGCCCTGACTGGTTGCCCAAGGGGTATCTCTGGCACAGTGGCCGTCTTCTTAATCGGAACATCCCCATGCACGTCGAAAGTTTTGTAGGAAATCTGGGCCTTTGGTTGGGCACGCTGGTTCGCTGGATCGTCGAAAGCCTGAGCGGCCTGTTCAATGCGATTACCCAGGCTGGCAGTCATTTCATTGATGGCATGGCCCGAGCGCTCGGCATGGACACCTCGATTGTCAGCATTGCGGTGCTGGTGATCGGCCTGCTGTTTTTGTACAACGCGGTGCGCGCCTTCATGCGGGCTTCCATCATCGGTGGCGTGATCTGGCTGTTGCTGGGGTTGTGGGTGTTGAGCTGGGTCATCAGCTGACACGCGGCGAGGCGGCGGGGGCGCCGTCGCTGCCCCCCTCCAGCCTCGCTTCGTGCATCAGCGGCCCTTGATCACCATGTCTGCGGGCGTCTCGCCCACGGCTTGCCAGTTCGGGCGGTACATCGACTCAACTTGCGGTGGCGGCACGCGGTAAGTGCCGGGCGTCACGGCCCGCGCCAGATACAACAGGTGCGTGGTGCCGTAGCCTTCCAGATTCAACGCAGCCACGTAACGGTCATCGCGGTATTCCTGATGCTGCACACCCGCGTTTTGCATGGACTCGCGCCATTGTTTGACCTGGCTACTGGCGTTCTCAAGGCTGGCCGCGCTTTGACCGAGGTTCTGGTTTTCAAGCTCCAGCCCCGCCGGTAGCAGGTCAACCACCAGCGCGTCCGGCACCCGCTGCTTGGCAGTGACAGCCAGGTGCACCAGCACCAGATCACCGCTTTGCAGGTTTTTCAGGTTCAGCGGCTCGCCGTTCATGCCCAGGTAGTCGCGGCGAATACTCATGTTTTCACCCCCGGCAGGCGGCGCGTGCTGTGGATAACCCGAAATCGTCAGCTGTTGGTACACCGGCACGCTGCCTTCATTGCGCAGGCTCAAAGGCGACGCCAGTAACGGCCCTTCCAGTTTGAGACCGGCTTGAGCCGGGTTCAGCTCACGGGTCTGGCTGCCACTGACCAGTTGCGCGGTCCACGGTTGTTCAGGCTGGCCCAGCAAGTCCCGCCCCGCGAGGAACAACGCGTTGCGCTCTTGAGTCGACAGCCACTGGCTCGCCGCCAACTGATCCGACAGGGCAAATACTCGGGCTTCACGCTGGCCGCTCATCAGGTTGTTTTCTTCGAGCAGGGCCAGAATCAGCGCCTGATCGCGCAGCGGGCTGCCGTAATCACCCAGCCATTGATCGGCTGCGCGGGTCACGGCCAGACCGGCGACCAGGGCTTGATCGGCTCGGGGCTGGTCGCCCATCTTCTGCAAGGCAATCGACAGCTGCACCAGCGGCAAGCCCGAGCGCGCATCGCTGCGGCGTTCGAACAGGCTGCGCAAGGCACCCAACGGCGCCTGCTGGCTGCGGGCCAGCACCATGGCGGCGTAGGCTTGCACGGCAAATCGGGTGTGATCGAGGTTATCGCTGTAGTCCGATTCGATCAGGTTGCGCTCCTGGGTGTAGCGCAGCAGTCGTTCACTGGCTTTCTTCAGCGCATCAGGCGGCACGGCATAACCTTGATCGCGAGCGCGCAGCAGGAAGTCAGTGATATAGGCGCTCAGCCAGTACTCTTCCTGACCGTCTGCGCCCCACAGGCCAAAGCTGCCGTTGTAGCGCTGCATGCCCAGCAGGCGCTCGATGCCCAGCTCAATTTTGCGCTTGCGGTCGGCATCCGGCTCGCCTTCCAGGCCAAGCCGCTTGAGCAACGCCGCGTCGGCATACAACGCCGGGTACAGACCGCTGGTGGTCTGTTCGGAACACCCGTACGGATACGCCTTGAGCGCACGGATCTGCTCGCCCAGGTTCAACGGCGGACGGCTCGACAGGCTGAGCAAGGCTTCACGCCCCGCCGGTTCGAAGGCTTGCAGCTCGCCCTCTGGCAACGTCCATGGCTGATCGTTGAGCACGGCGCGGTAGTGCTTGAGCAACGCCGGGTAGGCCGGACGTACCCCCAGCGTCCATTCGCGGGTAAAGGGCGCCAGCGTCTCGCCGGGCAGATTCAGGCCTTTGACGGTGACGGTCAGCTTGCCGGTGCCGTAGCCACCCAGCGCTTTGACTGGTACTTGCAAGGTGCTGCGCTGGCCGGGGCTGAGGGTGAGTGTTTGGCTGCTGAGGCCCGACAGGTTCAGTTGGCCTTCGGCGTTCAAGTGGACTTCAAGGGTTTGCGGCGTGGCCGTGAGGTTGGACAGGTCCAGCGCCAGCCGGGTCTCATCGCCCCCCGCCATGAAGCGCGGCGCGGCCAGCTCGGCCACCAGCGGCGCGGCGACCACGGTTTTGGCTTGCGCCATGCCGTAGCGGTCGTCGGTCCAGGCTTGGGCCATTACGCGTAACTCGCCATTGAAGTCGGGGATGTCGAGGCTGACTTCACCCTCGCCCTGTTCGTTGAGGGTCACCGGGGCGCTTTGCAGGGCAACGATGGTGACGCTGGTGGCCGGGCGCTTGCCGCCCTTGGCCAGCCCTGCGTCACCGCCAAAGGCCAGGCTGGCCAAACGGCCTTGCCCGGCTTCAATCAGTTGCCCATAAATGTCCAATTGGTCAGCGCCATAAGCCTTGCGACCGAACAGGCTGGCGTAAGGGTCCGGCGTCGGGTAATCGGTGATGTTCAACACCCCGACATCCACGGCCGCCAGCAGGACATGCACGTCCTTGGGCACGCTGCCGTCGGCGTTTTTAGCCTGCACCTTGACCTTCAGCGGCTGCTTGGGGCGCATGGTCTGCGGGGCATCCAGGTTCAGCGCCAGTTTGCGCTGCGTGCGGTCCAGCGGCAGGTGCAGCACACCCACGGCCCGTTTTGGCGTGATGTTGGCTTTGCGCTCGCCGGGACGAATCACCAGCGCGCTGACGTACAGGTCGTGGCGTGCCCAGCGCGGGTCCAGTTTGACGGCGAAGGTCTTGCCCTCGGCCGGGACGTCAATTTCTTCCCACCACAGCGGCCCGTCGCTGCCTTCAACCAGCAAATACCCTTTGCCGGCCGCCGGTGGCGTGACCGTGACGTTGGCTGTTTCGCCCTCGGCGTAGGCCGCTTTATCCAGCGCCAGCTTGACCTGATCGGGACGCACGGCGCCGCCTTCGGCATTGTCCTGCGCCTGATAACCCGCCCAGAAGCGCAGGCTGCTGATCAAACCGGTTTTCGGGTCTTGAACTTCAACCCGATACGGGCCCCACTCCACCGGGAAGCTGACCTTGGCCGTGCCGCCTGCCTTGAGGCTCACGGTTTGTTCGCCGAGGTTCAAAAACTTCTCGTTGTAGTGGTAGCTCCAGCCGTCGTTGTCCGAGTAGTTCCAGTAGTAGTCCCGACGCTCGCGCACCAGCCGCACGTTGACGTTATCAGCCGCCAGCTTGTTGCCTGCGTCATCGGCAATCAGCACCTCGAATTCAGCCGGGCCGTCGCCATCGCTTTCCGTACCGTCGAACAGGCCGCGCAGCCCCGGCAGTCGCTCGGCAGGCCACACCGGTTGCACCAGTCGACGGGTAATCGGCCGACCGCCGGACTCTTGCAGGCTGGCCTGCACAATCAGTTGCAGCGGCGATTTGGCGTCACTCCATTTGCTCTCCAGATGCAGGGTGTCTTCGCCTTGGGCGTTGAGCACGCTTTCATCCAGTTCAAAGTCCTGGGTCAGTTCTTCTTCGGTCACCGAACCGAACTGATACCCCGGCAATGCGCTAACCGCCTCACGCAAGGGACGCACATACACTTGACCGCTCAAGCGGTTCCCGGCCGCGGGGGCACCATACAAGTAGCGGCCGTTCACGTGGATGTCGGCGGTTTGATCGGGACGCAGCGGCGTATCGCTGCCCTTGAGTTCCAGCGCCAGACGCTCGGGCAGGAAGTCTTCCACTAAAAATTCATAGAGCTGTGGCTTGCCGTCCCCCAGGTCGAACACCAGTTGCCAGCGCCCGGTGGGGGCTTCGCCCGCCAGTTGCAGCGGGTATTGATAGAAGCCGGCAGCATCGGGCTCCCACACGAACTTGCGGCTGACCTGCTCGTCCGGGCGACGGACTTCCACGCTGACCGGCTGCGGCTTGACCGGATGGCCATCACGGTCGCGCAGCAAGGCGTTGAGCAGCACGGTTTCGCCGGGACGGTACAGATCACGCGGTCCAAATACGAAGAATTGCAACGGATGCGCCTGTGGCCCGCCGATGTCGAACTCGGCCAGGTCCAGCGCCGCGGTATTCAAACGCAACAGGCTGGTCTGATCGCCCTGTCGCGCCAACAGCACCTCGGCCTTGGGCGGCAGGGCCAGTTCGGCATGGCCGTCTTTGTCGGTCGTGCCCTGGGCAAGCATTTTGCCCTTGCCGTCGAGCAGTTCCAGCGCCACGTCGCCCAGCGCATTGCCACCTTCGAGCGCCTGCGTGAACACGTCCAGGCGTTTCTGATAGCGGTGTACCGAAAGGCCAATGTCACTGAGGGTGAACAGCGTGGCCGGGGTTGAATAGTTGTACGTGCCGGAGGCTTTCATAACCGCCAGGTACACGCCCGGCTGCTGCAAGGGCTTGATGCCGGAGGTTGGCAGGATCACCGTTTCACGCGTGTTGCGGGCCGGGTTCAGGTCAAACCGGGCACCGTAGACCAGATCGGCCATGCCCAGCAGGTCTTTGGCTTCATAGCTTTGCAGGCTGCTGTTGCGGCCCCACTGGCTGAGGAATGCAGGCAAGGACTGAGGTTTGACGCGGAAAAACTCCACATCGACTTTATCGACGTTGAGCGCGATGACGGGCAAGCCTTCAGCCAGTCGCGTCGGCAACAGCGTGCCGCGGCTGGCAAACCCGACGGTGGGTTGCAGGTCACGGGTTTCAAGGCGGCTGACGTACTCGGCGGCCAGTTCGGCATCGTTGACCGCACGCAGGCCGGGGTCGACGGTGAGGATCAGTTTGCGCTGCGGCTCAAGGTGACGCAGACGCAGCTCCATCAGGTTGTCGGAAAGCTCCCAGGCGCCATCAACCTTGCCGGAGGTGGCATCCACCAGATGCAGTTTTTCGCCAAAGGGCTGATCCGGGTCCAGCGGCACGGAAAAACTCACCGACAAGGTGCTGGCGCCGTCCACTTGCACTTCCGAGACATCCACCACACTCAACTCGCGCCCCGCGTAGCGTTCAGCGAGGGCTTTGACATCCTGCACAGGCTTGGCCGCTTGCGTGCCAACCGCCGCCGACGGCGCAGGAGGGTTGCCGGGAGAGGAAGCATCACACGCACTCAGCAGTGCCAGTGCGCAGGCCAGGAACAGTCCTTTGTTAAGCATGGTGTACTCGTTGGCTAGGCAATGAAGGGCACGACTATATAACAAATCCCCCCGGCCCCTCACCCCGGCCGTCTCACGGAGCAAAGGGGCTGAGGGAAGGCCGCTTCGGCTACAATGCCGCTCCCTCAAGGAGCCTGCATGTCGTTTTCCCTACTTGCTGACTGGCGCGACCGCCTGACCCATCGCCGGGTGTGGGCGCTGGCGGCGCCGATGATTTTGTCCAATATTTCCGTGCCGCTGGTGGCGCTGGTCGACAGCACCGTCATCGGCCACTTGCCCCACGCGCATCAGTTGGGCGCCGTTGCCGTGGGCGCCAGCCTGTACGTGTTTCTGGCCTGGATGATGGGCTTTCTGCGCATGGGCACCACGGGCTTCGCCGCCCAGGCGGCCGGGCGGGGCGATGGCACGGCGCTGCGCCAGATCCTGTTGCAGGGATTGCTGCTCAGTGTGCTGCTCTCACTGTTTTTAGGGGCCATCGCACTGCCGTTCAGCTCCCTGGCCCTGACCGTGATGCAGCCCTCTCCCGAGTTGCACCAACTGACGCTGGATTTCTTCTATACCCGCCTGTTTGGCCTGCCCGGCGCGCTGGCCACCTATGCACTGGTGGGCTGGTTTCTGGGCACGCAAAACGCGCGGGCCCCGCTAGGGATTTTGCTCACCACCAACCTGGTGAATATCGCGCTCAATCTCTGGTTTGTCCTGGGGCTGGACTGGGGGGTGGTCGGGTCCGCCCGCGCCTCGGTGATTGCCGAGTGGAGCGGCGCACTGCTCGGGCTGTGGCTGACACGCGGCGCGCTGCGGCGGTTTCCGGGCAGGGTGATGTGGCAGGCGTTACGCGTATGGCAGAACTGGAAGCCGCTGCTGGGGGTCAACCGCGACATTTTTATCCGCAGCCTGATGCTGCAATCGGTGTTTTTCCTCATCACCCTGCAAGGTGCGCGCCTGGGCGATGCCACCGTGGCCGCCAACGCGCTGTTGCTCAACGGATTGCTGCTGGCGGCCCATGCGCTGGACGGCCTGGCCCATGCCGTGGAGGCCCTGTGCGGTCATGCCATTGGCGCCCGGGACCGGACCGCCCTGCGCCGTTCGATGGTAGTGGCCAGTGGCTGGTCGCTGATCGCCAGCGCAGGTTTTGCGGTGTTGTTCCTGTTCGGCGGGCATCTGTTTATCGAGATGCAGACCGACATCCCGAGTGTGCGCGAAACCGCTTTTCACTACGTGCCGTACCTGGCGCTGCTGCCCCTGATTGCCGTCTGGAGTTACCTGTTGGACGGGCTGTTTATCGGCGCCACCCGCGCGCGCGAAATGCGCAACGCCATGGTCATCAGCGTGATCGTCGCCCTGCCCGTCGCCTGGGCCATGCAACGCCTGGGCAACCACGGGCTGTGGATCAGTTTTCTATTGTTCATGGTGCTGCGCAGCCTGACGCTGGCGGCCTATGCCTGGGCGATGCAACGCAAGGACCAGTGGTTCAACCCCAACGCGTGAACTCGGGGTGATTGCGCGCACATAAAAAACGCCGCCCGAGGGCGGCGTTTTGTCTGGCTTCGAACGGCTTACGAAGACAGGTAGGACGAACGGGTCAGGCCCAGACGCAGGGCGTCGAGGTACTGGGTGCGCTCTTTGACGCTGATGTTGGCGCTGGCCACTTTGTCGCGGTAGTGGTTCATCAGCTCTTCAGGCGACAAGTGCACGTAGCGCAGCATGTCTTCGATGGTGTCGTGGGTCTCGATACCGGCGTGGTACACGCTGCCGTCCGCTTTCTGGTAGATGTTCACCGAGTCGGTATCACCGAACAGGTTGTGCATGTCACCCAGAATTTCCTGATAGGCGCCCACCAGGAAGATGCCCAGCAAGTAGTCTTCGCCTTCGTTGAGGCTGTGGACTGGCAGGCTGGTTTCGATGCTCTGCTCGTCGACGTATTGCTTGATCTTGCCGTCGGAGTCGCAGGTCAGGTCTTGCAGCACGGCGCGGCGCAGCGGCTCTTCGTTCAGGCGGTGCAACGGCAGGATCGGCAACACCTGGCCGATTGCCCACGTGTCCGGCAAGCTCTGGAACACCGAGAAGTTGCAGATGTACTTGTCGGCCAGCTTGTCGTTGAGTTCGTCCAGCACCTGACGGTGCGAACGCTGACGCGCCTTGAGCGAGTTGTGCAGGCGACGGCATACGGCGAAGTAGCACTGCTCGGCCAGGGCTTTTTCAGCCAGGCTGATCTTGCCATCGGCATATTGGGCAGCCACGTCACTCATGTAGTGGGTGGCGCGCCAGTAGGTTTCGGTGACCATCTCGATGTCGGTCGGGCCTAGCAGGTCGATCAGCCACTGCACGGTTTCGGGCAGGCTTTCTTTGTTCTCGATCACCGGCACGTCGTCGTTGTGCTTCTCGACGTCGGTCACCTGCACCACCAGCATGGCGTGGTGTGCGGTCAACGAGCGGCCGCTCTCGGAGAAAATGTGCGGGTGCGGCAGGCTCTGCGCATCGCAGAACTCTTTGAGCATGCCCACCACCACACCGGCGTAATCGTCCATGTCGTAGTTGATCGAGCTGGCGTTGCGCGAGTGCGTGCCGTCGTAGTCCACGCCCAGACCGCCGCCCACGTCGATGTGGTCAACCGGCAAGCCGAGGTTGCGCAGTTCGCCGTAGTAGCGAATCGCCTCTTTGAAGCCGTGCTGGTAGTCGGCCAGGTTGGCGATCTGCGAACCCATGTGGAAGTGCAGCAGGCGGATGCCTTGATCCAGACCGGCCGCGCGGAAACGCTCGACCACCGACAGCAACTGCGCCGCCGACAGACCGAACTTGGATTTCTCGCCGCCGGTGTCTGCCCATTTGCTCGATGCCAGGGACGACAGGCGCACGCGCAGGCCGACCTGCGGCTTGACCTTGAGCGATGCCGCTTCTTCGATGACCAGATCCACTTCGGATTCTTTTTCGATCACGATGAACACGTTATGGCCCAGCTTCTGGCCCATCAGCGCCAGACGAATGAACTCGCGGTCCTTGTAACCGTTGCAGACGATGGTGCCGCCTTTGGGGGCCAGCGCCAGCACGGCCAGCAGTTCGGGCTTGGAACCGGCTTCAAGGCCGATCGACACGTCCTGGGTGGCGATGATGTTTTCAATCACGGCCTCTTGCTGGTTGACCTTGATCGGGTACAGCGCGGTGTACTGGCTCTGGTATTCCAGACGCTCGATGTTGGCATCGAACGCGCCGGTCAGCTGGCGTACACGGTCTTGCAGGATATCGGGAAAGCGCACCAGTAACGGCAAGGACAGACCGCTGCTTTTGCGCAACTCGTCAACTTGCTCGTACAGGTCGATGGGCGAACTGTTCGGGCCGTTCGGACGTACTTCTACGCGACCGGCTTCATTGATCGCGAAATACCCGGCCCCCCAATGGCGGATCCCATAAACGCTGCGGCTGTCCGCAACTGTCCATTGGCTGCCATCGTCTTTGCGTGTGCGTCGTACGGACATCGAAGTCCCCTATATATAAGTCAAATAGCCCAACCTGAAACCAGGCTGGCGCAGTCTAAGGCGTGAAAGTGACGATTCGTCTGTGCAAGGTAGACCCTGGCAACAGCGCGGAGTTTAGAAACCCGTCATAACAGGCTCTGTGAAAACCATGGTCAAGCCCTCACTGTCAGCCCGACAGGGCAACAGGCGCGCTCAACGGTGGTTTTCACAGAGGCTGCTAGCCGCCGGACTTTTTGGCCTTGAACCCCTGCTTGACCAGTTCGGCCAGCAGCAGGTCGACGTGATCGCCCTGGATCTCGATGATGCCGTCTTTCAACGCGCCACCGGTGCCACAGCGTTTTTTCAACGTGGTGGCCAGCTCCTTGAGCGCGTCTTCAGCCAGCGGCACACCGGTGATGGTGGTCACGGTTTTGCCGCCGCGGCCTTTGCTTTCGCGACGCACGCGGGCAATGCCGTCACCTTCGGGGAGGCGGGTCTGTTTGCAGGTACAGGCGTCCACCGGCTGGCGACAGTCCGGACAGTGACGACCTGCGTCGGTGGAAAATACCAGGCCACCAAGGGCGGCGAAGGATGCGGCTTTTTTGGCCACCGGCAATCCTCTAGATGGAGGACAAAAAATTGGCCGGTGCAAGGCGCGGGAGCGCCATGGGATACCGACCGCGAAGCCCCACTCTGGCAGGGGCAGCGCAACTCAGACGGGAATGCCGCTTGAGCTTGAAAAAGGTCGCGCAGTGTAACGGCAAATTCGCCAGTGCCCAAGAGCCAATCGGCGCAAATGTTGTGTATCGCTCGGGGTCGCTGACGAGGGAGGCGACTGCGTTCAGACGCTGTCGAGATAACGCTTGAGCGCCGCCAGTGAATCCGGGCAATACGGCTGGGTTTGACTCAAACGCAAGGCCTGCGCCACGGGCATGAAGCACGCTTGCTGGACCTCTTCGGGCTGCACGTGCAACGGCCCGTCCCACACCGCCGAGAACACGGCGCACCACAGGTGGTTGTCCGGGCAGTCAAAGTAAAAACGCTCATGGGCCGTCAACGGGACGCCGCTGACGCCAAGCTCTTCGTACAGCTCGCGGGCTGCCGACTCGGCATAGGTTTCGTCCACCCCGACCATGCCGCCCGCCGCCACGTCCCAGTAACCGGGGTACAGCGCCTTGCTCAGCGTGCGCTGATGCACGCACAGCTCGCCGGAGGAGTTGAACAACAAAATGAAGGTGCCCCGCCCGATTTCCCCCCGATCACGCAGCTCGGCACGGGGCAAACTGCCCAGCAGCCGGTCTTCGCGATCGACCCAAGCGACTTGCTCGGCGTCAGAGGCCGCGCGGTGGGCGGCCTCCCGGGGTGAAATGGCCATCACTTAACCTTGTGAGAGCAATTGACGAAGGTCCATGACCGCCGCGTTGGCGCGGGAAATGTAGTTGGCCATGACCAGCGAGTGGTTGGCGAGCATGCCGTAGCCGCTGCCGTTGAGGATCATCGGGCTCCAGACCGGCTCTTGAGCGGCCTCCAGCTCACGAATGATCTGGCGAACACTGACGGTTGCGTTCTTTTTGGCCAGCACGTCCGCGAAGTCGACTTCGATGGCACGCAACAGGTGCGACAAGGCCCAGGCCTGACCGCGCGCTTCATAGAACACGTTGTCAATTTGCATCCACGGGGTTTCGACGACTTCTTCGTCAACCACCGGCACCTGACCCGGTTGCAAGGATTCGGTTTTCAGCGCGCTATTGAGTTTGACCCGGCCCACACTGGCCGACAGACGCTGCGACAGCGAACCCAGACGTGTACCCACGTCACCCAGCCAGTTGTTCAAGTTGTCGGCACGGGCGTAAAACAGGGCGTTTTTCTGATTAGGGTCAGACAGGCGAGCCTGGTAGCGGCTCAGGGAATTGATGCCTTCCTGATACTCAGACTCGCTGGACGGCAGCATCCAGCTCTTGTTGTCGAAGTTGAAACGCGGCTCGGCCTTGGCCAGATCCGCGTCTTCAGCCGACTGCGACTGGGAGCGGGCAAAGTCTTTGCGCAGGGCACGGGTCAGGTCGCGTACCTGCACCAGAACGCCGTATTCCCAGCTCGGAATGTTGTCGAGCACAAGGCCCGGCGGGAAGCGGTCATTGGACAGGTAACCGCCCGGCTTGTTGAGCAAGGTACCGGCCACGGTTTTCAGGGTTTCGACGGTGGTGAAGCCCGGCACCATTTGCTTGCCGTCACGCTCGGCAGCCTGCTGGGCGTTTTGCTGCACCGGGAACAGATCCGGCTCCTGACTCCAGTACCAGCCGAGCCCCAGGCACACCAGCACATACACACCCACCAGGGTGGCAATGGAGCGGCTCAGCAAGATGCTTTTGAAATAGCCACGCGGCTCTGTCCTGGTCTCCTTGACCGACTCGCGGGCACTGCCCTCACGTTTTTTCCAGTCCAGCATGGCTATATCCTTTCGATTACTGAATTCAACGGTTCGACCACAACCCTAACCCATCGTGCCTTATATGCCTGTTTTTAATCGCCTGCCGGTTGATCTGCAACAAGGCGCTGGCAACAGGCGGCGGCCACTATAAACCACGCTCGCGCCCCTCACAGAAGGATCTCAACGCCTAAATGTAACCGGCCAACGTTAATTTCGTGTGAGGGCTCGTGCATTTCCAAAGAGCTGCTAGCATAGAGCCACTAGTCGAACCTCAGCATGCCCCACTCACGAAGCAGTCTGGATATGACCGAGCAAGAAGACCCGAACCGCGAGCGCCTCAAGAACCACTTTGCCCAGCGGGTCATCCATCAGGCACGTCAAATTCTTGAGATCTGGCAACGTTTACAGGGCAATGAATGGGCCCCCTCAGACCTCGCGGAACTCAGCGACGCCAACCTGCGCCTGCTGCGGTTTGCCGCACGCTTCGAGCAGCCCGAGCATTCGCAACTGGCCCGCGCCATCAGCCAGGCCTTGCAGCAGGTCGAGGCCAACCGCGGGCGCCTGAGCAGTACGTTAATTACAGAACTCAACCGCCTGATGCAGCGGTTGTCGCGTACTGGTCTGCGCCACGGCGACCAGCTGGATCACACCTTTCTGCCACCGCTGCGCAAGCCGGTGTACATCCTGCTTCAGGACCATGACCGGGCCGAGCGACTGGCCAAGCAACTGGATTTTTTCGGCCTGGGCGCGCAATCGCTGCCCAGCGTGAATGCCTTTCGCAGCGCCATGGCCGAACGCCTGCCCTGCGCGATCGTGATGGACGTGGATTTCAGTGGCGCCAGCAATGGCCTGCTGCTGGCCGCCGAAGCGCAGGAGGGGCTGGAGCAGAAATTGCCGCTGCTGTTTTTCAGCCTGCATGAAACCGACACCCCCACCCGACTGGCCGCCGTGCGCGCGGGCGGGCAGGAGTTCCTGACCGGCACCCTCGAAGCCTCCAGCCTGATGGAAAAAATCGAGGTACTGACCTGCGTCGCGCAGTACGAACCGTACAAAGTGCTGATCATTGATGACTCCCGGGCTCAGGCGTTGCACACCGAACGGCTGCTCAACAGCGCCGGGATCGTGACCCGCACCCTGATCGAGCCGATTCAGGCCATGGCCGAACTGGCCGACTTCCAGCCTGACCTGATCATCCTCGACATGTACATGCCCGCCTGCACCGGCACCGAGCTGGCCAAGGTGATCCGCCACAATGATCGCTACGTCAGCGTGCCGATCATTTACCTGTCGGCCGAAGATGACCTGGACAAGCAACTGGACGCCATGAGCGAAGGCGGCGACGACTTCCTGACCAAACCGATCAAACCCCGGCACCTGATTACCACCGTGCGCAACCGCGCCGCCCGGGCACGGCACTTGAAGGCGCGGATGGTGCGCGACAGCCTGACCGGCCTGTACAACCACACGCACATTCTGCAACTACTCGAAGACTGCACCTTCCGCGCCCGCCGCGAAAGTCGCTCGCTGAGCTTTGCCATGATCGACATTGACCATTTCAAGCGGGTCAACGACTCCTACGGCCACCCCATGGGCGACCGGGTGATCAAAAGCCTGGCGCTGTTCCTCAAACAGCGTTTGCGCAAGACCGATTTCATCGGGCGCTATGGCGGCGAAGAGTTTGCCATTGTGATGCCTGACACCGATCAGGAAGCGGCCCACGCGGTGTTGAACACCATCCGCGAGCGCTTCTCGGAGATTCATTACCCGGCCCAGCCCACAGATTTATGCTGCACCTTCAGCGCGGGCGTGGTGGAACTCAAAGAGGACACAGACGGCCTGGTCATGGCATCTCAGGCAGACGAAGCGCTGTACCGCGCCAAGCACAACGGGCGCAACCGGATCGAGCGCTTTCACCCGGCAAGGCAAATTGCCACTATTTCGGTCAAATTGCCGAATCCCGTCACATCGCTGTAACGCACGTGCAATAACTTCAGCCGCTTCTCATTGCGTCGTAGGCAAAATCCCAGATGCGCCTGAAGCTGCTTACCAACCTCAACACCCTGTTGCTGGTCGCCGTGTGCCTCGCCCTCGGCGCCACCCTGGCGTGGTCGCAACACGCGCTTGAACGGCCGTTTCAACTGATGGAACGCTACTTGAGCCTGTCCCAGCAGTTCCAGAACCAGGTGGCGCGCAATATTGAAGATTACCTGGCCAGCGGCGACGCCCTGCGCCTGAGCGATGCCACGACCGCGCTCAACACGCTGAAAACCGAACTGACCCCGCTCCCGGTTGCGCTGGCCGAGGCCTTGCGCCCCAGCCTCGAACGCCTGAGCACGTACAGTGGCAACGAACTGCTGGCCGCTGGCAAACTGGCCGGTGACCCGCAAGCGTTGCTGTTGCAGGCCGAACGGGAGCTGGGTGCCACTCTGGAGCAACTCAGCCAGTATGCCCATCAAGCCAGCGGCCCCGACGCCCACGCCTATCTGGTGCCGCTGCTCAATGCCTCCCAACACTTGGCAAAACTCTCTTTAAGCCGCGACAAACTGGTCAGTAGCGGGCGCAGTGAGCTGGCGGCGGACGTGGCGCGCGAGCTGGACAACATGCGTGCGCAAGCGCAAACCATCGAGGCGCTGCCTTTGCTGGGGGTCAGCGCCAACAGCGCCTCGGCCAGTGACGATTTCGCGGCACTGATGGGCCTTGAGTCGGAACACACGGGCGCGACCGAAGACGCTGGCATCCCCCTCAAACGTGAACTCAACAACCTGCTGAGCCGCTACCCCGCCGAGTTGCAACGCACCCGCAGCCAGATCGAACAGCGCGCTCAACTGGCTGACGCCACGCATGAAAAGCTGGGCGCAGTGCAACAAGCCATCGCCGGACTGGAGCCGGCGGTACGCGCTGAGCACGGGCAGATTCAAAGCGAAGTGCGGCTGATTCAGGGCGCGATGATTGGCCTGATTCTGCTGATCGCACTGCTGATCGACACGTTGCAGCGCAGACTGGCCAACGTGTTGACCCGCCTGGTGCCGATGCTGTCGACCTGGGCACAAGGGGATTTCAGCCGCGACATTCAGTTGGGCAAAACCAATCGCGAACTGCACGACATTCAGGCCTCGCTCAATCGCCTGCGCAATTACTTGGTCAATCTGGTGGGCACCTTGCGCGTCAACGCCGAACAGGTGGCAGGCAGCAGTGAGGCGCTGGCCGAGGTGAGCAACGGTTTGCACAGCGGCGCCGAGCGGCAGGCAGGCGATACGGCGCAAATCCGCGACGCCCTGGGTGAATTGGAAGCGACCATTTCACAAGTGGCGGGTGACGCCAGTCAGGCGGCCGATGCCAGCCGCAGCGCCGGGGTGGCGGTTGCCCAAGGCCAGCGAGTCATTGGTCAAAGTTTGACCGGGCTGCATGCACTGGTGGGTGAAGTGCAAGGCAACGCGCAAATGATCGAGCAACTGGCCGAAGAGTCCGCCACCATCGGTGGCGTACTGACGGTGATTCGCGCCATCGCTGATCAGACCAACTTACTGGCGCTCAACGCCGCCATTGAAGCGGCCCGTGCCGGTGAAATGGGACGCGGGTTTGCAGTGGTCGCCGAAGAGGTGCGCACGCTTGCCCAACGTACGGCAGGGGCGACCGGCGAAATTCAAACCCTGATCGGCGGGCTGCAAACGGCCGCGCGCCAGTCAGTCGAAGGCATGCGCGCCCAGGTCGTACATGCCCGGGACACCGCCCGGCAGGCGCAAGCCGCCGATGGCGCGCTGGATGAAATCGTCGGGGCGATAGCCACCATCTCCGACACCGCCATCCGCATTGCCGACGTCACTGCTCAACAAAGCGGCGCGGTCAGTGAAATACGCGATCACAGTGAACGCATTCATCAGTTGGGTGACGACAATTTGCAACGCATTAGCCAGGGTCGCCAGCAAGGTGAGCGCTTACTGGTGTTGGGGGGCGAGTTGAATGCCGCGGTGCAGGCGTTTCGGGTGTAATGCCGGGCGCGCGGATGGTTGCGATACCGCCGCTCCCCATCAACGGTCAGCCCCGCTCGGCACAGCGTTTCTCACTCCGCTATCATGCGCGCACGTTTGATTAGCGAGATCACTATGCGCCGCCTGTTTTTGCTTTTGTGTTTACTCGTCGCCGTGCCCGCCATGGGCGCGGGACTGTTGGACAACCGCCCCAGCGCTACGCTGGGCGCCGTGAATAACAGCCGCGATTTTCTGCCGGTCAGCGAGGCGTTCAAGCTCAACCTGATCGAAAGCACGCCCACGAACATCAAGCTGCGTTTTGTGCCGACCGACGGTTACTACCTGTACCAGCACCGCTTTGCGTTCAAAACCGACCCCGCCGATATCACCTTGGGCCCGGTGCAACTGCCGCCCGGCGAACCCAAGCATGATGAGTACTTTGGCGATGTGCAGGTGTATCACGGCATTGTCGACGTGGACGTGCCGCGCCCGGCTGATGCTCAACGCGCCTTCACGCTTGTCGTGACCTATCAGGGCTGCGCCGACAAGGGCTTGTGCTACCCGCCCGAAACCGTGCGCCTGACCATCGAAGGCACGCCCGCCGCGTCAGTTGACGCATCAAGCGCGCCCGCCAGTGCCTGGAGCTGGCGTGAACTGGCGATCTTTTTCCTTGCGGGCCTGGGCCTGACCTTTACCCCGTGCGTACTGCCGATGCTGCCGATTCTGTCGGGCGTGGTGCTGCGCGGCCAAGTGGGCGGCTGGCGCGGTTTCAGCCTGTCGCTGGCTTACGTGTTGCCCATGGCGGCCTGTTTTGCCTTGCTCGGCGCCCTGATGGGACTGTTCGGTGCGCAGCTCAACCTGCAAGCGCGCCTGCAATCGGCGTGGGTTCTGGTGCCGTTCGCGCTGTTTTTTGCGGTGTTTGCACTGGCGATGTTCGGGGTGTTCGAACTCAAACTGCCACGCGCCATCAGCAATCGCCTGGACCGTGTGGCCAATAACACTCAAGGCGGCTCGCTGTGGGGCGCGGCGGTGCTGGGCGTGGTGTCCAGCTTGCTGGTTTCGCCGTGCGTATCGGCGCCTCTGGCCGGTGCGTTGCTGTACATCAGCGCCAGCGGCGATGCGCTGGGCGGCGGCCTGAAGCTGCTGGTGCTGGGGCTCGGCATGGGCACCCCGCTGGTGCTGGTGGCGACGGGCGGGGCGGCGTGGTTGCCCAAAAGCGGCCCGTGGCTGGTGACCGTGAAAAACACCATCGGCGTGTTGTTGCTGGGGTTGGCGGTGGGCCTGCTCAGCCGGGTGCTGCCGGGCCCGGCCACCCTGCTGTTGATCGGTTTTCTGGCGGCCGGGGTCAGCCTGTTTCTGGGCACGCTGGAGTTCGCCTTTAAATCGCCGCGCCAGCGCCTGGCGCAACTGCTGGGCCTGTTCCTGCTGGTGTATGCGCTCTTTTGCTGGTACGGCGCCTTGAGCGGGCAAGGCGATCCGCTCAAACCTCTGGCGAGCCCCGCGCCTGTCACCCTCGGCGAACGTGCCGACACCACCACCCGCCAATGGCAGACCGTCAACACCCCGGCCCAACTGGACGCGGCGCTGGCCGAGGCAAAGGCCGCAGGGCAGCCGGTGTTGCTGGATTGGTACGCCGACTGGTGCATCAGCTGCAAAGTCATCGAACATGAGGTGTTGAACAACCCGCGCGTGCTGGATCTGCTCAGCGGTTATCGGCTGGTGCGTTTTGACATCACGGCCAGTAACCCCGAGCAACGTACCCTGCTCGACCGCTATCAATTATTCGGCCCACCGGCGCTGATGTTCTTTGGCAAAAATGGCAGCGAAATCAGTGACCAACGAGTCATCGGCGAGATCAATGCCGCGGACTTCGCCGAACGTGTCGCTAACGCAAATGACCAGATTTAAAGCCTGAGTCACAAACTTTGCGTGAACATCGGGCATCGTGCTGGCTATTGCAGGTAACTGGACAGCGTTTACGCTTTTCGGCATAGTCGCCCCGCACTGACATAACAAGGAAAAGCAGATGGCGACCTTTCTGGTGCTGCACGGCCCCAACCTGAACCTGCTAGGCACCCGCGAGCCGGGCGTCTACGGCGCCACAACGCTGGCGCAGATCAATCAGGATCTCGAACAACGGGCCCGCGAGGCCGGTCACCATTTGCTCTACCTGCAAAGCAATGCCGAGTATGAATTGATCGATCGCATCCATGCCGCACGCGATGAAGGCGTGGATTTTATTTTGATCAACCCGGCTGCTTTTACCCACACCAGCGTGGCATTACGTGACGCGCTGCTGGCGGTGAGCATCCCATTCATCGAAGTGCATTTGTCCAACGTGCACAAACGCGAACCTTTCCGCCATCACTCCTACTTCTCCGACGTTGCGGTAGGTGTGATCTGCGGCCTTGGCGCCAGCGGTTATCGACTGGCCCTGGAGGCCGCCCTGGAACAGCTTGAACTACAAGCTAAACGCCCCTGACCGACCCACTGGGAGTTGACGATTCATGGATATCCGTAAAGTTAAGAAACTGATCGAATTGCTGGAAGAGTCCGGCATCGACGAGCTGGAAATTAAAGAAGGCGAAGAGTCCGTACGCATCAGCCGTCACAGCAAGACTCCTGCTCAGCAGTTCTACGCACCGGCTCCAATGCAAGCGCCGGCTGCCGCTGCTCCTGTTGCCGCGACCCCGGTAGCCACCGTAGTTGACGCACCGGCTGCGCCAACACTGAACGGTTTTGTGGTCAAGTCGCCAATGGTCGGTACGTTCTACCGCACCCCGTCGCCTACTTCGCCAGCGTTCGTTGAAGTGGGCCAGACCGTTAAGGTCGGCGACACCATCTGCATCGTGGAAGCGATGAAAATGATGAACCACATCCAGGCTGAAAAAGCCGGTGTTATTGAATCCATCCTGGTAGAAAACGGTCAGCCGGTTGAGTTCGACCAACCGCTGTTCACCATCGTTTGAACCACGGGGAGCCAACGATGTTGAAGCCTCAGAAGCTGGAAAAAGTTCTCATCGCCAACCGCGGCGAGATCGCCTTGCGCATCCTGCGGGCGTGCAAGGAACTGGGCATCAAGACCGTCGCGGTGTACTCCACTGCTGACAAGGAACTGATGCACCTGGGCCTGGCAGACGAAACCGTTTGCATCGGTCCGGCACCAGCCAACCTGTCTTACCTGCACATCCCGGCCATCATCGCGGCAGCCGAAGTGACCGGCGCCACGGCGATCCACCCGGGCTACGGCTTCCTGGCGGAAAACGCCGATTTTGCCGAGCAGGTCGAGAAATCCGGTTTTGCGTTCATCGGCCCGAAAGCTGACACCATCCGCCTGATGGGCGACAAGGTATCGGCCAAGCACGCCATGATCGCGGCGGGCGTTCCCACGGTGCCAGGCTCCGACGGCCCGCTGCCCGAAGACCCTGAAACCGCCTTGCGCATTGGCCGCGAAGTCGGCTACCCGGTGATCATCAAGGCCGCTGGCGGCGGCGGTGGTCGCGGCATGCGCGTGGTCAACCGTGAAGAAGACCTGATCGAAGCAGCCAAGCAAACCCGTGAAGAAGCGGGCGCCTGGTTCAGCAACCCGATGGTCTACCTCGAAAAATACCTGACCAACCCGCGTCACGTGGAAGTTCAGGTGCTTTCCGACGGCCAGGGCAACGCGATCCACCTGGGCGACCGCGACTGCTCGCTGCAGCGCCGTCACCAGAAAGTCCTGGAAGAAGCACCGGCGCCGGGCATCGACGAAACAGCCCGCCAGGAAGTACTGGCACGCTGCGTTCAAGCCTGTATCGATATCAACTACCGGGGTGCGGGCACGTTCGAGTTCCTGTACGAAAACGGTCGTTTCTACTTCATCGAAATGAACACGCGCGTGCAGGTAGAACACCCGGTATCCGAAATGGTCACCGGTATCGACATCCTTAAAGAGATGTTGAGCATTGCGGCAGGCAATAAGCTGTCTTTCACCCAGGATGACGTGAACATTCACGGCCACTCCCTGGAGTGCCGGATCAACGCGGAAGACCCTGCGACGTTCATGCCAAGCCCTGGCATGGTCAA
The DNA here is from genome assembly GCF_001806145.1 of Pseudomonas sp. BS-2016. Lineage (NCBI taxonomy): Bacteria > Pseudomonadati > Pseudomonadota > Gammaproteobacteria > Pseudomonadales > Pseudomonadaceae > Pseudomonas > Pseudomonas sp. BS-2016. The sequence goes on from NZ_MLCT01000018.1 coordinate 69,399, forward strand.
GCACTTCCACGCGCCGGGCGGCAACGGCGTTCGCGTCGATTCGCACCTGTACAGCGGCTACAAGGTTCCGTCCAACTACGACTCCCTGATCGGCAAGCTGATCACCTGGGGCTCGACCCGTGACGAAGCCATGGCACGCATGCGCAATGCCCTGGACGAAATCGTGGTCGACGGGATCAAAACCAACATCCCGCTGCACCGCGACCTGGTGAATGACGAAGGCTTCTGCAAAGGCGGCGTCAACATTCACTACCTGGAACACAAACTGGCTAACCAGTAAGTTTGATTCCTGATCAACAAAGCCGCTTTCGAGCGGCTTTGTTGTGTCTGGGGCACCAGGCTTTTGGGTACCCGACTACACGGTTGATTCAGGCCGCGTAGAAGCGATAGGTGGAGACATGGCTTTCATTGCTTGCGCCTTGTTTCGCCAGGGTGATCGCCGGTGCAATCCGGGAGGTTGGAGGCGATGATGATCAAACCGGCCATAACATAGCCAGAACCCTCCCCCCAACTCAGCCTGCCTCCCGCTGACTCCAGATCATAGATTTTCGTTTCTGAAATCAACTCGCCACTGCGGTTATCGAAAAGACGATAAAAACCTGGATAACCCCACCACGGAAACCACGCAGGGGAATTAACTCCATTAACATCAGGCTCACGATGAAAGATATTCGGAAGAACCCAATAGGGCTTGAAACTCTGAATTCGATAACAGCCATCGGGACTGACGCTATCGGTCGCCAGTCGCGTAGCCCATCCTCTTTCCCACCAGTTCGAAGCGGTCCATAACCCGCCCGCAATGGTGATATAGGCGACGAAAAAGGCGATGCGTCGCGAGCTGGACTTCATTGTTCGCGCCTCATTTTTTCGGGGACATCACCCGGGCAGTCGGGGAGGTTGAGATCCATGCGGATCATCCCAATCCACACATCGCCTGATCCATTCCCCCAGTCCAGTTGCCCGCCTGCTGACTCCGCATCATAGATTTCAGTTTCTGAGATCAGATTGCCATTTCGATGATCGTAAAGACGCAAAAAAGCTGGATACCCCCACCCAGCAAACCATTTTGGCGGCAGGTCCCCGAACGGATGGGGCATGGGATGCAAAAAATCAGGGAGCACCCAATAGGGTTTGAAACTATCAATTCGGTAACAGCCATTAGGGCTGATACTCGACTCACTATCCTTGGCTGCCCATCCTCTTTCCCACCAGTTCGAAGCGGTCCATAACCCGTCCGCAATGGTGATATAGGCGACGAAAAAGGCGATGCGTCGCGAGCTGGACTTCATTGTTCGTGCCTCATTTTTTCGGGGACATCACCCGGGCAGTCGGGGAGATTGGAGGCGATGATGATCAAACCGGCCATAACATAGCCAGAACCCTCCCCCCAACTAAGCCTGCCTCCCGCCGACTCCAGATCATAGATTTTCGTTTCTGAAATCAACTCGCCACTGCGGTTATCGAAAAGACGATAAAAACCTGGATAACCCCACCACGGAAACCACTCAGCCGGCTGATCTTCATTGGGGTCTGAACGCCTATGGAAGGTATCTGGCAAAAGCCAATAGGGCTTGAAACTCTGAATTCGATAGCAGCCATCGGGACTGACGCTATCGGTCGCCAGTCGCGTAGCCCATCCTCTTTCCCACCAGTTCGAAGCGGTCCATAACCCGCCCGCAATGGTGATATAGGTGACGAAAAAGGCGATGCGTCGCGAGCTGGACTTCATTGTTCGCGCCTCATTTTTCCGGGAACATCACCCGGGCAGTCGGGGAGGTTGGGGCCGATACGAATCATGCCGGACCTCACTTGACCTGAACCTCCTCCCCAACTCACCTTCTCAACGATCGAATCCCAGTCATGAACCTTGGTTTCTGAGATCAATTCTTCAGTGCGATGATCGTACAGGCGAAAAAAACCTGGATATCCCCACCACGGAAACCACTCTGGTGAGTGAACTTCGTTAGGATCCGGTCGCCTATGAAAAATATTGGGTAGCACCCAAAAAGGTTTGAAACTCTCAACCCTATAACAACCGCCGGGGCTTACTTCAGGATCACCCAAACGCTCCGCCAAGCCTCTCTCCCACCACTGCGAGGCCTCCCATACCCCTCCGGCAATACAGATAAAGACCATGCGAAAGGCTAACCGTCGTGAGGCTGGTTTCACACCCATCCCCCAAGATCAATGACTTGCCCAGATTTTTTCCAGAGTACATCTGAATAAATGATGAAGTCGCCGCCTTTGCCTGTTTTGTCACGATAGTCCCGAAAATCACCATTGGTGACAGCAGCAAAAGGCCCCTCCTTTAGACGCAATACGAGTTGACCATGAAGGCTCAAGGTAAAAGCGGTCTCTGCCTTGGTCAGTACACGATCCTCTGTCCAAGTGCCCAGATATTGCAGACCATTGAAGTCGTAATGGTCGCGAATATAGAAACCAACCCTTTCCACATGAAATAGATGACGAAGTTGTTTGGTAACTGGATTTACCTCAGTAAATGCCTCTCCTACTACTCCAACTTTCAAAACGGCATTACCCAAGGCTCCGTACATGTCGTCGAGCGAGTGCCAAGCGGACCCGAACCTAGTGAAATTCACTTGCGATACAACATCCATTTGCAAAGATGACATTAAGTTTGAACCCAGCTTTCGCGCTCCATACCCCATCCATCCAGACCTCTTTAACAGGTCTTTCAAGCGCTCAATCCCATTAGAGGTCGTAAGCAGAGACTCTGCCTCGTCAACAGCCTCACGACAGCGCTCATACCCCATAGCCCACTCCATTTTTACAATGCTCTCATCGCACTGCGCCGGTTTCAGACTGAGGGGGTCAGGCTGGGTTTTACGCTCCTTCCACGCCTCCGGCATCGCCCACGCCGGGCTGTCAAACCAGCGCTGCATCAAGGCCGCTGCCGTGTGCCAGCCCATCGCGCGCATGGCGCCGGGCAAGCGGCTCAGGGCAAGGCTCTGGACGACCACTGTTTTGGCCGGTGTATGGGTGGGGCTGTAGGTGCGCGAGCTGGCTTGCGGCAGTTGATACAAGGCTTGCGGGCCTGTGGCGTTGGTACGCTGGAAATCATTCAAGGACATGCTGCTTACTCCATAACCGGTGACGGGGCGTTGATGGCGATGCCCAATGGTTCAGGGCTGACGCTGGCGCAAGAGCAGGTGTGGCCTTGTGCATCGAGTGTGCCGTAGCCCATACAGTGGTCGTTTTGCAGCACGGCATATCCCAGTTGCCTCAGGGGCAGGCCATGTTGATTGAGCAATTGGAAACGCTCGTCGCACGTTGTGCTGAAGGTGGCGGGCATGGGTTGTGGCCCGGCGGTCAAGCCGCCCTTGAATGCCGGGGCTGAATCGGTGACATAAGAATGCACAGTCACAGAGGCAATCAGCTCGGCCTGGCAAGGGCAACCGCTGCGGCTGTCCAGCGTGCCAGCCACCCGCCGCCCATGGCTGATGAACCCCTCAACGCCGCCGCAAATCGGGTAGGCCTTGCCGTCTTGCCCGCAACTGACCAAGTGGCCTTCGAGGGCATGCTGCATGCCACTCCACGTAATGCCAGGGTCTGACTCGAGCACCTTTCCACCGCAGGTCGTTTTGTCGTCCAGACCAATAAAATAGCCCAAGGCCATAAGCCTCTCCTATTGCATAGCCCCTCAGGGAGCACGGCTGAGAACCATGAAGCCCAGTCATTGAATGAACGAACCTCATACACAGTAATCAGGAAGAGAGTGCTCAGATTGGCGATCACGGTATGTAGGACGTGTCCATAAACGCCATCAGCCCAATATCGAATTCCTGCGCGAATGGCCCTGCCCACCCGCCTACAGATGGCCTGCCATAGCAGGGAGGCCTGCGCTCGCGTAAACTGGCGCGCTTCTCGCAGCCCGCTGGCTGCACATTCCTATTTTTCAAAGGTGCCCGCCATGCCTTGGCTGCAAGTACGCCTCGCCATCAGCCCGGAACAAGCCGAAACCTACGAAGACGCGTTCCTCGAAGTCGGTGCTGTTTCGGTCACATTCATGGATGCCGAAGACCAGCCGATCTTCGAACCCGAGCTCAACACCACCCCGCTGTGGTCGCACACCCATTTGCTGGCACTGTTCGAAGGCGGCACTGAAGCCGAACTCGTCCTGTCCCATCTGGAGCTGCTGACCGGCGCACCACTGCCTGAACATCACGCAGAAGTGATCGAAGACCAGGACTGGGAACGCAGCTGGATGGACAACTTCGAGCCGATGCGTTTTGGTCAGCGCCTGTGGATTGTTCCAAGCTGGCACGCCGCGCCGCAACCCGAAGCCGTGAACCTGCTGCTCGATCCGGGCCTGGCATTCGGCACCGGTACTCACCCGACCACCGCGCTGTGCCTTGAATGGCTCGACGGTCAGGACCTGAAAAACTGCGACGTACTGGACTTCGGCTGCGGCTCGGGCATTTTGGCCATCGCCGCCCTGCTACTTGGCGCCAAACAGGCCGTCGGCACGGACATCGACGTGCAAGCGCTGGAAGCGTCCCGCGATAACGCTGGCCGCAACAACATCGCTGAAGAACTGTTCCCGCTCTACTTGCCAGAAGACCTGCCGCAGGTTCAGGCAGACGTACTGGTGGCCAACATTCTGGCTGGTCCGCTGGTCGCACTGGCGCCGCAACTGTCGAGCCTGGTCAAACCGGGCGGCCGTCTGGCGCTCTCCGGCATCCTGGCCGAACAAGGCGAGGACGTGGCAGCCGCCTATGCGCACGACTTTGATCTGGACCCGATCGCTAACCGCGATGGCTGGGTGCGCATCAGTGGTCGTCGGCGCTAGAATGCACGCCTGTCTAATCCGGGTGGCCGCATGAGCGATAGCTTCGTAACACAGTGCCCACATTGCCAAACCAGCTTCCGCGTCAACCATTCTCAATTGAGCATGGCCCGCGGTGTGGTGCGCTGTGGCGCTTGCCTGCAAGTGTTCAATGCTGCGCAGCAACTGCTCAACAAGAGCGCTGAAAAGGAACAGCAACCCGTCGTTGCTGCACCGGCAGCCGAGCCCCGGCCGATCGAGTCGCCTGCCGCGCCTGAGCCCATCAGCCAGAAGCAATGGCAGGCTGCCGAGCTGGACCTCGACCATCTGGATCTGGACAAGGAGCTGGCCCGACTCGAAGAGCTGGAGATCCAGCCCAGCAAAAGCTTCGGCCAGCCTTCCGCCACCCGGCAAGACACACTGAGCGCACGCCGCGACAGTGATGACGGCGAAGAACGCCAGTGGTCAGACAGCCTGTTCAGCGATTCGGCCGCCGAGCGTGCCGAGGCTATCGAGGCTGAGCCTGAGCGCCTAGAACCTGCTGACTCGGGCCGCACCGAGCCGTCGCTGTCCCTGGACCTCGACGATCCGGATGACACGCCCCCGCTTCAGCTGTCGCTGGATAAAGAGCCGGAACCACCACTGATGCATCTGTCCGCCGTGGATGATGACGATGACGACGAGCCATTGGCGCCGCCCTCCGCCACCAAGGACAAACGCAAACGCCACGAACCGGGTGTGCGCGAAGAAGTGCTGCAAAATCTGGTCGACGACCCGCTGCACCTCGACTGGCAAAAGCGCCGTACCCCCTGGGGCAAGCGCCTGCTGTGGTTCGTGCTGGTGTTAGTGGCCGCTGCCGCGCTGGGCGCCCAATACATTGCCTACCACTTTGAAGAACTGGCTCGCCAGGACCAGTACCGGCCGATTTTCCAGCAACTGTGCCCGACCCTCGGCTGCACGGTGCCCTCCAAGGTCGACATTGATCGGATCAAAAGCAGCAATCTGGTGGTGCGCAGTCACCCCGAGTTTGCCGGAGCCCTGGTGGTCGATGCGATCCTCTACAACCGCGCACCGTTTTCGCAACCGTTCCCTTTGCTGGAACTGCGCTTTGCAGACCTCAACGGAAAAATGATTGCCAGTCGTCGCTTCAAACCCGGCGAGTACCTGAGCGGGGAGATGGCCGGCAAGGCTGAAATGCCGCCTCAAACCCCGATCCACGTTGCACTGGATATTCTGGATCCGGGCCCAAAAGCGGTGAATTACAGCTTGAGTTTCCATTCTCCGGAATGAAAACCCCGGCTTTTTGCCCGAACGCGTGAGCGGCCACTGAACAGCGACCTGCTTTTGGCGCCTTGACAGGCGGCTCAGGCATTGGCGCGCTGTTCAATTTTTATCCAATTGCGTCTTTATCCGGTCATCGAGAGCGGGTATCATGCCAACCCTTTTTCGAACTCCCAAGATCCGGCCCCACAACAGGGAAGTCCTATGTCGGCGGTACGCATCGGCCCATATACATTGCACAACGGTTTGATCCTCGCCCCGATGGCGGGTGTCACCGATCAGCCCTTTCGTCAGCTTTGCCGACGCATGGGTGCAGGCCTGGTTGTTTCGGAAATGGTCACCAGCGACATGAGTCTCTGGAACAGCCGTAAATCGCGCCTGCGCATGATTCACGACGGTGATCCCGAGCCTCGCTCGGTACAGATCGCCGGCGGAGATGCGCAGATGCTGGCAGACGCCGCCAGGGCCAACGTGGAACTGGGCGCACAGATCATTGATATCAACATGGGGTGCCCGGCAAAAAAGGTCTGCAACAAGGCCGCCGGCTCCGCACTACTGAAAGACGAAGCATTGGTGAACGAGATCCTGCAGGCCGTCGTGGCTGCGGTTGATGTGCCGGTCACCTTGAAAATCCGTACCGGCTGGGACCGGGACAACAAAAACGGCCTGACCGTGGCAAAAATCGCCGAACAGGCTGGCATCACAGCACTGGCGGTTCATGGCAGAACCCGTGCCGACCTCTACACCGGTGAAGCCGAGTACGACACCATCGCCGCGATCAAGCAGGCGGTGTCGATTCCGGTCTTTGCCAACGGCGACATCGATTCACCCCACAAGGCCCGTCACGTCCTCGACGCGACCGGCGCAGATGGACTGTTGATAGGCAGGGCGGCTCAAGGGCGGCCCTGGATTTTCCGCGAAGTGGATCATTTTCTGCGTACCGGGCAGCTATTGCCGGCACCGGAGATGAGCGAAGTGGAACGTATTCTGCTAGAGCATCTGGCCGCATTGCATGCCTTCTATGGGGAGGTGTTGGGCGTTCGCATTGCCCGCAAGCATGTCGGCTGGTATCTCGCAACCTTGCCGGGCGCCAAGGAGTTTCGCGCCCACTTCAATCGTTTAGAAGATACGGAAGCACAATGCGCCAACGTTCAGGCGTTTTTCGCCGAACGACACAAGAGCCTGGGGACAGGGGACGAAGGATGGGTGGCCGCATGACGATGATGACCGAGACATTAGTGAGTGGAACAACGCCCGTGAGCGACAACGTCAATTTGAAACAGCACCTCAATACGCCGAGCGAAGAAGGCCAGACCCTTCGCGGGAGTGTCGAAAAGGCGCTGCACAACTATTTCGCCCACCTGGAGGGCGCAGAAGTCACGGACGTGTACAACCTGGTTCTTTCCGAAGTCGAGGCCCCCTTGCTCGAATGCGTCATGAACTACGTCAAGGGCAACCAGACCAAGGCTTCCGAGATGCTGGGGCTCAACCGCGGCACCCTGCGCAAGAAACTCAAACAGTACGATCTGCTGTAAGCATTCAATCAAACCTGAAAGGCGTCCTCGTAAAACGGGCCGCCTTTTTTGCTGACTCCTTTGCTTTTGATGGAAATCGAGATGACCGATCAGACTACCCGCCTGCCGATCCGCCGCGCTCTAATCAGCGTTTCCGACAAAACCGGAATCCTTGATTTCGCCCGTGAACTGGAAGCCCTCGGCGTCGAGATCCTGTCCACTGGCGGTACGTTCAAGCTGCTGCAAGACAACGGCGTGGCCGCGGTTGAAGTCGCCGATTACACCGGCTTCGCGGAAATGATGGACGGCCGGGTAAAAACCCTGCACCCGAAAATCCACGGCGGCATCCTGGGCCGTCGCGGCATTGACGACGACATCATGAACGAGCACGGCATCAAGCCGATCGACTTGGTCGCAGTGAACCTCTACCCATTCGAAGCCACCATCAACAAGCCGGGTTGCGACCTGCCGACCGCCATCGAAAACATCGACATTGGCGGCCCGACCATGGTGCGTTCTGCGGCCAAAAACCACAAAGACGTCGCCATTGTGGTCAATGCCAGCGATTACGCCAATGTGCTGGAAAACCTCAAGGCCGGTGGCCTGACCTACGCCCAGCGTTTCGACCTGATGCTCAAGGCGTTTGAACACACTGCCGCCTACGACGGCATGATCGCCAACTACCTGGGCACCGTGAACCAGGCCGCCGAGACCCTGAGCACCGAAGACCGCGGTCAGTTCCCGCGCACCTTCAACAGCCAGTTCATCAAGGCACAAGAAATGCGCTACGGCGAGAACCCGCACCAGAAAGCGGCGTTCTACGTGGAAGCCAAACCGGCCGAAGTCAGCATCGCCACCGCGACCCAGCTGCAGGGCAAAGAGCTGTCGTTCAACAACGTGGCCGACACCGACGCTGCGCTGGAGTGCGTGAAGAGCTTCGTCAAACCGGCTTGCGTGATCGTCAAGCACGCCAACCCGTGCGGCGTTGCGGTCAGCCCGGATGCCGAAGGCGGTATCCGCCAGGCTTACGAACTGGCCTACGCCACGGACACCGAGTCTGCGTTCGGCGGCATCATCGCCTTCAACCGCGAGCTGGACGCCGAAACGGCCAAAGCCATCGTTGAGCGCCAGTTCGTGGAGGTCATCATCGCTCCGTCCGTGAGCGAAGAAGCCCGCGCCATCGTGGCTGCCAAAGCCAACGTACGCCTGCTGGCCTGCGGCCAGTGGAGCGAGAACCGCGCTCCGGCGTGGGACTTCAAGCGTGTGAACGGCGGTCTGCTGGTTCAAAGCCGCGACATCGAGATGATCGGCAGCGAAGACCTGAAAGTCGTGACCCAACGCGCACCGACCGAACAAGAGATCCACGACCTGATCTTTGCCTGGAAAGTGGCCAAGTATGTGAAGTCCAATGCCATCGTCTACGCCAAGGGCCGCCAGACCATCGGCGTGGGCGCAGGCCAGATGAGCCGCGTCAACTCGGCCCGCATTGCCGCCATCAAGGCCGAGCACGCCGGTTTGCAGGTTCAGGGCGCGGTCATGGCCTCTGACGCATTCTTCCCGTTCCGTGACGGCATCGACAATGCAGCCAAGGCAGGCATTACTGCGGTGATCCAGCCAGGCGGCTCGATGCGCGACAACGAAGTGATTGCCGCGGCCGACGAAGCCGGTATTGCCATGGTGTTCACCGGCATGCGCCACTTCCGCCATTAATTAGGCGACGGCCACGCTGAAGCCAGTTTCTGCGGCGTGGAGCCGACCTCGATGATGCGTATTGCCAACCGGCAATTGCGCTCATCGAGCAAGACCCACGCCTGGCATCAACCGGCTTCAGTTCGGTCTCCTGAAGCGTGAAACGTTTTGGGCTCTCAATAGAATTCAGCGTCATCCGAGGTTTTTGAAATGAATGTTTTGATCATTGGCAGCGGTGGCCGCGAACACGCACTGGCCTGGAAAGTCGCTCAGGACCCACGCATTGCGAAAGTGTTCGTGGCGCCGGGCAACGCCGGTACAGCCATTGAAGCCAAGTGCGAAAACGTCGATATCGACGTACTGGCCCTTGAGCAACTGGCCGACTTTGCCGAGAAGAACGTTTCCCTGACCATCGTGGGCCCGGAAGTGCCGCTGGTGGCCGGCGTGGTCGATCTGTTCCGCGCCCGTGGCCTGGACTGCTTCGGCCCAACCGCAGGCGCTGCTCAGCTGGAAGGTTCGAAGGCGTTCACCAAGGATTTCCTGGCGCGTCACAAGATCCCGACCGCCGATTACCAGAACTTCACCGAAATCGAACCGGCGCTGGCCTATCTGCAAGAAGTTGGCGCGCCGATCGTGATCAAGGCTGACGGCCTGGCTGCGGGTAAAGGCGTGATCGTCGCGATGACCCTGGCTGAAGCCGAAGACGCCGTACGCGACATGCTGGCCGGCAATGCCTTTGGCGAAGCGGGTTCGCGCGTTGTGATCGAAGAGTTCCTCGACGGCGAGGAAGCCAGCTTCATCGTGATGGTCGACGGCAAGAACGTATTGCCAATGGCCACCAGCCAGGACCACAAGCGCGTCGGCGATGCGGACACCGGCCCGAACACCGGCGGCATGGGCGCGTACTCCCCTGCTCCGGTCGTGACGGCCGAGGTTCACCAGCGCGTGATGGATCAGGTGATCTGGCCGACCGTTCGTGGCATGGCCGAAGAAGGCAATATCTACACCGGTTTCCTGTATGCAGGCCTGATGATCGACAAAGCCGGCAATCCTAAGGTCATCGAGTTCAACTGCCGTTTTGGCGACCCTGAAACCCAACCGGTGATGCTGCGCTTGCAGTCGAGCCTGGTGTTGCTGATCGAAGCGGCACTGGCTCAGGCACTGGACAAGGTTGAAGCGCAATGGGACCCGCGTCCAAGCCTGGGGATTGTCCTGGCAGCCGGCGGCTACCCGGGCGACTACGCTAAAGACGCGGTGATTCACGGTCTGGACGCTGCGGCGCAGCTCGAGGGCAAAGTGTTCCACGCCGGTACGGCGTTGAATGCCGCGCAGGAAGTGGTCACGGCCGGTGGTCGTGTATTGTGTGCAACGGCCATGGGCGACACGGTCGAAGCCGCTCAGCAGCACGCTTACGCGCTGGCCAAAGCCATCGAGTGGGATGACTGCTTCTACCGTAACGACATTGGTTATCGCGCAATTGCACGCGAACGTGGCGACCGTCAGGAATAAGCAATCCAGATGGATAGGCAAGGGCACCCCACCCTTGCCTAACTGTTCCAGCGCCGCGCATAGTTATTCATCAGGCTTTACTCTACGAAGGGATTTCGCCGTGCGCTGGCTCAGGATCGCCATTGGTTTTTTTGTCAGTTTATTGACCGCTCTGCTTGTTTTACTGCCGGCACATGCTGCTCAGGGCAGCAGTTGGTCTGTGCTGTCAGACCCTCAAGGCACGTTGCAAATCAGCGATGTGCATTCATCTCGATTCGCAACTCAATTCAGCCCCATTGAACTCGATCAGCTCAAAGCCGCTGAGCCGGGAGAAGCACTGTGGCTGCGTTTCCGGCTGGTACCGGACAAACACGAGCAAATCCTGCGAGTGTTTGCGCCCGATGTGTCCCGGCTGGACCTGTACGTGCTCGACGATCAAAAACTGATCGAAGAAGTCACCGCCGGCAATACCCTGACACAGGCCGACAAACCCCTGCCAAGCAGTGACTACATGCTGCCGCTGCCCCAAAGCAGTCGCACGCTGGACGTCTATCTGCGGCTGGTCTCCGACCATCAGTTACGGCCCTACATCACCCTCGACACCGCTGTCATGCTGGCGGCCAATCAGGGCAAACCCTTGCTCTACGGCTTGCTGTTGGGTTGCCTGCTGATGCTGGTTCTGCACAACCTCACCCGTTTCGGATTCACCCGTTCGATCAGCAGCTTGTGGCTGGCGATTTGTGAAGCCCTGCTGCTCACCAGCTCTGCGCTGTTCCTGAACCTGCTGGGCCCGTGGTTGCCCGAATGGCATGGCGCGCAAACACCCGGCGCTTATCTGGCGCTACTGCTGACAGCCCCCTGCGGCCTGATGTTCGCCTACAGCTTTTTCTCATCGCGCGGCCCGCACCCGATCAACAGGCTACTGCTGGCTGACATCCTCATCATTGCCCTCGGCGGCCTGCTGTTGCTGTTCATCGACAACCTGCCGCTCAACCTGATGACCTACGCCTTGGTCGCCCTGGCGAGCCTGAGCATCTTGCTGGTCTCGGTCTATCACCTGCAAAAAGGCTATCGCCCGGCCCGGCTGTTCGTGGTGGCCATCGCTATTTTCAACCTCGGCACGCTGGTGATTCTGCCTGCCCTGCTGGGCCTGACCCTGATAGCCCCCCAAGAGCTGGTACTGGCCCTGATGCTGATCGTCTGCATCAGCGGTTTCCTGATGAGCCTGGCCTTGAGTGAGCGCAATCGAAGCATCACAGAAGACGAATTCAGCATCAGCCGTGAATTGGCGGCCAGTAACGCCGAGGTCAATGCCAAGGCCGAATTTCTGGCCAAGATCAGTCATGAGATCCGCACCCCGATGAACGGCGTGCTGGGCATGACGGAGCTGCTGCTCGGCACGCCGCTGTCCGTCAAACAACGGGACTACGTGCAAACCATTCACAGCGCCGGCAACGAGTTGCTGACGCTGATTAACGAAATTCTCGACATCTCCAAGCTGGAGTCCGGGCAAATCGAGCTGGATGACGTGCAGTTTGACCTCAACGCCCTGATCGATGACTGCCTGAGTATTTTCCGCACCAAGGCAGAGCAACAGAACGTCGAACTCATCAGCTTCATTCAACCGCAAGTACCGCGGGTAATCAGCGGTGACCCGACCCGCTTGCGCCAGACGTTGCTGAGCCTGCTCGAAAGCGCGCTGAAGAAGACCGATGAGGGCGAAATCCTGATTGTCGTGGCACTTGAAGAGCGCAGCGACCCGCCACGCCTGCGCATCACGGTTCAGGATTCTGGCCAGCCCATGGATGAGCAGGAGCGCGATGCCCTGCTGCACGCGGAACTGCACAGCAAGAACTTCCTGGCCGCCACGCGGTTGGGCGGGCACCTGGGGCTGGTGATTGCTCGGCAATTGATCATGCTGATGGGTGGCGAGTTCGGCATCAAACCCGGCCAGAGCAAAGGCAGCAGCCTGTGGATGACCTTGCCGCTGGATCCTCAGCACCTGGAGCACCAAACTTCCGACCTCGACAGCCCGCTCAAAGGCGCCCGCGTGCTAGTGGTCGACGACAACGACACCTGCCGCAAAGTATTGGTGCAGCAATGCACCGCGTGGGGCTTGAACGTCAATGCGGCTGCCTCCGGCAAAGAAGCCTTGGCACTGCTGCGGACCAAGGCCCACTTGCGCGACTATTTCGATATCGTCCTGCTCGACCAGAACATGCCTGGCATGACGGGCATGCAACTGGCGGCCAAAATCAAGGAAGACCCGAGCCTCAATCACGACATTCTGCTGGTCATGCTGACGGGCATCAGCAATGCGCCGAGCAAAATCATTGCACGAAACTGCGGGATCAAACGCATCCTGGCCAAACCAGTGGCCGGTTACACCTTGAAAACCACACTGGCCGATGAACTCAGCCAGCGCAATAAAGGTCAGGTCATCAGCAGCAAAGCCACAGCCGGCACCCCGACGTTGCCCACCACTGTGCCAGGGGACTTCCGGATTCTGGTGGCGGAAGACAACAACATCTCCACCAAAGTGATTCGCGGCATGCTCGGCAAACTCAATCTGCAACCCGACACCGCCTGCAATGGCGCCGAAGCCCTGAAAGCCATGAAGGCCGAACGCTATGACCTGGTGCTGATGGATTGCGAAATGCCGGTGCTCGATGGTTTCTCGGCCACTGAGCAATTGCGGGCGTGGGAAGTCAGCAACCAACGGGTACGCACACCCGTGGTGGCATTGACGGCTCACATTTTGACCGAACATAAAGACCGCGCCCGTCAGGCGGGCATGGACGGCCACATGGCCAAACCGGTCGAACTCTCGCAACTGCGCGAACTGGTCGAATATTGGGTTGCCCAACGTGAGCTGCGTCAATCTCAGGAACAATCGCCCTCGTTACATTAATGGCGAGTTTGCCGACAGACCTCCAACCGCCTGATAGACTTTCGGCGCCTTCCTTCGACGTGAGCTCATACCATGCTCCATGTGCTGTTCAGTGTGTATTTGAAGATGCTGGTGCTCTACAGCCCGTTCTTCGTGCTGTCGTGCTTTATCAGCCTGACGCGGGGTTACTCGAACAAGGAACGTCGCCGTCTGGCCTGGAAAGTCGCCCTGGCCACCCTGATTTCGAGCGTGTTGCTGTACCTGTTCGGGCGCACGATCTTCAATGTCTTCGGCATCACGGTGGATGCGTTCCGCATCGGCGCCGGCAGTGTGTTGTTCATCTCGGCGTTGGGCATGGCTCAAGGCAAGTCGGCGGTGCAGACAGATAACGTGCAGCAGGATGTGACCATCGTTCCACTCACCATCCCGCTGACCGTCGGCCCTGGGACCATCGGTGCGTTATTGGTGATGGGAATTACCCAACCGCATTGGGACGACAAACTGATGGCGATCACCAGCATCGCGCTGGCCAGCCTGACGGTCGGCATCGTGTTGTACCTGTCCAACCGGATTGAACGCATTCTCGGTGAACAAGGCTTACAAATCGTCAGCCGCCTGATGGGGTTATTCGTATGCGCGCTCGCGGCACAGATCATCTTTACCGGGGTGAAGGGGTATCTGGTGCCTTGAGCTGATAGCTAAAGCTCTGCATAAGCTCTCTGGAGGCCTATTGCTTCAGATTTTTGAAAAAATCGTCACCAATTTCACTCATTTTTTGCAGAACAATCTCTCGATGAGGGTTGTAGTTTTCGGTCCTCAAATAAAACCCGGAACAGGCTGTTTGCACATCCAAAGCATCGTCCGTCTTGATTTTTTTACCATCGAAAAAAATATTATCGAGATTGACGCGCGATTTAACTTTCATCCCGCTTACGAACATATAGCTCCCCAAGGCCTTGCGATGCTCACAGGGAACAAACTGATAATGGGCCATTGAGCCATTGCGATTACGGCTCTCAAATATGTCTTGTGACGCCTTGTCCAACTTCAACATTTCAATCGAATGCTTGAGCGAAGCACGAAGCGACGCTTGATTTACGTACTTAAGGCCGTCTAAAACGGCCTCTTCCAGGCTATAAAAAATACCTGTTTCGGCCCAGCCGGAACGCATATCTTCATCGACCTCCCACCCCACCGCCATCAGGCTTTCAGTGAACAAATCGAACCAGTCCACAAGCAGTTTGTCGTTCTTCAAAGACTTGTCAGCACTGTATTGAGCAAGCGCAAGGCTGTTCATAATATCCTGTTGTTCTTGGGGCGAGAATCCGTCAACAAATGAAAGAAGACTACCACCGACCATAACGACGCGATTACTCATTCCGTATTTTCCATTCGTAGCACGTATGCTTTAAATAAGTTACCGCGCAAACCCGCCGGGCTCGGCAAATCACATTCCTGCTTCATCCCTACTCGTTGCGCGGGGTAGATGGGGTATCTACTCGATTAAACAGCCCGATGCTTTAATGAATCGCCAAGTCGACAATCTGATCGACTGCTATATCTTTCACTAAAGCATTTATATTACCTCTGACCTTATCGTACATGCGCGTATTCAACTCAGCACTTGATACCGTCAGCGAGGGCGTACCAATCAGTTCTTTACCCTCTAAGGGCCGAATAAAAATATTTGCGCCCGGATCCCCATGAACGCTCAAACGAACCTGAACCGTTAACAGCTGATTCTGAGGATTGAGCACACTGAGCAGGAAACAAACATTTAAAGAACCTTGATCATTCAGGGTCAGATCAGAGACGGAACGCTTAAAGACTGAATCAAAAAACACTTTCTGCGCCTGTGCGTCACACGTTAAAGCCTTTAGCCCATCGCGCAGGAGCTTCAGTGAAACCCCGGAGTTAATAGTGTGTGCCTGATTAATTAGCTCTGATATCACAGAGAGCACGTCAAAAAAAGCATCCTCACTTGGCTTTACATCAACATTCTGTGAAAGCGTTGTTATCCACTTCGTCTGTATACGCGCCTCACCGATATGTTGATCCCAGCTGCCGAGTTCAGCGAATCTGTCAGCTCTGCCGTCCGCATAAAACTGCATAAACAATTGCGAACAGGCAAGATCACTTTCAAACGGCACAGGCAAGTTATCCGGTAAAAAAATTAACTGGCCTGATACGACTTTGAGCTTGTACTCCATGTACATCCCCCTTATTCGGACATAGCGCTAATGAACGAGGCGACACTATAAAGTGCCGCCCCGCTGACGAATCATTTCAGATTTATGTTTGCAAAAAAATCATCAGAAGACTTATCAAGCTGACCGAGTATATGGTGCTCACGGCGCTTATAGGAATCAAAGTTCAAGTTCATCTGAGTCGCCGCTTTTTGAACACTCAGACTCGAAGCCTTCCACTTCCAGAACCAGGCACCGCCTTCGGAGGAGTTAAAAGTACATTCCAGACCGGCCAGGACAGTCACAGCAATACCGCCCTCAGACTCTATGCACGGCATGATCTGACAACTGCCTACGCTACTGCCCTTACTGTTGTTATCAAACAACGTAATGATGGCATTGTCTTTTTTGATTCTATCGAAGACTTTACCCAGTAAAGGAACGATCGCTGCGGCATTCGCCCCTGCAGCCATAGCAACTATTTCCAAAACGAGACTGTCCATGGTGACATTGACATTTTTCGTATCATGGGTGGTATATATATAATTGGTGAAGGTCCAACCACACGCCTTCATTGATTCATGGTAAGCCTCGTACCATGCCAAGGCATTGGTTTTACGGTTTGCTTTTGTATCGGCATAAGCTTCAGAGAGCTGGGCAATATTCATAACCGCCTGACGCTTCTCAGGAGCCACACCATCAGCAAATGCAATAACGATTGGTGTTTCCTTCCCGATCAGGGCAGTTTCTTCTGTTGTCTCGCCTCCCACGCTTGGCGATTCAGGCGTCGTTAAAAATTGCATTTTTTGCTTGACGGGCAACGCATTAAAAAACTGTTCGGCTTCTTGGTCTGTAAAAGCAACGTTTTCACTAACAATCATACAATCACTCCATTTGATTTTATTTAGCGAGCCTTCCCGACCCGTTAAATAAAACATAGCCTGCTTTTTCTACAATACAAAAAATGGTTCCTTACTTAATATTACAGAAACACGCATTACTAAAACGTTGCTTCCCGCCCCGATCAACTCCATCCGACGTTCATCCCTGAACAGAACAATAAGACAGCACTTATCAGACTGGACTGGAGAGTCGCCCTGACTACCTTGATGTACCCTGGGATTTGGTTGCGGATAGAGTCGAACAACCTCGCCGTGGCGGGCGCATGAGCGCAGGTAGTCGATTGATGCTCAACGGTTTGTGCGATGCAGTGTTTGTGATATTACTTTTCGTACAGAGCCGAACCAACGCCCAGAACACTTTCCCATGGCCTGCCCCTCAACCGAATCCTGCGCATTAGAAACAATGACGCTTACATCGAGCTCATTACAACTAACTTAATCGACCTCTCCCCCTTCGCACACGGGCTTTTGCCACGTACGCCACCTGATTCAAACTCTATATAGCCAGCATAGGAGTTATTCACACTGCCACATTAATAAAAACCAGTAAGCCTCATATATTTATTTGACGCACACTGACGAATATTCCGACAGTGCTAGGGCATTAGGATGGCCAAACATTACCGTTATAAAAAAATGGCCTCATTAAAGAGGCCATTTATTCAGTACGTCAGGGCTTTTGCCCATACCAACGCGGTGTGTAGACCCATTCCAGTCCGTCAGCACGACGGAATGCGCATGTCGTCGACGAACCAATGATGACCATGGTGCGCATGTCCACCTGATCCGGCGTCAACGCGCCAAGGGTCGTCACACGTAGCGTCTGGCCCGGACGGCCGATATCGCGACCCAAGACGACCGGCGTCGCAGGCAGACGATGACGGGCGACGATGTCCAGTGCCACGCCTAGCTGCCAAGGGCGTGAGCGGGAAATCGGGTTATAGAACGCCAGCGCCAGATCCGCCTCGGCCGCCAGGTCCAAACGTTTTTCGATGATGGCCCATGGCTTGAGGTTGTCCGAGAGCGACATCACGCAGAAGTCATGCCCCAACGGCGCTCCAGCCTGCGCCGCCGTCGCCAGGGAGGCCGACACGCCCGGCAGGATCTCCAGGTCAACGCTGTGCCAGAGCGGATTGTTGGACTCGTGCAGTGCTTCCAGTACGGCTGCCGCCATGGCGAACACACCAGGGTCACCAGACGACACCACCACCACTGAGCGCCCTTGGGTCGCCAGCTCGAAGGCATGCCGGGCTCGCTGCATTTCTTCGCGGTTGTCGGTGCAGTGCAGCACTTGATCGTTACGGAACGGCCCGGCCATGCGCACATAGGTTTCATAGCCCAACACGTCGTTGGCCCGTTCCAGCTCGGCCTTGACGGCGGGCACCATCAGCTCGGCAGCGCCTGGCCCTAACCCGATGACGGCCAGGCGTCCACGCGCACGTCCCAGTCGCTCAATGACCAGTGGCACGGGCGCCACCCCCACGGTCACAGCATTCACAGGCTCACTCCAGGCGACTGACTGCTCGGCAAAATCATCATCGTCAGTTGCAAAACGTAGCGGCACACCCAGTTCAGTGGCCACTTCACGCAGTTGGATATCAGCCATCAGGGATTCGCCGGCCACGACGCACGCCAGGGATTGCCAGGCGACTTTCGCTTCGCGCAGCACGTCGCCAACGGTGTGCGCTGACACCACGGCGTTGACTTTCACCAGCACATTGCGCGGGTAAATCCGTAACTCGTCCGCCACAGGCTCGCGCGCTTCGCTGCCCACATGAATCGCCAGACGCGCATCTCGGTGTTCGGGCAGTTGCGCACTGTCCAACCAGGGCGCGTCCCCTTCGATGCGCACGGATTCCCCGGCCAGCAGGTCTGACACAAAGCGCTTGCCCAGCTCCACATCACCCAGCACATAGCCACTCGGCGGATTCAGCAGGCAGGTGCCAAAACGCAGTTCGCCACTGGTGGTGATGGCGGGTGCAATCCCCAGGCCCGCAGCGATTTCCCGCGCCAGATCGTTGACCCCGCTCAAGCCCCCCAGTAAAGGCACCACGGCGCTGGCGTCTTCAGCAACGGCCAGAACCGGCGGCTCGGCCCCCTTCTCCAGCAACAACGGGGCGAGGGTGCGAATCACAATGCCAGCCGCACAGAGCGCAATGATGGGCGTGTCCTGCGCATACAGCTGACGCAGGTTGGCGCCAAAGTCGGTGTAAACCCGGTCCGCACCCGCTACCCGTTCAGCCAGGCCATAAATCAGTGAGGTGGGGTATATCTGCTGGATACGCCGGGCGGTGGCCAGACTGCCAGTGCCGAGGATGACAATGGCGGCAGCGGGGCGGCTCATCCTTGCCACCGTTCGCCGGGCACGATGATCAGCGAAAAATATGGCGACGACAGGGGATCGACGTCATTAAAAGGCACAATTTTCTGATTGCTCATGGTGGCACGCTCCACGTACAGCGCCCGCTCGGCCAGGCCCAGCTCGCTCAGGACTTCGCGCACCTTATGGAAGTTACGCCCCAACTTCATGATGACGGCGGCATCGGCATCCGCCAGACGGCGCTTGAGCTCTTCGTGCGGCAACACGCCGGACAACACCGACAAGCTCTGATTGCGATACACCAGCGGCACGCCCAGCACTGACGCACCGCCCAGCATCGAGCAAACACCCGGCACCACTTGGGCTTCAAATTGCTGCGCGAGGCGATCATGCAGGTACATGTAAGACCCGTAGAAGAACGGGTCGCCCTCGCAGATCACCGCCACGTCGCGTCCGGCTTGCAGATGCTGCGCCACGTCGACTGCGGCTTGATCGTAAAAATCGCTGATGATTTGTTCGTACGACAACGGCGCCGGCAAGGCTTCGGTGGTCACCGGGTACACCAAAGGCATCAGGGTTTGCGCACCTTGCAGGTGCGCTTCGATGATGCCGAATGCGTTGCCTTTTTTACCCTTGGCCACGAAGTACGCCACCACGGGCGACTCGCGCAGCAGGCGTAACGCTTTGACCGTGATCAATTCAGGATCGCCGGGCCCCACACCCAAACCGATCAAACGTCCTGGTTGCACCATCACTCAATCTCCGTGGCCAGGGCGTTCACCGCAGCCGCCGCCATGGCGCTGCCGCCACGACGGCCCTGCATGATCACAAACGGCACGCCGCGACTGTCAGCCGCGAGCATGGCCTTGGATTCGGCCGCACCGACAAACCCCACCGGAAAGCCCAGGATCAGTGCCGGTTTTGGCGCACCGGCATCGATCATTTCCAGCAAATAAAAGAGTGCGGTCGGCGCGTTGCCGATCACCACAACGCTGCCTTCCAGATACGGACGCCACAGTTCAAGGGCGACCGCCGAACGGGTATTGCCCTTCTCCAGCGCCATCTCGGCCACGCCGTCTTCCTTGAGGGTGCAAATCACCTTGTTGTTGGCAGGCAAGCGCGTGCGGGTCACCCCTTCGAGCACCATGCGTGCATCACACAAAATCGGGGCGCCAGCGGCCAATGCATCTCGCCCGGCTTTGCCCGCGCCCGGCGAGAAGCGCAGGTCTTCGATGGCATCGACCATGCCGCACGCATGGATCACCCGCACGGCCAGTTTTTCAAGGTCCGCCGGGATGCTGTCGAGGTTGGCCTCGGCACGAATAATGGCGAACGAGTTGCGATAGATCTCTTGACCGTCGCGGATGTAATCAATCATGGGTGTTGCTCCGTTGGCGGGCTTCAAGCCAGGCGCCCGCCGCTTCAATAGTAAGATTGCGCTCGCGCAGCACACCGTATCCGGCGTGCTGCGGGTCACGTAAATAGAGGTCGTAATGACCGGGCGCTACAGCCAGCAACGTGACCGGCGCCACATGGGCCGCCGCGCAAGAGCGCAGGCAACCCGTCAGGTGAATGGGCTGCGGCTGCGAGATCAGGCTCGCAAGTCGGCGCGCATCCTGCTTGGTATCGGCCAGCCCTTTGATGCAGGCGCTGGAACCGGTGCACGCGACTATTTGCGTCAGCGGGTGTTGCGCATCACACAACAGGCCCAAGGCGTGCAGCGCTTGAGTGACACACGCAGCCTGTTCGTCGCGCACATGCGGAACCAGCACGCCTTGCCAAGGGGTAAAGCGCAAAGTGCCATTTCCATAGCGTGTGGCGACCTTCGCCAGCCCGCTGAGCAGGGCGGCATCGAGTCGCCCCAACGCCAAGGTCGCGCCTACGTAGACCTGACCTGCTTCTCGCTGTGGATAAGTTCCGATGGGCGATTGCCTGCTGTGGGGCGCGCGCGGCCACGCGGCCGCGGGGCCGATCGCCACGCTGAGGCGCTGCGCCAGTTGCGCGACAAAATCGGTGATCGCCCGCTCTTTGAACAGGTGGCGCATTCGGGTGTGCTCGGGGCGCGCCCACTCCAGAAACAGCGTGAGTACGGCCATCACCAGTGCATGCCCATGCTCGACCGGCACGCTACCGAGCGCCGCATCCTGCGCCGGGCAACCCGCAAGGCCGAAGGCCAGGAGTGGCTGGCCATTGCATTCAAAAGCGCACAGCCACAGATCGTGATGATGCTCCCGCATGGCCAGCGCTTCGCCGCCGTCCAGCTGCACCGCGAACTTGGCCGACAACTCGGCAAAACGCGGCGTGCTCTCCAGGCTGCCGAGGATCTGGCGTGCCAGCGGCCATGTGTCGATCACCTGTTGCGGATCGATGCCCGCGGTCGGGCTGAGCATCAGGTTGCGCACGTCGTCACTGGCGGCATTCGCTGGCCCAAGGCCCACGGCCAGCAACGGCTCGATCAACGCCTGATGCGCCGGGCCGACGCCACGAATCTGCAGGTTGCTGCGGTTGGTGGCCTCAATCACGCCGCTGGCATAACGGTGCGCCACGTCCGCCACCGCCTCAGCCTGTTGCGCGGTGATCAGGCCACCTGCCAGCTTGACGCGACAAATGCCACCGTCCATCGCCTGGACAATGCGCAGTAAGCCGGGGCAGCCCGAAGGGCGCACTGGCGTCGTGGCAGGGAAATCAGGTGGCAAGGTCAAGGATCAATCCAGAGCAGGCAATGCGCTATCGCGGGTCGCGCATTATGCCTGCTTTGGGGCGATGCATGAAAAGCCTGCCGGACGGAATGCCCACGCCGTTCCTTCGTCCGCTGCCCTGCCCTAAGCCAATACTGGGTAGACACGCCCTAATTGAACAATCAGCAGCACCAGCGTATCGGCATTGGCCAGCATCATCTCAACCCGTTTGACAGGGTCATTTCTGAACACCAGACGGGCTTGATCCAACGTGCTCACGCCCGCAATTTGCTTGATGTACGTTTTAGCCGGGCCACGGGGGATGTCTTCCCACTGCTGGGTTTCGGGGTTGAACACTTTAAACAAATGCTCCGTGGTCGCGTGAGGTGAGTGATTTCTCTGGATCTCTTGGTTTAGCGTTTTCAGGTGGCGCCCAAAGGGCAAGTCCTCGTCTAACACGTCGGGGTAGGGGAACCCGCGTTCAAATAATGAATGTCCTCGGTGTCGAGCACATCGTGGGTGACCTCGTGCAGCAGAAACGACGCACGCAAATGCTGGCCGGCGCGAAAAGGCGGTGACGCGGCCTTTAAATACGGGTGGTTCAACGCATAAGAGCGCTCAAACAAGGTATTGAAGAAAACCTCCGTCAAATAGATGCGCCTTGAACTGTCGGCGCGATTGACAAAGGCTGAGGCCCGCGAGTTGAAACGGGAGCGGCACACCACGTATTTACGCGACGTGTAAGGCGACAAGTCAGGGTGCAGGAACCGCGCGAGTAACGCGTCAATGCGTGTCTTGACGTGCTCAAGATGAACCGGCTCCAGCGTTTCGAGACCAAAAAACGTTTTCAGAAACTCACGGTTTTTTCTGTTCGTGCTGCCCGGCGCATCCAGGTCCTTGAGGACCTGCGTTGCGCGTTTCAGATAAATCGTGGCCAATTCATGGGCCTGGCGGATGTTTAACGCCTTACCCGGAAAGCGACGCCCGATACTGTCCATGCCGATGGCCTGTATTTCATAGGTCAGGGCATTGGTTGCCAAGGTGCCGAACTCGCTCATCCTGGACGCGGCAGGCCCACCGCCCGGCAGCGGCTCAGCCACGTCCACTTCCCAGTGTTGTTGTGCGTTGAGTTTAATCAACGGGCCCTCTCGGGTTTCATCCAGGTAGATGCGCCAGCGATTGCGCCACGCCTGCACCCGAAACACCTGCGCGCTCAAGGGGACGTAATACAGACCGGTCTGTGGGTCACTGTAAATCTGTGTCTGCGGGTCGTGGGTTAAATCCACCAGCGCGACATCATTGGCCCGATAGGGCGTCAACCCCTGCGCAGGCCCTTGAAACTGCAGATCGGCACGCGCACTTATTTCGGCTCCCACCTCATCAATCACGCCCGTACCCGCCGAACGGATCAGTGAATGCCAAGCGCGACGTGTCGTCGCCAGCACCACCAATGACAGGGCGAAATTGGCCACTGCTTCAACCCATTGGCCCTTCTTCCCTGCGCTCAAGCCTTCACGAAACAGCCCCAGCGCCTGCCAGACCACAATGGGAATACTCAGCTTGCCGGGCACAAACATAACGGCCGTATTAACCACCAACGTCATTAAATACGTGAAGGACTCCCAATCGGCCTGCGCCGTGGTCTTGGACTGCAAGCCCGCCATTTCCAATAACAGCCGGTAGTTGTCCCGGTACAAGGTGGAGAACAGATTGCCCAGAATAGGGCGATTGGCCAGTGCCACGGGCGGCGGGGTCTGCCATCCGTTCAGCAATTGCGAATCCGAATAGTGCGGCAAGTGCGGTTCGACAAATCCGCCATTGGCGTATGTTTTTCGCTCGAAGGCGGGCAAGCGTTGCAACACCACGTTCTGCAAAGACTCACGGGTGTAGAGGTCCGCCAGCAACTGCCCTTCGCTGGCGTATTCCTTGAGTGAAAAATGTTCGTTGTACATCACCCACAGCAACTGTGGACCCACCTCGCCAGACGGCGGGCCCACGATATAGAGGCCTGTGGCCAAGTCCGGGGTGCGGCCCGGGTCGGCGATCAGTTCCAGCGGACGGATGATGAGCGCAACACCGTTCAGCGGGTCGCGCGCAATGCCGTCGGGGCGTTCGATGACGTGTTTCAAATAGGCATACGCCGTGGCGGACAATGAACCACTGAGTTTTTCTCTTAGCCCCTGTTCAAGCACTTGCAGCAACAATTGGTCGCCGAACTGCCGTTGCCGTTGTGCGGCGCCTTCGCTTTCAGGAGCCAGGGTACTTTTGAGTAAGGCTTGATAGTGCCGACCGATATCAAGCCTTCGCACCAGACGCGTGGCATAGCGTGCGTCCAGCGCCAGCGGCAAGGCGTTGCCATTTACGGGCCGCAAAAACATCGATCCGCCCTCGAGCCGGTTGAAGCCGTTGAGCGCGAACCGGGTCAACGGCTGGATATCACGGGACGTGGCGGCGGCCAAAAACGACGGGGTGCTGCCCACCGCAACCGGCGCGGCCACGTAAGTGTCGAGCACAACTTCAATGGCGTCCGGGTCCAGGGCACGATCTGGGAAATCGAGCGCCAACTGCGCCTTGAGCTCCGTGCGGGCGTAGCCCTCAATGTCGGGAATGCCCTGCAAGTAATTGCCATTTTCCTGCACGGCCAACGGGTAGCGTTGCAGCAGGTTGGCGTACGCCAATTGCTCGGCCCGGGATGCATTTTTTAACCAAAGCGGCAGTGCATGTTCTAACTGCTGCGTCTCGGCCATTTCGCGATGGCGTTCAAGGTTGAGCCCGGCAAGGCCCTCGTTCAACAGGCTGCGGGCGAGGTTTTCAAAGCTGTGCGCGGTCAAGGGAGTATCCCGGGCCTGACGGCACACGTAATCGGCATCCAGCAACACTTTGTTAATGGCCGCTTCCTGACTCTGATACACAAAATCCTCGTCGAAGCGCTCGAAGTTGACCCACTGATTCTCCCCCTCCACCGCCCAATCGCTGCGACTGTCGAGGTGTTCGCCAATCAGCGATTGCTCATCCCAGCGAACCTGGTCTAACAGGTCGCTGCGCAGACTTTGATCAAGTAACAGCGCCTCCAGATGCGCCTTGCACTGGTCCACCGACGCAAAACCCTCAAAGCCTGACACTGGCGTCCAGAGGATTGCCCGACCTGCACTTTCAGACGCCTGCCCGCCCCGCTCGGTGATCAGCAGGCAGTGGGTGAGGCTGACCCCACTCAACGGCGCGCCGAGATTCAGAAACACGCCGAATACGTCCGGCACAAACTGATTGAGCGCCGGACGCTGAGTACTCACCGGGTAGGTCAAGACTGTAGAAATGACGTGTTTGTCCTGGGTCTCAAGGTGATTGCCCCTCACCATCAATCGCAGATCAGCGCGCAACATCACGTGCCTGAGTGTGGCCAGATGCCGGGCCAGGGTATCCGGCGCCAGCGAGGTGTAGGGCGTATAGAAGAAGGTCGAGAGTTGCTGCTTGAAGGCCTGATCGAATGTTTTTGCCAGCATGTCCAGCAGTGTCAGCAACTTGGTGCCGCTCACGCGTTTGAGGGGTTTGATCTCCTCATCGATTGAGGACCTGATCCCGCCCTGTAGGAACGCCGGGTTCTGCGGCAAGGGGTAACGACCGGTGACACGCTCAAGCAAGGCATCAATGACTGTCAGCGTGCGCACCGGCACACGGCCAACTGAAGACTCATCCGCGTCAAACACCTGCACCCACACCTCAGAGACATCGATGAAGCGTTGCCCCTCTTGATTCAACACCGCCACCCATAAATGACGGGCGCACATCCGTGGCGTCGGCCACTGCCTGAGTAACGCATCCCTCTGGGCCAGGGTCTTGGGCAGTTTGAGACTCAACACGTCGGACAAACCGTTCTCGTTGACGGCCAGCGGCAAGCCATTGCTGTCGGGCAAAAACCGACTGTCCCAGCGCCCCCGGCTATTGAGCGCCAACAGACCGGGATCGATCAGCGCGCGCATATCGAGTGCGTGGTCCACCGCAGCCAGCGCCAGTCGACGGTCCTGATACTGGCCCGCCAGATAAACCAGGTCGCGGATCTGCTTGGCCCGTACGGCATGAATGCAATCTTCAAAGACCGCACCGGCAATGTTTTCGACACGCAGCGTGGGCGAGACCATGCCGGCCAGCAAGGGATGCTGATCCTGAGGCGCATGACGAGCAATGGTGTCAAATGTGGCAGGGCTGCGCAGCTTGCTCAGCACATAGCTGGAAAGCCGTGCACGGGTCGATATGCTCACCAGCCCGGTCGAGGCACTGAACACGTACACGCCATTGTTTTGCCCCGGAAAATAAAGGCACAACAACCCCGCCAGCTCGACCTCAGTGCCATTGCCCTGCGACACCAACAGGCGAGCCGCCCCGATGCGTGCGGGGTCATGCTGTGAGGCAAGCAGTTGTTGCAGAGCCTGAAACGTCTGCGCAGAGATTTCGCCGGCCTGACGGGCTTGCACCAGGTGCTGAAAAAACACATCACCCAGCCGTGCGACGCCATACGCATGCGGGCTCGGCTGGGGGCCCGCAGGCAGGTCCCAAAAAACAGACATCGCTTCGCTCATACGGGTCATGAGTTGCTCGGTCGCCGCCGTGAGCACACGCGTAAATCGCCGATCCAGGTCGGCGTCATTTTCTGCCGGACTTCGGGTAAAAGGACCGGTCCAGGTGTATGAACGGTCCGTTGCTAACTGGCCGTTAACAAACAACTCCAGCGCGACGCTGCTCAGGCTGGGGCCGGGGTCGTCAGGTGTCTGACCCTGCGGCGTACTGGCCCGGTGAATGTTTTGAGCCGTCACGGGCTGCCCGGCAAAGTGCAGCTCCAGCTGAACCTGTAACTGTTGATCCACCAAGGCCCTCAGAGTGGGCGTGGCCAGCAGCCGTTCCAGCGTATCGGCCTGGCTGGCGGTCAGAAAATCATTCAGTGTCTGGCTGAGGTACGTCAGGACCGGCGCGGGCACGTCACGGGTTCGCAGGGTCAGCTCGCCCGTCAGGCTCAGGAACGGTCGCACGTCCACCGGGCAAAAACGCAGCACCGGTTCACGCAGCAAGGGGTCATCCAGCAGCAGTTCCAACGCAGCGCTCAGCGCCTCGATGTCATTGAATTTCTCCAATGCCCCCAGCGGGGTCAGCAGAAATACCGGGGACTGCGTGGCGGCTGTGTGCGTCAGCAGCAATGCACCTGCCCACTGCGCCGTACGGGACTGATGCCGACTCAAAAACACGCTGCTGACGTGAGCGGGGATCGCATTGCCGGTTTCATCGGGCACGGCAGTCAGCGCCTGGCTCAGCCAGTCATGTTCAAACGCGCCGATAACCCCGGCTGTTTGCGCAGCGTCAAGACCGCGCAGGTAAAGGGCATGCAAGGCCTGCTCGGTCAACGCCGCGTGTGCAATAAGGTTCATGGAAACTCCTGACGGTTGCCGGGACCGCCTGTCGGGCCCCAGAGGTGTTCCCAAACGCTACCGTGGCCCTTCCCGCCCCTGGCGCTACATAGTTAAGGCGTGCTCCTGACACGCGTGCGCAACCGACAGGCACAAGGCGCGCTATCATGCGCACCGCCTTGCACAGGCGGGTAAACGATGACTTCGGCGTTTAACAAGAGGATTGGCATGTCGCCCTGGCTAACAGTTGTGGGAATTGGTGAAGACGGCTTCAGCGGTCTGGGCAAAACGGCCCGGCGTGCGCTGTTGAGCGCTGCGCGGGTGTT
This sequence comes from Pseudomonas sp. BS-2016, assembly GCF_001806145.1. Lineage (NCBI taxonomy): Bacteria > Pseudomonadati > Pseudomonadota > Gammaproteobacteria > Pseudomonadales > Pseudomonadaceae > Pseudomonas > Pseudomonas sp. BS-2016. The sequence continues at coordinate 96,852 of NZ_MLCT01000018.1, forward strand.
CGGCGGGCAGCGCCAGCTGGACTTGCTGCCAGCCTGCATCGGCGCTGAACGCCTGACGTGGCCCAGCCCCTTTTCGCTGGCGCCGGTAGTGGCACTGCGCGGCGAACCGGTCTGCGTGCTGGCCAGCGGCGATCCGATGCTGTTCGGCGTGGGTGCCAGTCTGGCGCGTGTGATCCCCGGCGACGAAATGCACGTACTGCCCTCAGCGTCGTCTTTCTCGCTGGCGGCGGCGCGTTTGGGGTGGGCGCTGCAGGACGTTGTGACGCTCTCGGTGGTGGCGCGGCCCGTGGCTGCGCTCAATGCCCACCTGCACAGCGGTGTGCGCTTGATGGTGCTGAGCAATGACGCCAGCAGCCCGACTGCCGTCGTCGAGCTGTTGAGCGAGCGCGGCTTTGGCCCGAGCCGGGTGCATGTGCTGGAACACCTTGGTGGCCCGACCGAGCGGCGCATCGAGGCGAGCGCCGACGCCTGGAACGCCTGCGACATGGCCGACTTGAACCTGATTGCCATCGAATGCATCGCCTCTCACGACGCGCACCCGCTGTCGCGTATCGGCGGACTGCCCGACAGCGCGTTCAAGCATGACGGCCAGTTGACCAAGCGTGACGTGCGCGCCATGACCCTGGCGCGTCTCGCGCCCCTGCCCGGCCAACTGTTGTGGGACGTAGGCGCGGGCAGTGGCTCGATTGGCATTGAGTGGATGCGTAGCTACCCGAGCTGCCGCGCGCTGGCGATCGAAGCTGATGAGGGCCGTCAGCAGTTAATCGAACACAACCGTGACGCGCTGGGCGTACCCGGCCTGCGCTTGATCCGCGGCAAGGCCCCGCATGCGCTGGCCGGGCTCGAACGCCCCGACGCGATTTTCATTGGTGGCGGCGTGACCCGCGAAGGCGTTCTCGACACGTGCTGGCAGCAACTCAAGCCCGGTGGCCGCTTGGTGGCCAATGCCGTCACCCTGCAAAGCGAACTGCACCTGATGAACTGGCGCGCTCTGCATGGCGGGGAACTGACCCGTCTGCACGTCGCTCACGCCCGGCCGCTGGGGGAGTTCGACACTTGGCGCCAAGCGCTGCCGATCACCCTGTTAGATGTGACCAAACCCCACGATGCGTGACGAAACCGCTGAACAACCCGCGCCGCTGCGCAGCGGCCTGACCACGGGCAGTTGCGCGACGGCCACCAGCCTGGCTGCCGCACGCCTGTTGCTAAGCGGCGTGTGTCATGACGCCGTTGAAATCACCCTGCCCAAGGGCAAGGTGGTGACGATGCGCCTGGAGTTTTGTCGCCTGCTGGCCGGGGGCGCCGAGGCGGGCACCCTGAAAGACGCGGGCGACGACCCGGACGTGACCCATGGCGCGCTGCTGTACTCGCAAGTGCGCCTGATCCCCGCCGCGGGCGTCGTCTTCGTGGCTGGCCAGGGCGTAGGCACCGTCACCCGGCCCGGTCTGGTACTGCCCGTGGGAGAACCGGCGATCAACCCGGTGCCGCGCAAAATGATCACCGATCACCTACTGCAACTGGCCCGTGATTGCGATTACGCCGGGGGGTTTGAAGTGACCGTCAACGTCCGCGACGGCGAAGCGCTGGCACTGAAAACCATGAATCCGCGACTGGGAATTCTGGGCGGTCTGTCGATTCTGGGCACCAGCGGCATCGTGCGCCCGTTCTCGTGCGCGGCGTACATTGCTTCGATCCATCAGGGCATCGACGTGGCCAAGACCAACGGCTACCTGCACATCGCCGCCTGCACCGGCAATGCCAGCGAAGACACCATGCGCGGCGTGTACAACCTGCCGGAGATCGCGCTGATCGAAATGGGCGACTTCGTGGGCGCGGTGCTCAAGCATCTGCGCAAAGTCCCTGTGGATAAATTGAGCCTGTGCGGCGGCTTCGGCAAGATCAGCAAACTGGCTGCCGGGCACATGGATTTACACAGTCGCCACTCAAGCATCGACCTGCCGCAACTGGCTGACTGGGCCGCCGCCATTGGGGCTGACGCCGCACTGCAAACCGCCATTCGTCAGGCCAACACCAGCCAGCAAGCCTTGGCCATGGCCCATGCAGCCGGCATCGCCTTGGGCGACGCGGTGTGTCAGCACGCGCTGAACTTCGCTCGCAGCGTGGTGCCCACCCAGGTACAGGTTGAAGTCTTCGCCATCGACCGCCAGGGCGGGATTGTGGGCCATGCGGGAGCCTTTGAATGAAACGGATTTTACTGCTGGGCGGCGTCACCGAAGCGCTGGCCATTGCCCGCACCCTGGGGCCACAGCACGTGTACAGCCTCGCCGGGGTGGGCCGTGTGCCGACTGACCTGACCTGTGAAGTACGGGTCGGCGGCTACGGCGGTGCCGAGGGTTTGGCCCGCTATATGCGCGAGCAGCACATCGATGTGCTCCTGGATGCGACACACCCGTATGCCGCGCAAATCAGCGGCAATGCAGCCTTGGCCGCCCGCGCCTGCGGTATTGAATGCTGGGCGTTGCGGCGTCCGGTCTGGCAGCCGCAACCCGGCGACGATTGGCGTGAGGTGGCGGACTGGGACGAACTGGTCACGGCGCTCACGCCTTTCAAACGCCCGCTGTTCACGCTGGGCAAAGAACCGCTGGCGCATTTGCACGAAATTCCCGCCGATCAATTCTGGACCTTGCGCGCGCTGGACCCGTATCCCGGCAACGAACGCTGCACGGTCATCGGCGCCCGCGGCCCGTTCAGGATCGACGACGAACGGCGCCTGTTTGAGCAGCAACACATCGATGTACTGATCAGTAAAAACAGCGGCAGCAGCGCCACCGAGCCCAAACTGGAGGTTGCCCGCGAACGCGGCGTGCCCGTGTTGATCCTCAAACGCCCCGAATTGGCGGAGGTAGATCGGGTGTTTTGGGGGGTTGGGGAGGTGCTGAGCGCGTTGGAAAATGACGCTGAAATGATCAGCAACACGTGAAGGGGTTGCCCGCAAAGTAACTTATTAGTTACCTTTATGGCATGACGATCACTGTTCAAGAATATTGCACCCCCGACCAGACCAGCCCCTTCGAGCGCTGGTTTTCGTCATTAAGCGCTCAAGCAGCAGCCAAGGTCGCTACAGCCATCATGCGTCTAGAGATGGGAAACACCTCTAACATCAAATGGTTTGAAGGTTTAGGGGAATACCGCATAGATTGGGGCCCCGGCTATCGAATCTATTTGTTACAAGAAGGCCTGCAGTTGATCATTCTGTTTGGCGGAGGGGATAAATCCAGCCAGCAGCAGGATATCAAGCACGCTAAAAAATTAATTAGCGAGTACAAACGCCACAAAAACACCACGAAACACGCGAGGTAAACTCTATGGCTCTCACAAGAAGTTTCAAACAGACGATTGCTGAGCGAGCCGAACGCGACCCTGCATTTGCTCAAGCATTACTCGATGAGGCAGCTACTCTTTTCCTTAACGGCGAACCTGAAATGGCCCGGGTCATCCTTCGTGACTTGGTGAATGCAACGGTTGGCTTTGAGGGGCTTGCCAAGGAAACAGCAAAGCCCAGCAAGAGCCTGCACAGAATGCTGTCTGTCGGAGGCAATCCAAGCATGGACAACCTGGCCGCCATCTTCTCGGTAATGCGCTCATCGCTTGGGGTTGCCATAGAGGTGCATGCCGTACCCGCTCACTGAATGAGACACCCAAAGCGACACTTCGCCGCACCCGGCCTTTTTACTTACGCCGATCATTCAGGCTAAATAGCGCCCTTGATCGCTCCACTCACGGAATTCGTCATGTCCCGACAACGCTTTGCATTTGCCTGGATCGCCTGCTTCGCAGTGCTGTTCAACATGCTCGCCATGTCGACGGCAGGGGCGATGAGCGGCGCCCGTCAGGCGCCCACCGAGCAGTTCATGTGGAGCAGCTTTTGCACCTCGACCGGTACCAAAATGGTAGCCGTGTCGCTGGGCAAGGTTGACGCTGGCGACAGCCAGAACGACGATCATTCCACCATGCAACATTGCTGGTGCTGCTCGGGCTCGGCGCCACTGGTGGCCTTGCCGTCCCATGTCCCGACGCTGTATTTCGCGGCCATCGAGCACGGCCATAGCCAAGTGCCGGATCACCTGAAACGCCCTACCCCGCGCCAGCAATGGCCAAGCCTCAACCCCCGCGCCTCTCCTCTGGTGTGATTCATCCTCGCAACCCCTTTGCGCTTTGAATCGTTCCGGAGAATTACCATGTTGAATCTGTCACTGGTCAAGCACGCCCTGATAGCGGCGGCTTTGATGTTGCCTGCCTGTTTCGCCAACGCTCATCAATACACCGTTGGTGCGCTGGAGATCGCTCACCCCTGGTCCCAGGAGCTGCCGCCCAATGCGCCGACTGTCGCGGCGTATTTCATCATCAAGAACACCGGCGACACCGCCGACCGCTTGTTGAGCGCAGACACCCCGATTGCCGAAAAAGCCGAGATCCACGAGCACGTCATGCAGGGCGACCTGATGAAAATGCAGCGCGTGCCCACGGTGGATGTCCCGGCAGGTGGCACTGTCACGTTTGCCCCCATGGCGTACCACGTGATGCTGTTCAACCTCAAAGACCGCAGCCTGCTGCAAGACGGCAAGCGCTTCCCCCTGACCCTGCACTTTGAAAAGGCAGGCGCTGTGCAAGTCGACGTAAACGTGCAGAAACAGGCACCGGGCGCCAGCAAGGAAACCTCGCACGCCCACTAACCGCCAAGGTCTTTGAGCCCCGTGAGCGCCCGTCGCGCCAGGCCGCCCATGTCGCAGATCCGCGGCAGTTGGTTGAGCCTGTTTGCCATGTTGATGATTTTCATCGGCCCGCTGATTTCCCAAGCGATGCCGATGGATCATCACGCCTCCATGCCCATGCCGATGGACATGCGGGTGTCGGCGCACAGCGAACACGCCGAGCCTCAACAACCGTCCGCTGATCACCACGCCATGTGGGAAAAATGCGGGTACTGCACGCTGCTGTTCAGTTGCCCCGCGCTCCCCGGCACGGTTGACCTGGCCCTGTTCAATCCCCCTGAGCCCGAAAGTTATCTGGCGTCCAACCCCCGACTGGGCCACGCCCGGCAACCGGTCTTCCCCGGCGCCCGATCACGCGCGCCGCCCGCCTTCCTTTAACCACCGACACAACAACTTCACCCTGGCCCGTCTTATGCCCTGCCCCAGGCAGGCGCGTGGCCGTGTTGTATTCGTTTGAATATTGGAATGTTTATGTCCCGTTTTACTGCTGCCTCCCGTTTGCCTCACCCCCAGACGGTGTTCCCCTTCGCCCTGAGCGCGCTGTGCTGCGCGTTGTTCGCCCCGCTGGCTCTGGCCGCCGACCCCGTGGATGAGCACGCCGGGCACGTGCGTGAACTCAGCCCGACGGTGGTGACTGCCGTCGCGCCCAGTTCCCCGCTGACCATCGTCACCAACCCGAAAGACCCGCGTCAGCCCGTGCCCGCCAGCGACGGCGGCGACTACCTCAAAACCATCCCCGGCTTTGCCCTGATCCGCAACGGCGGCACCAACGGCGATCCGGTGTTGCGCGGCATGTTCGGATCACGCCTGAACATCCTCACCAACGGCGGCATGATGCTCGGCGCCTGCCCTGGCCGAATGGACGCCCCAACGTCCTACATTTCTCCGGAAACCTACGATCAACTCACCGTGATCAAAGGCCCGCAGACCGTGCTCTGGGGGCCAGGCGCCTCAGCGGGCACCATCCTGTTTGATCGCGCACCCGAGCACTTTGGTGAGCTGGGCACGCGGGTAAACGCCAGTGTGCTGGCGGGTTCCAATGGCCGCTTCGACAAAACCATCGACGCCGCCGCCGGGGGCCCGCTGGGTTATGTGCGGGTGATCGGCAACACCGCGCATTCCGACGATTACAAAGACGGCAATGGCGACACGGTGCCGTCACGTTATGACAAATGGAACGGCGACATCGCCCTCGGATGGACCCCCGATGCCGACACCCTGCTGGAACTCACTGCCGGCAAGGGCGACGGCGAGGCACGTTCGGCCGGTCGCGGAATGGACGGCAGCCAGTACAAGCGCGAAAGCCTGGGCCTGCGCTTTGAAAAGTCCAACATCGGTGAAGTGCTCGATAAGGTCGAAGCGCAGGTTTACTACAACTACGCCGACCACGTGATGGACAACTACACCCTGCGCACCCCGTCCGGCACCGGCATGATGGCCGGGCCCATGGCCTCCAACGTCGATCGCCGCACCCTGGGCGCACGCATCAAGGCCACCTGGCGCTGGGCCGACTATCAATTGATCAGCGGCATCGACGCTCAGACCAACGAACACCGCAAACGCATGGGAATGGGCATCGACACCTACAAGGACCAGAACTGGAGCAAAGACGCCGACTTCCACAATTACGGGGCCTTTGGCGAACTGACCTGGTACGCCGCTGAGCGCGACCGTGTCATCACCGGTGCCCGCCTTGACCGTGCGTCCGCCAAGGACTTCCGCGCGCGGATTGGCTCGGGAATGATGAGCAAGCCCAACCCGACACTCGATAAAACCCGCGCCGACACACTGCCCAGCGGCTTTGTGCGCTACGAACACGACATCGCTGACAGCCCGACCACCGTCTACGCCGGTCTGGGCCACGCCCAGCGATTCCCGGATTACTGGGAATTGTTTTCACCGTCATCCGGCCCCGCAGGCTCGGTGAACGCATTCGACGCGATCAAACCCGAGAAGACCACCCAGCTCGACATGGGCCTGCAATACAAAACCGAACGCCTCGAAGCCTGGGCCTCGGTCTACGCCGGTGAGATTCGCGACTACATCCTGTTCGATTACGCCAAGGGATCGTCCCAGGCACAGAACGTCAACGCCCGGGTCATGGGCGGCGAACTGGGAGCCGCGTATCAGTTGACCGCCCGCTGGAAAGCCGACGCCACACTGGCGTATGCCTGGGGCAAAAACACCACGGATGGCAAGGCCCTGCCGCAAATGCCGCCGCTCGACACCCGCCTCGGCCTGACCTACAGCGAAGACGACTGGAGCGCCGGTGCCTTGTGGCGCGTGGTGGCCCGGCAAGACCGGATCGATCGCAACGCCGGTAACGTGGTGGGCAAGGATTACGACAAAAGCGCAGGCTTTGGCGTGTTCTCGCTCAACGGCGCCTACCGCATCAGCAAAAACCTGAAAGTCAGCGCCGGGGTCGACAACCTGCTGGATAAAAACTACAGCGAACACCTGAACATGGCCGGCAACGCAGGTTACGGCTACCCGGCAAGCGACCCGACGCCGATCAACGAGCCCGGCCGCACGCTGTGGACAAAAATTGACGTGAGCTTCTAAGCACCACGTTGCCCCTCACTCCGGTCCTGTGCTTAAGGCAAGGGCCGGGGTGATGCCTGAAAACAATTGCTGACCTTGCGGAGCCGCTCACATGAGCCAACCAACCCCCTCTTTTTACAACCTGGCCTGGCGGTGGCATTTCTACGCCGGGCTGTTTGTTGCCCCGTTCATGATCCTGCTGGCCCTGACCGGCATCATTTACCTGTTCAAGCCCCAGCTTGACCCGTTGCTCTACGACCACCTGATCAACGTCAGCCCCGGTCATCACAGCCTCAGCGCCGACGAACAACTCACCCGCGTCCAGGCCACTTATCCACAGGGGCATATCAGCCAGTACCTGCCCCCGATCAACCCGCAGCGCAGCGGTCAGTTTGTCATCCATAACGGCGGGCGCGAGCTGAACGTGTTTATCAACCCCTACAACGGCGAGGTGCTGGGCGAGCAGGATGCCAAGCTCAACCTGCAAGCCGTGGCCCGAGCGCTGCACGGCGAGTTGATGATCGGCACGCTGGGCGATCGCCTGGTCGAACTGGCCGCGGGCTGGGGCGTGGTGCTGGTGATTTCCGGGCTTTACCTGTGGTGGCCGCGCGGGCAATCGGCGGCAGGCGTGCTGTGGCCACGCTTGACCCGTCGCGGGCGTGTGCTGTGGCGCGATCTGCACGCCGTCACCGGTTTCTGGGGCGCTGCATTGCTGCTGTTTATGTTGATCAGCGGCATGACCTGGACCGGCTTCTGGGGCAAGCAATACGCCGACTTGTGGAATCAGTTCCCGGCGGCCATGTGGAACAACGTCCCCAAATCTGACCTGGAAGCGCGCAGCCTCAACACCGCAGCCCGTCAAACCGTGCCCTGGGCAATGGAGAACACCCCGATGCCCGTCTCGGGCGCCCATGCCGAACACATGGGCCACGGCGCCCAGGCAAGTGGCCCGGCCGCGCCGACCATCACCCTGCAACAGGTGGTCGACACCGCCACCCGGCGCAACGTCGAACCCGGTTACAGCATCACCTTGCCGACCACCGCCGAAGGCGTCTTTACCGTCGCCGTCTTCGCTGACGATCCGCGTGACGATGCCACCCTGCATGTCGATCAATACACCGGCCAAGTGCTGGCCGACGTGCGTTGGCAGCATTACAGCAACGTCGCCCGCGCCACTGAAATGGGCGTGATGCTGCACGAAGGAAAACTCTTCGGCTCACTGAACCAGATCGCCATCCTGCTGGTGTGCCTGATGATTCTGCTCAGTTCGGTGAGCGGCCTGGTGATCTGGTGGAAACGTCGCCCACAAGGCCGCCTGGGCGTACCGCCGCTGCGCCATGCGCTGCCCACCTGGAAAACCGGCGTGCTGATCATGCTGGGGCTGGCGGTACTGTTCCCGCTGGTGGGCGTGTCTTTGATTGCCGTCTGGGTGCTTGACCGGTTGTTATTGCTGATGCGCGCTAAACCACAACGTGAGCAGCACTCATGACCAACGTGAATAGTTCGAGAGCCGCGCGCTAGAGACTCGGGGATAATGGCGCGCTGATAAAAAACCCACTAAGGCGGTTATGTGTAACCGCTTTATTGAGGCTTCATCACCCGCCGCCAGGAGGCAGCGGGCATACCTTTGAAAAGCGACTCACTGTCCCGATGAATAAGTACCTGTTCTCCAGCCTTTGCCTGCTGACCGTCACCGCTGCGCAAGCGGACGACACTGCACCGTCCTTGATGCTGCCTGCCGCGACCATCACAGCCCCTGAAGCCGATGATTCCCACATCGACCTCAAGACCGCCACGTCTACCGGTTCGCGCCTGAACCTCAACAGTCTGCAAACTCCGGCCAGTGTCGAAAACCTGACCGGCGCGCAGATCCGGGCCCGTGGCGATCGCAGCGTTCAAGACGCCGTGACCCGCACCACCGGCATCAGCAACACCGGCACACCGGGTAACGGCGGCTCTGCGTACTCGGCCCGCGGTTTTGTCGGCGAAGGCTCGGTCATGCAGCTGTATGACGGCGTGCGCCTGTACAGCGGCGCAGGCACCGTGACCTTCCCGGTTGACGATTGGTCGGTGGAACGCATCGACGTCCTGCGCGGCCCGGCGTCCGTGCTGTATGGCGAAGGCGCGACAGGCGCGGTGATCAACGTGATCCCGAAAAAACCGTTCAGTGGCGACATCGAAAACCACGTGCGCATCGGCTACGGTTCCTATGACACCCGACAACAAGCGCTGGACAGCGGCGGCTCACTGACCGACACCCTGAGCTACCGGTTGAACATCAACCACACTCAAAGCAACGGCTGGATCGACCATGGCGATTCAGAAAACACCTTCATCAGCGCCGCCCTGCGCTGGCAGGCCACGGATGACCTGGCCTTCACGCTGAGCCACGACTACGGCGACCAGCAACCGCAAAACGACTTTGGCGTGCCGTTGATCAACGGCCGTTACCACAAGGGTCTGCGCGACAAAAACTACAACGTGCGCGACGCCAAACTGCACTACAACGATCAGTGGACGCGCCTGAACACCGAATGGCAGATCAGCGACACCCTGAGCGCCAGCAACGAACTGTATTACTTGAAAGCCCAGCGGCGCTGGCAGAACGCCGAAAACCATGCGTGGGACCAGGCCAGCCAAAGCCTGTTGCGTAGCGGGTTTTTCAGCATCAAGCACGATCAGGAACAACTCGGTGACCGTCAGACCTTCACCCTCAATCACGACCTGTTCGGCCTCAACAGCAAAACCCTGGTGGGCATGGACTACAACCGCATCCACTTCAGCCTGCACAGCAATGCGCCGTATGACGATGTCGCCCCCAACGGCCAACCTGTCGATCTGTACCACCCGAACCGTGGCCAGTTCGAGAGTGCTTCGCCGTACCGCGACCAATTCACCAGCACGACGCAGCAGGTGTCGCTGTTCGCCGAAAACCGCACTGAGCTGACCGACCAACTGTCGCTGGTCACCGGCGTGCGCCGCGACATCGTGCACCTGGATCGCGATGATTTCGCCGAAAACGGCGACACCACCCGCAGTGACCGTGGCCTGTCCGCCAACAGCTGGAAAGTCGGCCTGGTCTATGAACTGACCCCGGACATGTCGCTCTACGCCCAACAGGCCACCAGCGTGGATGGCGTCGGCGGGTTGATCAGCCTGAGTCAGAGCCAGCAAGACTACGGTCTGGCCCATGCGCATCAGACCGAGGTCGGTTTCAAGCAGATGTTCTGGGACCAGCGGGGCGAATGGACGCTGGCGGCGTATCACATTGTCAAAAAGGATTTGCTGACCACTGACCCCGCGAACGTCACTCGCACCCTGCAAGTGGGCGAGCAATCGTCAAACGGTCTGGAAGCCAGCCTCGACCTGCAACTGCCGAACCGCTGGGCGCTGCAAGCCAACGCCTCGATCGTGCGGGCGCAATACGACACCTTCAACGAAGACGGCGTATCGCGCAAAGGCAACCGCCCCACCGACGTCCCCCGTCGCACCGCCAACCTGTGGGTGAGCAAGGTCATCACCGACGACGTGAACGCAGGCGCCGGAGTGCGCTATGTCGATGCGCGTTACGCCGACACGGCCAACAGCGTCGAACTGCCGAGCTACACCGTGGTAGACGCCACGGTGAGCTGGCACGCCCTGCCGAACACCACCCTGGGCGTGCGGTTGAATAATTTGTTTAATCGCCAGTACGCCGTAACCCAATACAATGGCGGCCAGCAATGGATCATGGGCGAGCCGCGCTCGTTCTTTGTGACGGCCGATTACGCCTTTTAACGTTTGACCTGGACACTTATGCCGCGCCTCACCCTCACGCAACTCGCCTGGTCCCCCCTGGGGCACGGTCATTGTCATCACCAGTTCCACCTGCGTGACGCCAACCTGCACGTGGCCGCCGGTGAGTTCGTGGGGTTGATCGGGCCCAATGGCAGCGGCAAAACCAGCCTGCTGCGGTGCGCCTACCGCTTCAGCAAGCCCGAGGCCGGCACCGTTCACCTTGGGCAACACAACCTCTGGCAACAATCCCCCCGCTGGAGCGCGCAACGCATCGCCGTGGTGTTGCAAGAATTCCCCGATGCCTTTGGCCTGACCGTCGATGAAGTGGTCGCCATGGGCCGCACCCCGCACAAAGGGCTGTTTGACGGCGACACTGTCACCGACCGCCAGTTGGCGCAAAACGCCCTCGCGTCCGTGGGCTTGCAGGGCTTTGAAGACCACGCGTTTGCCACCCTGTCGGGCGGTGAAAAACAGCGTGTGATTCTGGCCCGCGCCCTGACCCAGCAACCGGACCTGCTGATCCTCGACGAGCCGACCAATCACCTCGACCCGCGCTATCAACTGCAACTGCTGCAATTGGTTAAACGCCTGAACATCGGCACCCTCGCCAGCATCCATGACCTGAACCTCGCCGCCGCTTTTTGCGACCGCCTGTATGTGATCGACCACGGCAAAATCGTTGCCAGCGGCACGCCTCGCGAGGTGCTGACCGTCACCCTGCTGCGCGAGGTGTTTGGCGTCGACGCCCTGATCGATGAACATCCGCTGGCCGGCTACCCGCGCATCACCTGGATAACCCAACCATGAACCTGATCCGCCTCGTTCTCTGCGTCTGCGCTGTGTTCGGCACTCAACTGGCCCAGGCCGACGCCACCCGCTACCCGCTGACGATCCAAAGCTGCAATCGTGACGTGACCTTCAATGAAGCCCCCAAGCATGCCGTCAGTCATGACATCAACATGACGCACATGATGCTGGCCCTCGGCCTGAAGCCGCACATGACCGGTTACAGCGGCATCAGCGGCTGGAAGGCCGTCACCCCGCAAATGAAGGTGATCCTCGACGGCCTGCCCGAACTGGCGAGCAAGTACCCGTCTGTTGAAACGTTGCTCAATGCCAATGTGGATTTCTTCTTTGCGGGCTGGGACTACGGCATGCGTGTGGGCGGCGACCTGACTCCCCAGACCCTGACACCGCTGGGCATCAATGTGTACGAGCTGACCGAGTCTTGCGCGTTTGTCATGAAGCGCCCGCCAGCCAGCATGGAAGACACCTACAACGACCTGCGCAACCTCGGCAAAATCTTCGACGTGCAGGACCGTGCCAACGCGCTGATCGCTCACATGCAGCAAGAAATTTCTGAGGTGCAAAAGACCCTTCCCGCCTCAAAACCGCGGGTCTTCCTGTATGACAGCGGTGAAGACCGCGCCATGACCAGCGGCCGTCTGGGCATCCCGCACGCGCTGATTGAAGCGGCAGGCGGTAACGACATCCTCAGCGACATCGACGCCAGCTGGACGCGCATCAACTGGGAAACCGTGGTCGAACGTAATCCCGAGGTGATCGTGATCGTCGACTACAGCGAAGTGACGGCCGAACAGAAACAGCACTTCCTGGAAACCCACCCCGCGCTGCAATCGGTGGACGCAATCCGTCACAAACGCTTCATCGTCATCCCCTACGTCCAGGCCACGCCGGGTATCGACAACGTGCTGGCCATCCAGACCCTGGCCAAAGGCTTTCATCCGCAATGATGGCGCGTCGCTATGCGCTATTGCTGTTGGGGCTGGGCGCTGTGCTGCTGGTTTCGTGCGTCGTGTCGCTTGGGTTCGGCCCGGCGCGGGTGCCCGTGGACGTGGTGTGGCACATCGTGCTGCACAAGCTGTTCGGGATTGGCGAGGTGAACTGGAGCGCCGGGCAGGAACACATCGTGTGGCTGATACGGGTGCCGCGCATGCTGCTGGGTGCGCTGGTCGGGGCCGGGCTGGCCTTGATCGGCGCGGTGCTGCAAGCCGTGACCCGCAACCCGCTGGCGGACCCGCACCTGCTGGGCGTCACCAGCGGCGCCACCTTGGGCGCCGTGATCGTGGTGCTGCACGTGGGCGAGATCATCGGTTTACTGACCCTGCCCATCGCGGCCTTTATTGGCGCGTTGCTGAGCATGCTGCTGGTATTGGTCATCGCCAGCCGTCAGGGCCGACTAGACAGTGACCGCCTGCTGTTATGCGGCGTGGCGGTGTCGTTTGTGATGATGGCCGTGGCCAACACCTTGCTGTTTTTGGGCGACCACCGCGCCAGTTCCGCCGTGCTGTTCTGGATGCTCGGTGGTCTGGGGCTGGCGCGCTGGGAACTGCTGGCCATCCCCGGCGCCAGCGTGTTGCTGGGGCTGGTGCTGCTGTTGGGCATGGCCCGCCCGCTGAATGCCCTGATGGCGGGCGAACAAACCGCCGTCACCCTCGGCCTGAATGCACGCAACGTGCGCCTGCGGGTGTTTCTGATCGCCTCGCTAATGACCGGCGTACTGGTGGCCATCAGCGGTTCGATTGGTTTTGTCGGCTTGATGATCCCGCACATTGCGCGCCGTCTGGTGGGTGCAGAACATCGCCGTTTGCTGCCGGTCTCAGCGCTGCTGGGCAGTGTGTTTCTGGTCTGGGTCGACGTCGCGGCCCGCACCCTGATCGCCCCTGAAGACCTGCCCATCGGCGTGGCGACGGCGGCGATTGGCGGGTTGTTTTTTATTGGCTTGATGCGTAAACGCTAAAGCTCGTCATGCCAGGGCGCGGAAGGCGTGTCCGCGCCGTTGGTGGGCACCAGTTGCACCTTGCGAGGATCGTCCCACTCGAACAACTCAGCTGCAGGCTCGATGTTGATCGTCAAGGTGTGCTGCACCTCGCCCTTGTTCGGCCAAGTGCGGCTGACCGTAATCACGCTCAGTTGCCCCGTATTGAGAACGCGGGTCAGCAGCTCGACGGGCTTTTGAGGCTCGGGCGCCTTTTCGTAGTAACGGCGAGTGGTGCGGTCAGGTTCATAGTTCTCGGCAAAGTACCCCTCATAGGTCAGGTTTGAGCCGCTGATGGACTCACACAGTTGCTGCGTCGCCAGGGTCGCGCCGCGCCGGTATTTGAGCAGGGCGCCATCATTGGTCGAGTGGTAGATCACCTCAAAACTGTTGTCACTGTCATAGGTTTTTAGCAGGCGGGTGGCGTAGCAAATATCCACTGGCCAGAACATGTTGTTCAGCAAGTTATTTTCAAGCGCGCTGTAACCCGCCTGCGATGAATACGCCCGCGAAAACAGCAGGTGCTTGCGCGAGTACCCGGCGGCAAACAGCGGCACCGGGTGTAACTGGCCGTCCACGTGCTTGTGGGTGAACAGCAGGGTTTGCGGCGCATTGGCCACTTCCCCGCCCGAGTTCGGCTCAATGGCGACATAGGTGTTGTAGTCGGCCTTGCCCAGAATGGCGGCGACCACATTCAACTGGTTGGGGTGCGGGATGTGCGCGTGCACATAGCGGGCGGCGTCATCGGGGTGGGCAAACACCGGGCTGAGCGGGAAGCGCCGGGTGGCCGGAAACGGCATCGCCGCCGCCTTTTTATAAGGCACCCACTGTTGCGTAACGTGCCCCGGTGCATTCCACAGGGCGCTCTTTATTACGACCTCCAGTTGGCCGTTGGCCGCCACCTGATGCACGTACTCCGTCACGTGCAATTCACCGTTCAGGATCTGCGTCAGTAACGGGCGGCCCCAAGAACCAAACAGACCGGAGGTCAGCTGTGCCCACAGGTTGACCGGCACATAGCTGAGCAACGCGCCGTCGTTAGTCGACAGGTACAGCGGCACGTCGCCCGTGAACGCGCCCCGCTGCTGTTTGACCAGGTTCACCAGACCCAGCGCGTCGGCAAAATCGTCAGGGGTCACAAACCCCAGCAGCGTATTGAGGTTGCGCACGTCCTTCACGTGCGAGGGTGATGAGAAATACGTCGCGGGCGTTCCCAGGTAAACCCCATGGATTTTGAAATCGCCGGGCAGTGTGTTGTCGCGCTCGGAGGGTTTGCGGGGGAACACCCGATCCAGCCCCAGACCGCCACCTTCGAGCGGGTACGTCGCGACAAACTCTTCGCTGTGAACACTCTTGAGAATAAAACCGAACTGGCGCTTCGTGCGCGCCCCCATGCGGTGGTGGGCATAGCGCGCCGCATCCTGCGCCTGGGTAAACACCGGGCTTAAGGCGGGCTGCTCGGTCGCCAGTGGCACGGGTGCCGGTTCAGGTGAAGGCTTCCAGTGGGTCGTGACCTTGCCCGGATTGCCCCAAAGGGTGTTGCCTTCCACCACATACAAATCACCGGTGCGCACGATCTGCCCCACGTATTCGGTGGCCTTGAGCGTATGCGTGCGCAACTTGAGTTGCAGCGCGTTGTGCCGCACGTTTTCAGGGTTGCTCACCGGGGGGGCGACGCGAGCAAGGAATTTCTTTTCCCGGTCAGTGCCACTGGGCACGTATTTGAGCAACGCGCCTTGCGGGGTCGACAGAAAGCGCACCGGCGCCCAGTCACGGTCCTGGATGGCGGCACACACTTCATGGGGTTCCAGCATGTCCGCGTAGAGCTGTTGTTCGACACCCGGCGGCAACAACATCGAGTCTTGCGGCCGATGAGAATGGTAAAAACCCACAATGGTTCCGCCCGTGGGGGTCAGGTCAAAGCGTTCAGCGGGGATGATGCCGTAAGGATCAAAGGTCTCACCGCGACCCGCCAACGGCTCGGTGGCCACAAAGCGCTGGTCGAGGCGCTGAAATATCAACCCTCCGAAGATACGGTCCGCATTCGGTGACTTTTTAATCTTGCGGTGAACATAACGGGCAGCGTCATCCATCGTTAAAAAAGACGGGCTCAAGGCCCTGCGACTCAGGCGCGCATAAGGCGTCCAGTGTTGATCGACCGTGCCTGGCAACCCCCACAGATCGCTGTGGTACAGCACCTTCAGCGTCCCCATTTGCGCCAGCCGATGGACATAGGCCGTGGGGGTAACGTGGCCGCCCAGCAGGTCACGCTTGATCGCCAGCCCACCCCCTTGTGCCTGGCTGAGCGTTCGCACATAGGGCTCTTCGGCCAACGTGCTGGACGGTTGATACTCAAGCAAGGCGCCGTCACGCACCGTGATGTAGAGGGGCAGCGGTGCCACATCCCGCCCAAACCGAAGGGCCAGCGACATGCGAATGCTTTGCGCCATGGCGTTAGGCTCGACGAAACGCTTGTAGACCTGACGCTGCTGCGCGGGCACCTGATCCGGCGCGTGATACAGGTTGTCGCAGTAATACTGGGCCACCACTTCCAGATTACGGGGGATGACCACAGCCCCCGCTGCGTTAAGCGTGAACACGGCGTCAGGCTTGAACAGGTGTTCAGCGCCGGGCACGGGCTCAGTCGCCAGGTATTGCGCCTGATCCTTGTATTTGAGGAGGTAGCCGAACTGCTGTTCAGGTTGTTGGTACATGCGCAGCCGAGTGTATTTCACCGCATCCAGCAGGCTTGAAAACACGGGGCTGTAGGCCGGTTGCTGAATCTGCTTGTTCGGTGCCTGAGGAAGCGTCGCCGGGTTGTAAATCTTAAAATCCGCGTCGACCTTTCCGACTTTCCAGCCCCAGATGTCATTGGTTTGAATCACGCTGAGTTCACCAACAGCCGCCAACTCATGCACGTAACTGATCAACTGTTTGGCTCGGACCAAACCTTTCTGATACCCCTCCACCAGCGCGGCCTCTTGCTCGGACCCGCTGGGCACATATTTGATCAGCGAACCATTGAGGCCCGACAAATAGCCTACGCGTGCGAACCCGCGCATGCCCACGGTGAACACCACATCGGGGGGTGAGAAGAAGTTCATCGACGTCTCGACCGACTCTTTTGACCACTGCGCAAAATACCGCTTCACCTCGGCGTAGTTATTGGGGTGCGAGTGATAGAACGCATGGCAGGTATAACCGGGGGGGTGCAAAAAATTATTGTCGGCGTCTGTCGACAGCACCAACTCGTGAGAGAACATCCTGCTCTGGCCCTTGACGGGTAACGTGGCGAAAAACTTCCCGTCGTGACGTTGCAGGATGACTCCGCCGTACTCACCCTCACGTCGATCGCCAATCATTTCGTGGGCGAAGCGGGCCGCATCATCGGCATACGCAAACGCCGGGCTTAAGGCGGGCAGGGGCACCGTTTTCGCGGCCGTGCCGCGCTCGATGCGTTCGTGGAAAAATTGGCTCACGTTCACTCTCCTGATTCAGATGATTTAGCGCAACGCGGTCGCGCTTCCACATCATCAGGAGCCACCCCGAAGGGAGGTCATATTTAAATAATAAAATCCCGCGCGCCCCACCCCCACCCCGTTCAGACGTCCCTTCGCCGCAGGCGCCTGCGCCGTGCCAGGCACCAAGGCGGCGCACCCGCGTGCACCGCGAGCCCTGACGGGCGCTCTGATGGTGCGAAAAAAAGCACATTTTGTGTGCAAACCCCGGTTTCAGAGGCACCGACCAATCCGGCACAGCCCTTGCTATAGCCCTTGTCAGTGCAGGTATTGGCTCGCCAACCATCAGAACTCTGGAGATCGCACCATGCAGCGTCGTCGCTTGATCAAAGCTTTCACCCTCACAGCCTCCATCGTGGCCATGGGCATGACCTGGACGGTGCAGGCAGCCGAGACCATCAAAGTCGGCATTCTGCACTCGCTGTCCGGCACCATGGCGATCTCCGAAACGTCGCTCAAAGACATGGCGTTGATGACCATCGATGAGATCAATGCCAAGGGCGGCGTGAACGGCAAGCAGCTTGAGGCCGTCGTGGTCGACCCCGCCTCGAACTGGCCGTTGTTCGCTGAAAAAGGGCGCCAATTGCTGACGCAAGACAAGGTCGCCGTGGTGTTCGGCTGCTGGACCTCGGTGTCGCGCAAGTCGGTATTGCCCGTGTTTGAAGAACTCAACGGTTTGCTGTTCTACCCGGTGCAATACGAAGGCGAAGAAATGTCGCCCAACGTGTTCTACACCGGCGCCGCGCCGAACCAACAGGCCATCCCGGCCGTCGAGTACCTGATGAGCGAAGACGGCGGCAGCGCCAAACGCTTCGTGCTGCTGGGCACCGACTACGTGTACCCGCGCACCACCAACAAAATCCTGCGCGCCTTCCTTCACACCAAAGGCGTAGCGGATAAAGACATCGACGAGGTCTACACCCCGTTCGGCCACAGCGACTACCAGACCATCGTGTCCAACCTCAAAAAGTTCTCGGCCGGGGGCAAGACGGCGGTGATTTCAACCGTCAACGGCGACTCCAACGTGCCGTTCTATAAAGAGCTGGCCAACCAGGGCATTAAAGCCACCGACGTGCCGGTAATTGCGTTCTCGGTAGGCGAAGAAGAACTGCGCGGCATCGACACCAAACCGCTGGTAGGCAACCTGGCAGCGTGGAACTACTTCCAGTCGGTGGAAAACCCGGTCAACCAGAAATTCGTGGCCGACTGGAAGGCCTACGCCAAACAACACAACCTGCCGGGCGCCGACAAAGCCGTGACCAACGACCCGATGGAGGCCACCTACGTCGGCATTCACTTGTGGGCGCAGGCCGCGGAAAAAGCCAAGTCCACCGACGTGGACAAGGTCCGCGAAGCGCTGGCCGGGCAAAGCTTTGCCGCGCCTTCGGGCTACACCCTGACCATGGACGCCACCAACCATCACCTGCACAAGCCGGTGATGATCGGTGAAATCCAGCCGGACGGGCAGTTCAGCGTGGTATGGCAAACCGACGGCCCGATCCGTGCCCAGCCGTGGAGCCCGTATATCCCGGGCAACGACAAAAAACCGGATCACCCGGTGAAAGGTCAATAACACCGTCAAAGGCCCCTCTTCCCCTCGACCTTCGGGGAGGGAGAGGACGCCGCGCTTACAGGGACGCACATGATGCCCACTGCCTTTTACCGCTTTATCGTCGCCTGCCTGCTGCTCGTGCCGTTGGGTGCGCAGGCCGATGACGCCAGCGACTTTGCCGCCGCCAGCCTGCCCACACAGGTCGCGTTGCTGGAGGGCTGGGCCGCCCAACCCGAGCCTGCGCGAACCACACTGCTCAGCGGGTTACAGAACGGCCAATTGATCGTCGATGGCCAGCCTAAAACCGTGCGCCTGAACAACCGCCTGCGCAGCTTGATCGAGACCGCACTGGCCAGCCATCAACTGCTGGCGGCGGACCCCACACAGCGCCTGAGCGCCGCGCAACAGCTGCAAAAAACGGCCCGCCCTGCCCAGCTCGCACTGCTCAATCGTCGCCTGACCCTCGAAACCGATGAGGGGGTACGCGTCGCCCTGAGCCTTGCATTGGCCAACCTGCAACTGGTGGACGCCGACCCCGCCGTGCGGCTGGCGGCGGTGCGCCTGCTGGGCGAAACCGGCGAACCGTTGGCCCGTACCCGGCTTGAAACCTTGCTGCAACCGGACGTCGAAACCGATGCCGGGGTACGCACCGCCGCCGAAACCAGCCTGGCGCAAGTCACGCGCCAGTTGCTGATCGGCGACCTGCTGGGCCAGGCGTTCAGCGGCCTGTCACTGGGCTCGATCCTGCTGCTGGCGGCCCTCGGGCTGGCAATCACGTTCGGTCTGTTGGGCGTGATCAACATGGCCCACGGCGAAATGCTGATGCTCGGCGCTTACGCCACGTACTGCGTGCAGGTGCTGGTCCAGCGGTTTGCACCCGCCGCCATCGAGTTCTACCCGCTGCTGGCGCTGCCCGTGGCGTTTTTCGTCACGGCCGGGGTGGGCATGGTGCTGGAGCGCACGATCATTCGTCACCTCTACGGGCGACCGCTGGAAACCCTGCTCGCGACTTGGGGCATTAGCCTGATCCTGATTCAACTGGTGCGCCTGCTGTTTGGCGCGCAGAACGTCGAAGTGGCCAACCCGGCGTGGCTGTCGGGCGGCGTTCAGGTATTGCCCAACCTGGTGCTGCCGTACAACCGGCTGGTCATCATCGTCTTCGCGCTGGCGGTGGTGTGGCTCACCTGGCTGTTGCTGAACAAAACCCGTCTGGGCCTCAACGTCCGCGCCGTCACCCAAAACCGCAACATGGCCGCCTGCTGTGGCGTGCCCACCGGGCGCGTGGACATGCTCGCCTTCGGCCTCGGCTCGGGCATTGCCGGGCTGGGCGGCGTGGCCCTGAGCCAGATCGGCAACGTCGGCCCCGATCTGGGCCAGGGCTACATCATCGATTCGTTTCTGGTGGTGGTGCTGGGCGGTGTCGGGCAATTGGCGGGCACGGTGTACGCGGCGTTGGGACTGGGCATCGCGAACAAAATCCTGGAACCGCAGATCGGCGCGGTGCTCGGCAAAATCCTTATCCTGGGGCTGATCATTCTGTTCATTCAGAAACGCCCGCAAGGCCTTTTCGCGCTTAAAGGACGGGTGATCGACTGATGAACCAGCCATTGCTAATCACCGCAACACAAAAAGCCGGACCGACTGCTACGGCGCTGATCGGCGCGATCGCGCTAGTGATCCTGCTGGCGTTGCCGGCGCTGTCGTTGCTGCCTGCCGACAGCCCGCTGCACGTGTCGGCGTATACCCTGACGCTGGTCGGCAAAATCCTGTGTTACGCCATCGTCGCCCTGGCACTGGACCTGGTGTGGGGCTACGCGGGCATGCTGTCCTTGGGCCACGGCCTGTTCTTCGCGCTCGGCGGCTACGCCATGGGCATGTACCTGATGCGTCAGGCGTCGGGCGATGAGCTGCCGGCTTTCATGACCTTCCTGTCATGGACCGAGCTGCCGTGGTACTGGGTGGGCACCGAACACTTCTGGTGGGCCATGTGCCTGGTGGTGCTGGCGCCAGGCTTGCTGGCGCTGGTGTTCGGGTTCTTTGCTTTCCGCTCGCGGATCAAAGGCGTGTACTTCTCGATCATGACCCAAGCCCTGACCTTCGCCGGGATGCTGCTGTTCTTTCGCAACGAGACCGGCTTTGGCGGCAACAACGGCTTCACTCACTTTCGAACAATCATGGGCTTCGGCATCACCGAGCCCGCGACCCGTGCAGCGTTGTTTTTCGCCACCGTGGTGCTGTTGGTCAGCAGCCTGTTCCTCGGCTGGCGCCTGGCACGCAGCAAGTTCGGGCGCGTGCTGACCGCCGTGCGCGATGCCGAAAACCGCCTGATGTTCTGCGGCTACGACCCGCGCGGTTTCAAGCTGTTCGTATGGGTGTTGAGCGCGGTGCTGTGTGGCCTGGCTGGCGCGCTGTACGTGCCGCAAGTGGGGATCATCAACCCCGGCGAAATGTCGCCCACCAACTCCATTGAAGCGGCGGTGTGGGTGGCGCTGGGCGGGCGCGGCACGCTGATTGGCCCGCTGCTGGGCGCGGGCGTGGTCAACGGCATGAAAAGCTGGTTCACCGTAGCGTTCCCCGAATACTGGCTGTTTTTCCTCGGCGCGCTGTTTATCGTCGTCACGCTGTACCTGCCCAAGGGCGTCATCGGGCTGTGGCACAAAAGGGGTGATCAATGAGAAATGTGTTGCTCGAACCCATGCTCGAACCCAACAAGGATCAGGGCAGCAGCCGCGATGCCATCGGTCTGGGGCAGGCCGCTGGCACGGGGCTCAATACCCGCCACGGCACAATCCTGACCCTGGAAGGCATCAGCGTCAGCTTTGATGGCTTCAAGGCCCTTAACAACCTGAACCTGTACATCGGCGTCGGTGAGTTGCGCTGCATCATCGGCCCTAACGGCGCAGGCAAGACCACGATGATGGACGTCATTACCGGCAAGACGCGCCCCACCGAAGGTCAGGCCTGGTTTGGTGAAACCCTCGACCTGCGGCAGATGAGCGAAGTGCAGATCGCCCAGTCGGGAATTGGCCGCAAGTTCCAGAAGCCCACGGTTTTCGAGGCGCTGAGCGTGTTCGAGAACCTGGAGCTGGCGCAAAAAACCGACAAGTCGGTGTGGGCCAGCTTGCGCGCCACACTGACGGGCGAGCAAAAAGACCGCATCGACGACGTCCTGCACACCCTGCGCCTCGCTCACGCGCCGCATCGCCCGGCCGGGCTGCTGTCCCACGGGCAAAAGCAGTTTCTGGAAATCGGCATGTTGCTGGTGCAAGACCCGGCGTTATTGCTGCTGGACGAGCCGGTGGCCGGCATGACCGACGCTGAAACCGAGTTCACCGCCGAGCTGTTCAAAAGCCTGGCGGGCAAGCATTCGCTGATGGTCGTGGAACACGACATGGGCTTCGTGGGCTCGATTGCCGACCACGTCACCGTGTTGCATCAGGGCAGCGTGCTGGCCGAGGGGTCGCTGGAACACGTGCAAGCCGATGAACGCGTGATTGAGGTGTATCTGGGTCGTTGAGTCATCGGGCCCGCAGCGGCGCCGTCAAAAGGGGACACACATGTTGAAGGTTGAACAACTGCATCAGTTCTACGGCGGCAGCCACATCCTGCGCGGGCTGTCGTTTGCCGTCAGCGTCGGTGAGGTCACGTGCCTGCTGGGCCGAAACGGCGTAGGCAAAACCACCCTGCTCAAGTGCCTGATGGGCTTGCTGCCCGTCAAGGAAGGCGACGTGCAATGGGAAGGCCAGACCATCACCTCGCTAAAACCTCACCAACGGGTGCATGCCGGGATTGCTTACGTGCCTCAGGGCCGGGAGATCTTCGGGCGCCTGACCGTGGAAGAAAACCTGTTGATGGGCCTGTCGCGTTTCCCCGGCGCCGAGGCCAAAGCCGTACCGGCGTTCATTTACGAACTGTTTCCGGTGCTACTGGAGATGAAGCATCGACGCGGCGGCGACTTGTCCGGGGGCCAGCAACAACAGCTGGCGATTGGCCGCGCACTGGCCAGCCGCCCACGGTTGTTGATCCTCGACGAACCCACCGAAGGCATCCAACCCTCGGTCATCAAGGAAATCGGCGCGGTCATCAAGCAACTGGCCGCACGCGGGGACATGGCGATTTTGCTGGTGGAACAGTTTTACGACTTTGCCGAAGAACTGGCCGATCAATACTTGGTGATGTCACGGGGCGAAATCATTCAGCAAGGCCGCGGTGAAAATATGCAAACAGACGGTGTGCGCGGCCTCGTGACGATTTAATCTGTAACTCTTTGTTACCTGGCTGAGCCCCCATGAATCTACCCGCCAACACCGCCCTGTTCACCCCCCACTGGCTCGCCGAGCTGGAGCTGGGCTATGGGCGTTTTGGCGACAGCACGCGCCCGACCTTGCGCCGTCACTGCGGCCCCTTGCGCGTGCAAAAACACCTGTACGCCGAAGGGCCGCAGGTGTGCCAACACATCATCGTGCACCCGCCCGGCGGCATTGCCGGTGGCGATCAGCTCGACATTCGCGCCAGCGTCGGCCCAGATGCCTGGGCTCAACTGACCAGCCCCGGCGCGGCCAAGTGGTATCGCGCGGCAGGCCCGGCCTATCAACGCATTGAGTTAACGGTCGCAGCGGGGGCCACGCTGGAATGGTTGCCCCAGGAAACCATCGTCTTCAGCTCGGCCCAGGCCGAACTGAGCACCCGCATCGAGCTGCAAGGCGATGCACGGCTGTTTTACTGGGACATGATTGCGCTGGGCAGGCAGGCCAGCGGCGAACGGTTCGAGCGCGGGCACTTCCAGTCGCACCTGGATATTCGCCGCGATGGCCAGTTGCTCTGGCATGAGCGCCAGCGCATTGTAGGCGGCGACGGCCTGCTGGACTCGCCCATCGGGCTGGACGGCAACCCGGTGTTTGCGACGCTGCTGGTGACCGGAGACGTCAGCCCCGAACTGCTCGACGCCTGTCGCTCATTGCCTCACCCGGTACGCGGCGACCTGACTCAACTGCCGGGCCTGCTGGTAGCCCGCTGCCTGGCGGGCGAAGCCTTCCAGGCACGCGGCTGGCTGATTGATCTGTGGCGACTGCTGCGCCCCGCGTTGCTGGGCCGTGAAGCGCTTGCGCCGAGAATCTGGAGTACCTGAAGCACCGTTACAGTTGTTACGGACAGAGCAAACGCTCCGCTACTTTTTAACTGCCGAACACGGACCCTGACATGGACCTGACCCCCCGCGAAAAAGACAAGATGATGATCTTCACCGCTGGCCTGCTGGCTGAACGAAGGTTGGCGCGCGGCGTAAAACTCAATTACCCCGAAACCATCGCCTTCATCTCGGCCGCCTTGCTGGAAGGCGCACGCGACGGCAAAACGGTGGCCCAGCTGATGCATGAAGGCACCACCCTGCTGACACGCGAGCAGGTCATGGAAGGCATCCCGGAAATGATCCCCGACATTCAGGTCGAAGCGACCTTCCCGGACGGCACCAAGCTGGTCACTGTCCATCAACCCATCGCCTGAGGCCGCGTCATGTCTTACGTTATTCGTGATGCAGTCCCGGCCGACTTGCCGGCGATTCGCGATATTTACAACGATGCCGTGCTGAACACCCTCGCCATCTGGAATGAGCAGACCGTCGACCTGCCCAACCGCGAACAATGGTTCGAAGCCCGGCAACAACAGGGTTATCCCGTTCTGGTGATTGTGGATGACGCCAACGTGCCCTTGGGCTACGCCTCGTTTGGCGACTGGCGTCCGTTTGAAGGGTTTCGCCATACGGTCGAGCACTCGGTGTACGTACACCCCGATCAGCGCGGTAAACGCCTGGGCCCGCAATTGCTCGCTGCCCTGATCGAACGCGCCCGTGGCTGCGGCAAACACGTGATGGTCGCCGCCATTGAAAGCGCCAACGCCGCGTCGATTCACGTGCACAAGCAACTCGGTTTCGTGACCAGCGGCCGCCTGCCACAAGTGGGGATCAAGTTCGGCCGCTGGCTGGACCTGACCTTCATGCAACTGATGATCAACCCCGGCGCCCTTCCCCCGCAGGAGCACGGCCAATGAGCCACGAGCAGGTGTTACAAGTCACCCCGCACACCTTCAATGACTACCGTGAAGGGCTGATCGCCCTGTTGGTCGATGCCGTGCAGCACGGCGCATCGGTCGGGTTCATGGACGATCTGGACGTGCCGAAGGCCAGCGCTTACTTCTGCGAGGTGCTGAGCCAACTGGAACAAGGCAGCCTGTTGCTGTGGGTCTTGGTCGAAGATCAACGGGTGCTGGCCAGCGTGCAGTTGGCGCTGTGCCAGAAGGCCAATGGCCTGAACCGGGCCGAAGTGCAGAAGCTGCTGGTACTCAACGAAGCGCGCCGCCGCGGGCTGGGCCAGGTGCTGATTCAGGCACTGGAACACGGCGCGCGTCAGCACAAACGCGGCTTGCTGCACCTCGACACCGAGGCCGGGTCGCCCGCCGAAAACTTCTACAGCGCCCTGGGCTATACCCGTGTCGGTGAATTGCCCAACTACTGCCGCAGCCCCGACGGCCACTACAGCCCGACCGCCATCTACTTCAAAACCTTGAGTGAACCGCAATGATTCCGGGCCAATACTGCATCGAGGCGGGCGAGATCGAGCTGAACGCGGGTCGGCGCACGCACCGGCTGAGCGTGTCCAACCGGGGCGACCGGCCAATTCAAGTCGGTTCCCATTACCACTTTTTTGAAACCAACGATGCGCTGATGTTCGAGCGCGGCGAAAGCCGTGGCATGCGCCTGAACATCCCGGCGGGCACCGCCGTACGGTTTGAACCGGGCCAGACCCGCGACGTGGAACTGGTCGAGCTGGCGGGCCTGCGCCGGGTGTTTGGCTTTGCCGGGCGCGTGATGGGCGATCTGGACTGACCGTGACATTGGCCCGTGAACGCTCTGTCGCCGCCCCCGGCGACCCGTTTTGACTTAACGCTCAGGAACGCATCATGAAAATATCCCGCCACGCCTATGCCGATATGTTCGGCCCGACTGTGGGTGACAAGGTTCGCCTGGCCGACACCGAGCTGTGGATTGAGGTCGAGCAGGACTTCACCACTTACGGGGAAGAAGTGAAATTCGGCGGCGGCAAGGTGATCCGCGACGGCATGGGCCAGAGCCAGTTGCTGGCTGCCGAGGTGGTGGACACCTTGATCACCAACGCGCTGATCGTCGACCACTGGGGCATCGTCAAAGCCGACGTAGGCCTTAAGAACGGCCGGATCCACGCCATCGGCAAGGCGGGCAACCCGGACGTGCAGCCCGATGTCACCATCGCCATTGGCGCCAGCACCGAAGTGATTGCTGGCGAGGGCATGATCCTCACCGCAGGCGGCATCGACACCCACATTCACTTCATCTGCCCGCAGCAGATCGAAGAAGCGCTCAACAGCGGCGTGACCACCATGATCGGCGGCGGCACTGGCCCGGCCACCGGCAGCAACGCCACCACCTGCACCCCGGGCCCGTGGCACATGGCGCGCATGCTGCAAGCGGCTGACGCGTTTCCGATGAACATGGGGTTTACCGGCAAGGGCAACGCGAGTTTGCCGCAACCGCTGATCGAGCAAGTCGAAGCGGGCGCCATCGGCCTCAAGCTGCATGAAGACTGGGGCACCACCCCTGCGTCCATCGATAACTGCCTGAATGTGGCCGACCAATACGATGTGCAAGTGGCGATCCACAGCGACACCTTGAACGAGTCCGGCTTTGTCGAAACCACCCTCGCTGCCTTCAAGGGCCGCACCATTCATACCTATCACACCGAAGGCGCGGGCGGCGGGCACGCACCGGACATCATCAAGGCCTGCGGCCTGACCAATGTGTTGCCCAGCTCCACCAACCCGACCCGGCCTTTCACCCGCAACACCATCGACGAACACCTCGACATGCTGATGGTCTGCCATCACCTGGACCCGAGCATCGCCGAGGACGTGGCCTTCGCGGAAAGCCGTATCCGCCGCGAGACCATTGCCGCCGAAGACATCCTGCATGACCTGGGCGCGTTTTCGATGATCAGCTCCGACAGTCAGGCCATGGGCCGCGTGGGCGAAGTCATCACCCGCACCTGGCAGACCGCCGACAAGATGAAGCAACAACGCGGCCCGTTGCCGGAAGACGCGATTGGCAATGACAACTTTCGTGCCAAACGCTACATCGCCAAATACACCATCAACCCGGCCATCACCCACGGCATCAGCCATGAAGTGGGGTCGATCGAAGTGGGCAAATGGGCCGACCTGGTGCTCTGGCGCCCGGCGTTTTTCGGGGTCAAACCGACGCTGATTCTCAAGGGCGGCGCGATTGCGTCGAGCCTGATGGGCGACGCCAATGCCTCCATTCCGACGCCGCAACCGGTTCACTATCGCCCCATGTTCGCCAGCTACGGCGGCTCGCGCCACGCCACCTGCCTGACCTTTATCAGCCAGGCCGCTGCCGAAGCCGGCGTGCCCGAAGCCCTGGGCCTGAAAAAACAAATTGCCGTGGTCAAAGGCTGCCGCGACGTGCAAAAGACCGACCTGATCCACAACGGCTACCTGCCCGACATTGAAGTCGACCCGCAGACGTATCAGGTCAAGGCGGACGGTGTGTTGCTGTGGTGCGAACCGGCCGACGTGTTACCAATGGCGCAACGCTACTTTCTGTTTTGACCGGTATGCCCTCACGCAAGCACACGCTGGCGTGAGGGCCAGGGTTAAAACGGATGCACCGTCATTTCCCAATGGGTCAAGCGCTGAACCCACGCTTTACAGGCCGCCTTGTAATCCTCACCGATTTTTTCCAGCGATTGTTTGTAGGCCTCGTCCGAGGAGGCATGCGCCCCGACTTCAACCTCGTGGGTGCGCACCATGTGCCGTTCAAGGATGGCCGCGAACTGGTGAGCATATTTTTTCTTCAAGAAATCCACCCAAAATTCCCGCTCACAGATTGAGTCGAACAAATTGCTGGTGGAACGCTCATTGGCCAGTACCCGATACCGCACCCCGTCAATGAGCATTTGCGACACATCCGCCAAGTGCTCGTACTCCATGGCCAGCGGTTGCGCCGGCAGCTCCAGCGGCTCCGCCAACGCGATGCGAAACGCCAGCCGGAACTCCACTTCGTCCAGTTCATTGAGCTCGCCAAGTTCCTCATCGTGCCCGCGGGTGTATCGCTCTTGCATCAAATGCCGCGCGATCACTTCCACTTGATCCAGGCGATATAAGCTGCGCGCCAAACGCAGCAATTTAAGCTCGCATTCTTCCGCGCCCACCGGTTCCTTGGCCTTGGCCACAAGAGTGAGCACTTCCAGATCACTGAAAATCAACGCCAGCCCATCCCCGCATGTCGAACCATGACCGGCCCTGAGCATGAGGTTTTCCCGCAACTCGGTATCGTCACCCAAGGCCAGTAGCATCGTGCCAATCCGTTCGATCAGTGAGTCACGCGTACTTTCATTGGCGTAGGCCGGAGTGGCTGTCAGGCCCATGAGCACCCGTCGCAAATCCTGGGTCTGCGGGTCTTGCTCCAGGCTTTGCCAGATCTCCTGTTTCCTGGCCGCCAACGGCTCGGGGCCACTCAAAAACCAGCTATAGCTGCGCGGGTCGGTCAGAAAGCTGTGCCCCCGCGTGGAGACGTAGCCCATGTTGATCCCGGTCCGCTCTGCGTATGAATCCAGCCGTTGCTCACTGACCGGTGTGAGCGGGTTGTCATGCACATAGGTCACCGCATTCAGGCGCGTATCGGAATTGAAAACCGCATCGGGAATTTGAGTGATGTTGTTGTCACGCAAGTCCAGATAAGCGACTTCATTCAAGGTCTCAACGCCGGATGGCCAATAGGTGCTTGCGGTATGGCGCAGATCAATATGGCGTAAACGCTGCATGCCACTGACATCCACCGCTTGGCCTAAAGGATTGTTGCCCAGATTCAGCTCTCTGAGGTTTGTCAGCCCCGCCAGGGTGCTGCTAGCCTCAGCGGTCAGGGCTATTTCGTTATGAGCGAGGTCGAGCTTTAGCAAACCTTTCATCTGCTTCAGCGCCCGCGGCAACGTGCTGAGCCGGTTGTTTTCCATCGACAGCCACCGCAGGTCAGGGAAACATTCGAGAAAACCTTCAGGTACTTCGTTTAACGCCATGTCATCCATGATGAGCACTGAGATATGGCGAAAACTGCCCGGCAGCGTCGGCAAGTCACCGACGGGCATGCCGCTGAGGTCCAGCACATAGCGCCGTGGATCAGGCAGGTCTTGGGCAGACAGGTTTGCATCCTCCACGTACTCATTCAGATTGCCGATTTCATCTTCCAGCCGGGTCTCGCGCCGCCAGGCACGGCTGATAACGTTGCTCGCTGCCCGCTTGATCGTGAGCGGCGAGACATCTCGGCGGGCAGCCACTGAATACTCCGGCAGCGGCTGGCCGACCCAACTGCGCAAAGCGTCCTGCAGCGCTTCGTATTCAAGCTCGCGGCGCACCAGTTCAAGCTCTGGATTAGCCTTAGAGGTCTCCAGCGCACGAAGGAATGCTTCGCACTGGGTGTGCGTGTATTGCGGATAGAGGCTTTTTACGCGGCGGATCTGAAACGCACTGCGCCCGGCATCCGTGATTCTGCCACTCAGGGGATAACCCACGCGCCCACGGGCCAGTCGCATGGGGGATTTAAACCACGGCTTGATGGGCTGCAACCCCAGCGCACCCCGGGTTTCGTCCTGGTGGTCATGGGCGTAGGCGACCAGTTGATCGCGCAACAACGCATCCCCTTTCACAAGCGCCAGCGCCCGCAACGTTTGCGCGTTGTCTAATAGCGTCCCGGCTTGAGCGCTGCGCAGCAAAGGCTCTTGGCCTGCGCTCACATATTGCTTGCCCTGAGCCGTTTTCAAGAACAGCGCCCCGACCAGGCGAAGGGTTGGGGCGGGGTCTTCGGTATCGAGATAGCACCCTTCCAGCGCACGCGTCACGCTCAACGCATGGCCATAGAGCCGCAACTCTTCGGCCAGTCGCAACGGAACCTTCTTGAGGCTGTTCAACACGCGGATTTCACTGACGCTGGCGTGTCGCAGCACTTCGCTCACCACACTGGCGGGCAGCGTGGGGTGGTGCCGATGAAGTGTTTGCCTGGGCCCGGTAGCGAATACTTCGCTTGCCTTGTACCCCTCGCTGAACAAGGTCTTTTTTTGGGTCAGGGCGAAACCGGCGACCTTGTTGAGCAACGCGTCGGCACGCTGTTGCGGGGTGATCGCTTCAGCTCCAAGAAATGTCGCGGCCAAGGCGTCATCCATGGCCGCCGCCAATGCGCTGAATATCCCCTGCTGCTGCACATCGGTCATGTTCACACGCAGGGGCGAGCGCCATTCACCGGCCAGCGTCACATCCTGAAGAACACGCCCATCTGCACCCAAAATCTGTAGCCACGTGCCCGGCGGCCAACCGGGCATACGCTCCAGCAAACGCACAATGTGACGGTTATCACTCCATTGCACCGACGCAGACGCCTGCAATCGTTCAACCAGACGCTCAACGTCATCTGCCAGCTGCCAGCGTTTGAGGGTATCGAGCACCAGCGCCGGGGGCGGTTCACGATTGACATGGCTCCAGCGCAGGGCATCGTCTTGCGCCCCCACGATGTTGAGCACCTGCTCCACCTCGGACTCACTTAACGCCGACTTATGCGAGGAGGCCCGGTGCAGTGACTCCACCTTGTCCCATTCACCCGCGCGCTCGATGCCCAAAAACCACGCCCCCTGGTCATTGTGTTCAACCACCGGCGCGTAGGCGCCCTCACGCTTGGGATGCTGCACGCGCCAGTGTTTGATGGCCTCGTCGTATTTGATCTCGTACGGCTGGCCTTTGATGTGGACGAACGTGCGGTCTTGGGTGCGGTAAATACCGTCGCTGTCTGGCTGAAGATGTTCGGGCAACTTAACGTCACTGACAAACGGCGCGAGATCGACTTTCATCAAACGTGTTTCATCGGCCGCGGTGTTCACCCGGCGAAGGGTTTCAATCAGCGAGGGGTAGGCAATGTCGGGGTTGAAGGAAGACCAGGCCTTGGTCGCACGGGCACCTACGAGCAATACGATCAGGTTTTGTGCCACTGACTCGAAGTGCTCGAACGCCTGCTTCACCTCACCATGGGACCAATCCTCAACCCCGACATACACTTGCGACAGTAACTGCATGCTGGTGGACAACAGCAAGAGCCCGCCAACGAGCGGAACAAAAAAAGCCGCCAGATTCAAAAAAGGCTGGGCGGCTTCAAACAAGGCACGCAACTGGTCAAGGGGGGAGATGTCCTGCTCTTGGGTCGGGGCCATCACAAAACGTGCGTTGCTCAACACCTGCTCAATCAATTGTGTATAGAGCGTCACAAACGGCGTGTGACCCGATTCCACCCATTGGATCTGTAAATCAGGACGAGGCCGCCATGTCTCTACCGCGACCAACGAAGCCGTTTTCCCTTTGACGCGCAGTGCCTGCTCGAGTTGTTTGGCAAAGGCCGTTTGATAACGCTGTTCCACGGCTTTGATCAATGCGGCTTTCGGCTCCTCCTCCCGTAAGCGCAAGGCGTAAAGGTCATTGAAACGTTGCAGCGACGCGTATTCACACAAGGGCAACCCCTGATCGTGAGGGGTATACACAAGACAAGGCAGCGAATTTTCAGCGTTCAGGGGCGTGGGCATGAACACCAGGGCCCCGTGTATCGGGCACCCTGCTTGTCCCACACCGTGCTGTTTAACGCTGAGCATCGTCATGTGACACACCCGGACGTTGCGCCTGCCCCACCGCGGCTGCGGCTCCCCCCTGACCCACTGCAACAGCATCTGGTAAGCCGTTAAGCCAATCGCATGCGTCAAATAGGCCTGATGACTGAGTAATTCAAGTTGGCTTTTTGCATGGGTTATAAAGTCCGAATAAATACCGTATCCGGAATGATCCGTTTGAAAACGGTCGATGCGTTCATAAGGATAAAAAAGGCTTTTCAGGTAGGTTTGATACTTGCCGCCCAGATTTAATGTTCGGCATAACTGTGCAAAGTGCTGTGGATTTAACCCTGTGCGCCTGGAACTCCCGCGGTGTTCCAGTACATACGCAACGCCGTTAAAGTCACGTTCAACTTCCGCCCGTGAGAAGTTCTGCATGGCCGCTTCCAATAACGTCAAATGCGTCATTGAGGTAATGGGCCGCCATGTTGTGGGCAAGACGATATCCAGCGGCTCTTTGATCGCATCCCCCAGCAGGTTGAAGGAAAAGCGTTGCACATTGACAAAGATATTGCGCTCGCTGTCCACCTCTCGCCCCCATTTGGCTGACAGCGCCGGGTTCAGCAAGCCTTTGGCAAAGTCGGCAGGGGCAACCACTTTAGAAAGATGCGCGGCTAATTGCTGTTCGAGGGCATGCGTCGTGATGAACGCCTGAATGACTTTTTGTCGGGTATCGTCATCAGCCTGTAACAGCCAGAGCGGCATGTTTTGTTTGACGGCTTCGGAAGTTTCATCCATGTGCACCAAGGCCTGAGGAGGAAAGGTGTCAGGGGCAGCAGGTTGTTTATTCATATAAAGCTCTTTTCGATGCGTAAGTCCTCCCACATCTAAACCCGATTGCCGTCCTTTAAATAACGCAAAACGTTGCGTTAAATCGCGCCTGAACGAGCGAGCATTTGTATACAGCGCAGCGATATATAGCCCCTGCCGAATGTTCTTTTCATCTACCCCCCGGCAGGCCCTCCCGCACACCGATCCCAGCCGGGAGGCCGCGGGTGAATCAGCCAATCGGCCAGGACATTCTCAGGCACGCGCAGACCTGCAGCTTATCGGCTGGATCCGCGATCTTGGGGGATTACGATATACGGCATATTGAGTTGAGGGCGATACTCGCGCATGCGCTAATATGCGTCACCTTTTTTGACTACCGCTCTTACAGCAAGGGTATTTGGGCATGCGCCTATCCGAATTCATCGTGCAAAACGCTGATCGCATCGTCGATGAGTGGGAGCGCTTTGCAGAAACCATTACGCCTGCGGCCGAACACATGGACAGCGTGGCCCTGCGCGACCATGCCAAGGCCATTTTGCTGGCGGCCTCGCGTGACATGACCACCGCCCAGACGGCCAGCGAGCAACAGGCCAAGGCTGAGGGCGAAGGCCCGGATAAAACCCCGAGCCTGGACGAGGCCGCCGCCAGCCACGGCGAGCTGCGCCATACGGTCGGTTTCGATCTGGTGCAGATGACATCCGAATTCCGGCACCTGCGCGCGTGTGTCATCCGCCTGTGGGTCGACAGCCTGCCATTCCCGGAGCACGGGCACTTTCAGGACATGATTCGCTTCAACGAAGCCATTGATGAAGCGCTGGCCGAATCCACCGCGGCCTACGCCGATCAGGTGAATCGCTCGCGCGACATCTTTCTGGCCATTCTGGGGCACGACCTGCGCGCGCCCCTGCAAGCGGTGAGCATGTCCACCGAGATGCTGGAGCGTAAAGCCAAGCTTGACGTTGATGCCCTGAACTATGTGAACGCCATCAAGAACGGTGCGCGGCACATGGGTTCGATGGTCAGCGATCTGCTGGCATTTGTGCGCAGCCGTCTGGGCAGCCAGTTGCCGATCGAACCGGTGAGCATGGACCTGGGCGAAGCCTGCCGCGCGGCATTGGCCGAAGCCTGCGCCGGGCAACCGGACTGCGAGCCGGTGTTAACCATTGATGGCCCTGTGCAAGGTGAGTGGGATCGCGGCCTGATCAATCAGTTGCTGCAAAACCTGATTGGCAATGCGCTGCAACATGGCAGCCACAGCCGCGTGGTCACCGTGACGCTGACAGGCGGCGCCGAGCAGGTCCTGCTTTCGGTACACAACCGTGGCACGCCCATTGATGAAGGCTCGCTGGCAACCCTGTTTGACCCGCTGGTGCGCAGCCCGAGTGAAGACGTCAGCCTGCCGGGCACTTCCACCAGCCTCGGTCTTGGCCTGTACATCGTCAAAGAGTCGGTCAACGCCCACGGCGGCACGATTGAAGTCACTTCAACCGCCGCCGAAGGCACCACCTTTACCGTGGTGTTACCGAAAAAAGCCTGATACCGCGCGCCAGCGACTGCACGTCAGGGCATTAACCCTGTGCAGTCGCTGTCGGGGTACAAGGCTGCCCCTTAAGCCGGTCAGGCGTTGGGGTTGCTGCCCACAAACCGCCCCAGTTGCTGCTTCAGGCGGCGGTTTTCAGACCGCAGGTGCTGCACCTCTTCGAGCAAGTCCAGCGCCAGGGCGACGCCTTCCCATTCCAGGTCAAGGTCTTGATGCAGCTTGGCTGCACGCTTTGCGATGACCAGTTCATAGTCTTCAAAACGCCACGCCTCCGGTGCGTGGCCCTGAGGTTCGATAATTCCGTGTTCGACGATCTCTATCACGTAAGTGGCCGGTAAATTGGCCTCCTCGCAGAACCTTTCCATGTCCAGCTGAACGATCAGGGTGCTGCTCATGATCAATTACTCCATTGGGCTCTCGGATCAAAGGCTGCTTTGTCAGCCAGCTCTTGCCACAAGGTTTTGCTCGCCTCGTCAGTGTGTTTGGGCAT
The DNA here is from genome assembly GCF_001806145.1 of Pseudomonas sp. BS-2016. Taxonomy (NCBI): domain Bacteria; kingdom Pseudomonadati; phylum Pseudomonadota; class Gammaproteobacteria; order Pseudomonadales; family Pseudomonadaceae; genus Pseudomonas; species Pseudomonas sp. BS-2016. The sequence goes on from NZ_MLCT01000018.1 coordinate 131,296, forward strand.
GACCACTTTCAATTGGGCATACAAATCGCCGCGCTGACCTTTCTTGTCCATCAAACCATGGCCCTTGATGCGCAAACGCTGGCCGCTCTGGCTGTCCGGACGAATGGTCAGGTTGATCTTGCTGGTCAGCGTCGGCACGGCGACCTTGGTCCCCAATGCGGCTTCCCACGGCGCCAAAGGCACCGTAATCACCAGATCGTGGCCTTCCACGTCGAACTTCGGATGCGGTGCAAACCGAATGATCAGGTATAGATCACCATTGGCCCCGCCGCCCATGCCCGGGCCACCCTGACCTTTGAGGCGAATGCGCTCGCCGTCGGTCACACCGGCCGGGATCTTCACGTTCAGGGTCTTGCTGGTGCCACCCACCTGAAAGCTGATCTGCTTGGACTCGCCCGACAGGGTTTCTTCCAGAAAAATCGGTAATTCCATTTCAACATCCTGCCCGCGACGACCCGCGCTGCGGCTTGATTGACCACCAAAGCCATTACCGCGCGAACCGAAGATCGAGCTGAAAAAGTCCGAAAAATCGCCTGCATCTTCGAAGCCGCCACTGGAACGACCCTGCCAGCCCGGTGGCCCCTGGAACGGCTGGCCGTGCTGACCGTACTTGCGAATTTCATCGTACTCGGCGCGTTTATCAGCGCTTTTCAACGCTTCATACGCTTCGTTCACGTCCTTGAATTTACTCTCGGCGTCCTTTTCTTTGCTGACATCCGGGTGATATTTGCGCGCCAGCTTGCGATAAGCGGTCTTGATCGCCTTATCGTCAGCCGTGGGTTCTACACCCAGAATCTTGTAATAGTCTTTGAAGTCCATGTAAGGATCACCATCCGTTATCAATATCGCGCCACTCAGACCACCCACAATGCTTGGGTTAGCCAGTCTGTCGATTGACCGATCTCAATCTTCCGACGCTACGGCGCTGCAAAAGTTTATCGGCAGCCTACGGGCTTCACTCAATTGCCTTACAACCACCAAGCCAATGTCTGGAAGTTTGGGGGTGAAGGATAGTCTTTCAAGGGGATTAAAACCTGCGAATTAACGAATAGTCGTGCTTCGATTCTGTGACCGTCTGACATACACTGCGCGGCCGTTTTTTAACCGGAACACGACAGACATGAAAAACGCCTCTCCGGCCCGTGCCTGCGGCATCGACTTCGGCACGTCAAACTCCACCGTCGGCTGGCTGCGCCCAGGCGTGGAAACCCTCATTGCGCTGGAGGACGACAAAATCACCCTGCCCTCGGTGGTGTTCTTCAATATTGAAGAACGCCGCCCGGTGTATGGCCGTCTGGCGCTGCATGAGTACCTGGAAGGCTATGAAGGCCGCCTGATGCGCTCACTCAAAAGTCTGCTGGGTTCCAAGCTGATCAAGCACGACACCAGTGTTCTGGGCACGGCCATGCCGTTCAAAGACCTGCTGGGGCTGTTTATCGGCCAACTGAAAAAACGCGCCGAAGCCACCGCCGGTCGCGAATTTGAAGAAGTGGTACTGGGCCGCCCGGTGTACTTCGTCGATGACGACCCGCTGGCTGACCAGGAAGCCGAAAACACCCTGACCGACGTGGCCCGTGCCATTGGCTTCAAGGAAGTGTCCTTCCAGTACGAACCCATCGCCGCCGCTTTCGACTACGAGTCGACCATCGAGCGCGAAGAGCTGGTGCTGATTGTCGACATCGGCGGCGGTACCTCCGACTTCTCGCTGGTGCGCCTGTCACCCGAGCGGCGCGGCATGGACAACCGCCAGGACGACATTCTGGCCACCGGCGGTGTGCACGTGGGCGGGACCGACTTCGACAAACAACTGAGCCTGCAAGGCGTAATGCCGCTGTTCGGCTACGGCAGCCGCATGAAGAGCGGTGCCTACATGCCCACCAGCCACCACATGAACCTGGCGACCTGGCACACCATCAACTCGGTGTACTCGCAAAAATCCCAACTGGCGTTGGGCAGCATGCGCTACGACATCGAAGACACCGGCGGCATCGACCGCCTGTTCAAGTTGATCGAACAGCGCGCCGGGCACTGGCTGGCAATGGAAATCGAAGAAACCAAAATCGAACTGACCCGCAACGACAGTCGCCACGTGCCGCTGGACCGTATCGAAGCCGGACTCAACGTTGACCTGAGCCGTGCGCTGTTCGAAGCCTCGATCGACAACCAGCTCGAACGCATCCGCAACAGCGTGACCCAACTGCTGGGCAATGCCGGCGTGGCTGTGGAGCAGGTGGACACGGTGTTCTTCACGGGCGGGTCGAGCGGTATTCCGGCATTGCGCCAAAGCGTGTCGGCCATGCTGCCCAATGCGCGTCATGTTGAAGGCAACATCTTCGGCAGCATCGGCAGCGGTCTGGCGATTGAAGCCAAAAAGCGTTACGGCTGATAGCCCATCACCCCACCCTCTCCCGCAAGGAGAGGGCTGGGTGAAGACCGGCGATCAGACCAACTCCACCTGCTTCAACTCACTCTTCAAATACGCGTAATAAATCGGCCCGGCCACCACCCCCGGCAGGCCGAACGCGGCTTCGAACACCAGCATCGCCAGCAGCAATTCCCACGACTTGGCACTGATCTGCCCGCCCACAATCTTGGCGTTCAAAAAGTATTCCAGCTTGTGGATAACGATCAGGTAGGCCAAGGCCCCCACCGCCACCCAAATCGACAGCGACAGGCCAACAATGGTGATCAGCGTGTTGGAGATCAGGTTGCCAATCACTGGCAACAGGCCCAGCAGGAAGGTCAGCACGATCAGGGTTTTGGTCAGCGGCAAGTGAACGCCGAACAACGGCAGCACCACGGCCAGGAAGACCCCGGTAAACACGGTATTGAGCAGTGCGATTTTGATCTGCGCGAAGACGATGTTGCGAAACGCCTGAACCAGCAGGTGCAGACGCTCGAACAGCGCGGCGGACAAGGGTTTGCGGCGGCTCACATCAGGGATGCGCTGCAAGGCGATGATGGCGCCCAGTACCATGCCGATCAGTAGAGTCACGAACATGTGCGCCGCGTCTTTGCCCACCAGTTGCAGGTCGCTCAAGTGCTTGTTCATCCACGCCCCGATGGCGACGCGAAACTCCGCCGCACTGGCGGGCAGGTAGCTGTCTAAAAACGGCGGCAACTGGCCACGGGCCTTGTCGACCACGGCCATGAATTTGTTCAGAGATGCACCGGGGTTCTCGGCCTCGTGCAGCAAAAAGCTGATGGCACCGGCAAAAATCAGCGCCAGCACACTGACCACCAACGTGCCCAGTAACATCACCGCCAACCAACGCGCACGGCGCCCGGCGATCAGGCGTTGCAGTTGCGGGGTGAGCATGTTGACCAGCTCGTACACCAGCAAACCCGCCAACAGGCTGGGCAACAAGCGCAAAGGAAATACCAGCAACAAACCGCCCGCAATAATGATGTAGCTGGCCAGCAAGATGTGACGCTGAGAAAACGATGGCATACAGCCTCAAAACAAGCAGGGTAAAAGGACGGGCAGTCTGCCAGCCTTCGACGGGGATCACTACATAATGTGACTGCCGGAGGACGGGGCAGGCCCTCTGATCAGCCCTGGCCAAGGCTGCGTAGGGTTAGCGCCGCGCTTGAATGAACGCGGTGTCTCGCAACGCTTCGCAGCCTGGGGCAGTGAGAACGCGGGGCGACAAGTGACTACTTTTTCTTCAGGCAATCGCTCATGAACGCTTTACGCTCATCACCCTTGAGTGCCTGGGTGGTGGCGGTGGCATTGCAGGTTTTCATTTTTTCTTGCTGAGTCATCGCACCGGCCGGCTTGGCTTTGAGGCAACTGCTCATAAAGGCTTTACGCGCGTCGCCTTTGAGGGTTTTGGCACTGGCCTCGGCGTTGCACGCGGTCATTTTGTTTTGTTGGGCCGTGGCCGCAAACCCTTGCGAGCACACCAACACACCCACCAGCAGCAGAGGAACACGCAGCATCTTCATGGAGTTTTCTCCTTGTGGCCGCAGCGGACGCGGCGGACTTCATCGCAGTGTAGACAAACTCTGTTACAGCTTCCTCATGAGCGCTTAAACATGCCGCGCCTTGCGCCGATACTGCTCGGGCGTGCAACAGGCCAGACGCTGAAACATCGCAATAAACGCCGACGCCGTGCTGTAACCCATGTCGAAACCAATGTCTTGCACGCTGCGCGACGACGACTCCAGTGCTTCGATGGCTGCCAGAAAACGCAAGCGCTGGCGCCACTCCCCAAAGCTCATGCCCAGCTCACGCACGAACAACCGCGCCAACGTACGTTCGCTGACATGCGCCTGTTCGGCCCACTGCCCCAACGGGCGGTTGTCCCCCGGCTGTCGCTGCAAGGCGGCCAGCACCCCTTGCAAACCGGGGTGATTGGCGTAGGGCAAAAAGCATCGATGCACGGCCGCCTGGCTCAGTTGGTCGACCAGCACCTGGGCCAGACGCTGGTCGGCCTCGCCTTCGGGAATGTTGACATCGCGGCGGGCGAAGTCGCTAAGGATGGCTTTCAGGATGTCGCTGATCGCCAACGTGACCGGCCGGGGCGGCAGGTGCTGGCAATGCGCTGCGTCCAGATACACCGAACGGTAAACAATGGCTTGGGCATTGTAGGCACTGTGCTCGGTATTGGGCGGGATCCATAACGCGTACTGCGGCGGCGACATAAACCGCTGCCCGTCGACCTCAAAACGCATCACGCCATGGGCCACGTAGTCCAGCGACCCCCAGGCATGCCGGTGTGGGCACGCGTGGCTGTGCGCGTCGATTTCGGCGTAACGAAAGTAGACCGGAGCCGGTAATTGATCGAACTCGGGAACGCTGATCAGGTTCTTGCGCATGCTGTCTGGATTCACGAAGAGGTTGGCTGGATCGAAGTATAGGCCTGCGGACAGACAAGCGGATAATCGCGGCTCATTAATCCTGTGGTTGTTCCTGATGCAATACGCTTACCCGCTACTGGCCATTTTTATCTGGGCCGGCAATACCGTGATCAACAAACTCGCCGTGGGGGCGATCTTTCCCTCGGAGATCGGCTTTTATCGCTGGCTGCTGGCCGGGCTGCTGTTTACCCCGTTCATGATCAAACCGGTGCTGGCCAACTGGCCGGTCATCCGCCCCAACCTGGGCAAGATCTTTATCCTCGGCGTGCTGGGCATGGCGGTGTATCAAAGCCTTGCCTACTACGCGGCGGCCCGCACCTCGGCCACCAACATGGGCATCATTTTGTCGCTGATGCCGTTGATGGTGCTCACCCTGTCCATCATCAGCCTCGGCCAGCGCCTGACCGCAGGGGCGCTGGTGGGCGCCGTGCTGTCGTTTTTCGGGGTGCTGGTGGTGGTCTCCAGTGGCAGCCTCGGCACCTTGCTCGATCAAGGCCTGAACCTGGGAGACGCGATGATGCTCGTCGCCACCCTCGCCTACGCGATTTACAGCACCCTGCTCAAGAAGTGGCAACTGCGCCTGCCGCCGTTGCAGATGCTCTACCTGCAAGTGCTGGTGGCGATTGTGGTGCTGCTGCCGCTGTACCTGATCTCGCCCAAGGTCGGCCCGACCGTGCACAACATCGGCCTGGTGCTGTACGCCTGCGTGCTGGCGTCGATGATTGCGCCGTTGGCCTGGATGAAGGCCGTTGCATTGCTGGGGCCGAGCCGCACCACCCTGTTCTTCAACTTGCTGCCCTTGATTACCGCCTTGATTGCCGCCGTGGTGCTTAAAGAGCAATTGCACCTGTTTCATCTTGTGGGTGGGGCATTGACGCTGGGCGGGGTGATTCTGTCGGAACGCTGGACCACGCCGGTGCGCAACATCCGATAAAACTTTCTCGGTGCGCTGAACTCACACCCTATGAACCGACTTCGCCAGCAGAGCGAGGCGGCAACCGGATTAGTGAGGAGATTGAAATGACCGAGATAACGTTATCCGACAAGCAAACCCTTCGCGAACGCGCTCGCAAGAACGTCGAAGAAGGTGCCGTAACCGAAGGCTACAGCGCAGACCGCGAAGAAATTCTGCGGTTGCTCAATGAGTCGCTGGCCACCGAACTGGTTTGTGTTCTGCGCTACAAGCGTCATTACTTCATGGCCAGTGGCCTGAAGGCCAGCGTCGCGGCGGATGAGTTCCTGGAGCACGCCAATCAGGAGATGGAACACGCCGACAAACTGGCCGAGCGTATCGTTCAGTTGGGCGGCGAGCCGGAGTTCAACCCTGACCTGCTGTCCAAGAACGCCCACGCCCAATACGTGGCCGGTACGACCTTGAAAGAAATGGTGTACGAAGACCTGGTCGCTGAGCGGATTGCTGTCGACAGCTACCGTGAAATCATTCAGTACATTGGCGACAAAGACCCGACCACCCGCCGGATCTTCGAAGACATCCTCGCGCAAGAGGAAGAGCACGCCGACGACATGGCCGACATTCTGCAAGACCTGTAAGCCTCATCAGGCCGACAGCGCCCGCCCCCCGTCACGTGGGGGCGGGCTTTTTTACGGGTTTTTTGCGTGCTTGAGCCCTCGCCCCCCACCCTCTCCCGCGCAGGGAAAGGTGGGAATGAGGGCAAGCCTTTACTTCACGGTCTTGGGCACTTTGCCTTGCTGCATCTGTTGCAGCAGCGGTGCGCACTGGTTGGGTTCGTCGCCACTCGGCGCCACCAACGCCAGCAGTCCGGCTGCCGGGCCAGCAATCACACCCAGAGCGACCATGCCCGCACCGCGCAGCATCAACGGCACGGCTTGCACGCCCGCCGACGGGTTACCAAACGTTCCGCGCACGTACAACGGCGAACGCAGCGAGAACAACCGCAGCCCCTTGGACTCCGGGGTGATTTTCAGGTCCAGTTGCTCGGTGGCGAAGTTAGCCGTGCCGTCGATGTAGATGATCGCGTTCTCGGTGTCGAACACGAACAGCCGCGACGTCGCCAGGCCGTCTTTGATCCCGAAGTCCGCCGCCGCGCAGTTGATCTTCACGTCTTCGTCACCAAAGATTTTGCCCACGATGTAGTTGCCCACATTGAGCCCGGCAATTTCCATCAGGCCACGGCTGATGGCGCCGTCGTTGACGATCATTTTCAAGCCGCCATTCGAGGTGGCCAACAACTTGGCCACCGAATTGCCACGCCCGGAGATTTCCGCATCGCCATTGAGCTCACCGAAGCTGGTTTTCATAGGCTCGAAGGTGGGGAACAGTTGCTTGAGTTTGAAATTGCGCGCGGTCAGTTTGGCCCGGCCTTCCAGCGGTGTGCTGCGGCCGTTGAGGCGAATCTGCGCGTCCAGCTTGCCGCCCGCCACGCCGAAACGCAGCGGTTCCAGGCTTAATTGGCCATCGTTCAACACCAGGTGCGTGTAGAGATCGGTAAACGGCAGCTCGGCGCTTTGCACGATGCGTTTGCCGGTGAATTCCACGTCGGCGTCCATGTCGCGCCAGCGTTCGGTACGGAATTCTTCCACCGGCAGCACCTTACCCGCCGGTTGCTTGCTCGCGCCTGCGCTGGCTTTCGGGGCGTTGGCGGCTTTGCTGCTGTCCACGCCGATCAACGGCCCAAGGTCAGCCATCAACAGTTGATTGGACACCAACTTGCCCGACAACGTGGGGCGCGGCTGGCTGGCGGCGTATTTCAGGTCGCCGTGGATGTCACTGTTGCCAATCTTGCCGTTGAAGTTTTCATAGGTGAACACGGCACCGCCCGGCTCATGCAGCTTGGCAATCAAGTGGCCATCTGTGGAATAAGGCGGCGAATCCGGCAATGTCACGCCCGTCAGCGGATAGAGGTTGCTCAAGCTGCTGCCAGCCAGTTTCAGGCGCAGATCAAGCGCCCCCAGGTTGAGCGGGTCCCTGAGGGTGCCGGCCAACGCGACCTTGGTGTCAGCGATGCTGACTTGAGCCTGCAACGGGAAGGGTTGGTTCGCGTCCTGAAGCGCTAACAAGCCACCGATCTTGCCTGTGCCGTCGAGGTTCTGACCGTGGTACTGGCCTTTGACCTTCAACGCGAAGGCGTAGTCCTGCGGAGTAGCGCCCTTTTCTTGCGACTTTTTCGCCTCTTTCTCACCCACGATTTCACTGAACGGAATCGGCTTGCCCAGCGGATCAATCACTACATCCAGCCGGGTTTTCAGGGTCTGGTCATTAAGGGTCACGTGACCCTTGTCGAATTTGATGGCACCGATGTCCACCGTCCAGTTGGAGGGTTCGGCGTCCGGGTCCTTGGGATCGAAAGTGAAGGTCCAGTTCGCCCGGCCATCCGCCAACCGCACCAGGTCGGCGCTCGGCTGAACCAAATCAATACGCGGAATGGCTACGGTCTGGGTCAGTAAGGCCAACGGCGACAGACGCGCCTCAACCTTGTTCAAACTGGCCATCTGGGGCGTCTTCGACCACTCGGGGTTGCCCAGCGTCAGGTCTTCAGCGATCACGTGCGGCCACGGCACCCAGGCGCGCCAGCCGCCTTCATCGGGCTCACGCTGCCACTGCACAGCCAGATTGCCGTTGATGGCAAACGGGCGATGCAAAATTTCAGAAACCTTAGTGTTGATGGTCGGCTTGAGGCGGTTCCAGTCGAAGGTGGCGATCAGCACCACCAGCACGGCGACCAACAGGGCAAACAGGCCCACAACCCAGGCAAGCACTTTACGGGTGCGCGTCATGACACGGCTCCTTATTACGTCTGAACGTCCAGATTGCGACGCGTATAAAAGTACGACCGGCAAAGACGGTCCAAGGTTTAACCCGTGTGCCGCTTTGCCTCAAAAAAGCCTCGTGTTCTCTTTTACCCGTCCGCAAAGCAGCGGGCTAGAGGCCTTTGGTTGAACAATCAATTGTGTTGATTATCACCATTGGCCGTATGAACTTTGTTATCGAAAATCCAAGCGTAGCATTGCCCCCGTACCCACTGACTGCCTTGCTACGGAGCACCCGCATCATGAAACGCCCAGCCATGTTTGGTTTGACCCTGTCACTGTTTGCCTTTAACGCCTTCGCCCTGCCCGCTGAAGATCAGTCGGCACCCTTGGCACAACCCGCCTCCAGCACCTTGAGCGAGCCTTTGAACCCGGTTGCTGAAGACGGCGCACAACGCACGCTGGATCAACACAACCGTGTGGCCGAAGACGGTTACGACCGCACCCAGAAGCAGCAACAAAACCGCCTGGCCGAAGGTGGCGCAGAGCGTCTGGCCGAAAGGAATCAACGTGCCAGCTAAGCGCACCGCAGTCGTCGCTGACGAGCAGCGCGAAACGATCGCAAGCCCGACCCCGCGTTATTCGTCACTAACGACTGCGTCACGTTCACCCGCCTGAGTCTTTAACTGCGTTCGACGTCATCAAAGCTGATTTGCTAGAGTGCGCCGCTGCACTTGTCAGGAAGACCCGCCCAGATGCTCCCCCGCGCCGAACAGAAACAACAGACCCGCCTTGCGCTGATGGACGCCGCCCGCCACTTGATGGAATCGGGGCGCGGCTTTGGCAGCCTCAGCTTGCGTGAAGTCGCAAAAACCGCTGGCATCGTGCCCACCGGCTTTTATAGGCACTTCAGCGACATGGACCAATTGGGCCTGGCGTTGGTCAGCGAGGTCGGCCAGACCTTTCGCGAAACCATCCGCCTGGTACGCCATAACGAATTGTTCATGGGCGGCGTGATTAACGCATCGGTGCGGATTTTCCTCGATGTGGTCGAGGCCAATCGCTCGCAGTTTCTGTTCCTCGCGCGGGAGCAATACGGCGGTTCGCAACCGGTTCGGCAGGCCATCGCGGCGTTGCGCGAAGACATCACCTCCGACCTGGCCGCCGACCTCGGCTCCAAGCCCAAGCTGCACCATCTCAATCCGGCGGCGCTGACCGTGATTGCCGATCTGGTGGTCAAAAGTGTATTTGCGGCGTTGCCCGATGTGATTGATCCGCCCGCCGAACCGCTGCCGGACTACCTGCAACCGCAGGCCAAAATCAGCCAGCAACTGCGCTTCATCTTCATTGGCCTCAAACACTGGCAAGGGTTGGGCAGCACCGAGTAAGCGACTTCGCACCTCATTGGTGCAACACAGCCCAGTGTGCGCACTTGTTTAGATCAAGTTTCATCTTCCTGCTCTGTTTTTGAGCATACGATTCGCGACATCAGCGCTGCCCGGCCAGGTTGGCAAGCCCCTTGCTGTGAGCATGCCTATCGTTAATCGCAGGAAGCCTACCGATGCTGGTTATTCACCGAAGAGTCGACGCCCACCCCGTGTGGAGCGCCGAGCTGCACCTCAACTTCGAAGCCCGAAGCAAAAGCCGTCTGCGCTGTTTCAGCAGCGACGGTGAAGAGGTCGGGCTGTTTCTGGACCGCGGGCAGACGCCCCTGCACGACGGCGAATTCCTTCAGGCGCAGGACGGGCGCATCGTGCGCGTCTGCGCCAGCCCTGAACACCTGCTGCACGTCACGTGCGACAACGCGTTCGAACTGACCCGCGCCGCTTATCACTTGGGCAATCGCCACGTAGCGCTGCAAGTGGGTGACGGCTGGCTGCGACTGCTGGATGACTACGTGCTCAAGGCGATGCTCGATCAACTGGGCGCCTGCACCGAATCCATCGAAGCCCCGTTCCAGCCTGAACACGGCGCTTACGGCGGTGGTCATCACCACTCCCGGGCGGGCGAAGAAGACTTCAACTACGCGCCCAAACTTCACCAGTTTGGTGTGCGTTTGTGAGCCCGGCCTGGGCGCTGCTGCGTCTAGCCAGCCCGCAATTGCCCATTGGCGGCTACAGCTATTCCCAAGGGCTGGAAATGGCGGTGGAGCAAGGCCGGGTGCGCGATCCGGCCAGCGCCGCGCGCTGGATCAACGACCAGTTGCTGCTCAACCTCGCCCGCTTCGAAGCCCCGCTATTGCTCGCTCACTGCCAGGCTGCCGCCCAAGCAGACTGGCCCGCCCTGCAACGGTTTTGTGACGAACACCGCGCCAGCCGGGAAACCCGCGAACTGCATCAGGAAAGCCGGCAAATGGGCTATTCCCTGCAACAGTTGCTGAGCGGCTTACCTGAACTGGATGAGCCCGCGCGGCAGTTCCTCTTACAGCAAGACGAGCCGCATCTGGCGCTTGGCTGGGCACTCGCCGCACGTGCGTGGGGCATCAACCCGCAGGACGCGTTGGCGGCATGGCTCTGGAGCTGGCTGGAGAACCAGTTGGCCGTGTTGATGAAAACACTGCCGTTAGGCCAGCAAACGGCACAACGCATGACCAGCGAGTTATCCCCAAGCCTGCAACTGGCGCAACTGCACGCCAGTCATCTGGATGTTTCCCACATGGGCAGCGCCGCTTTTGGCCTGTCTTTAGCGAGCATGGCCCACGAGCGCCAGTACAGCCGCCTGTTTCGGTCCTAGGAGTTTTGAATGAATACACAACCTCTGCGTGTCGGCATTGGTGGGCCGGTCGGATCAGGTAAAACCGCGCTGACCTTGGCGTTGTGCCTGGCGTTGCGGGACCGTTACAACCTGGCGGTCGTGACCAACGATATTTATACCCGCGAAGATGCCGACTTTTTGGTACGCAACCAGGCATTGGCACCCGAACGCATCATTGGCGTGGAAACCGGCGGCTGTCCCCATACCGCCATCCGCGAAGACGCCTCGATCAACCTCGAAGCGGTGGATCAATTGAACCGCCGCTTTCCCGGCCTGGACGTGATTCTGGTGGAATCGGGTGGGGATAACTTGTCGGCCACGTTCAGCCCCGAACTCTCCGACCTGACGATCTACGTGATCGACGTGTCGGCGGGTGACAAGTTACCGCGCAAAGGTGGGCCGGGAATCTGCAAGTCGGACTTGCTGGTGATCAACAAAATCGACCTGGCACCGCTGGTGGGCGCCTCGCTGGAGCTGATGGACAGCGATACGCGGCGCATGCGCGGCGACAAACCGTTTGTGTTCAGTAACCAGAAAACCGGCTTGGGCCTCGATGCGATCGTGGCTTTTATAGAGCGTCAGGGGCTGTTGATAACTCAATAGTGCGAGGTATCAGGGGGATTTTGAGCGCTTTGCGCCTGATCGCAGCCGAGTGTGGCTGCGATCCATCCTTACGCAATGATTACGCAATCCACTTGCGGTCGCCGGTAAAGCAAATGGTCAGCCAGCGTGCGCTGTCAGCCTTGCCCAGCATCGCGGATATTTCCTCACGAATGGCATCAAGGGTTTTCACACTCGTCAGCGGATACCCCGAAGGCAACACGATGTGAATTTCAATGAAACGCGCCCGGCCATGCTTCTGCACATAGGTTTTGTAACCTTCAAAACCATGCCGCGCCGAGGCGATTTCCAGTGCCTCGCGCACCTTGTCGTCCAGTGCGTCGGGGGCAATCCCCAGCACGTCGCGCAATGCCGGCTTGAGGATTTTGAACGCAGGCGCAAGCATGCTCAGGGCCAGCACAATCAGGATTGCCGGGTCCACATAAGCTGCCCACTGTGCATAACCCTGATGCGTCAGGGCCAGCGCCGTGAGGAAACTGATCAACAGGCCCACCGACAACATGGCATCCACCAGCCAACTGATGTTGTCGAACTGAATCAGCGTCGATTTCAACGTTCGATTTTTGCGCCGAACCCAGAAGTAGTAGCCAAATTCGATCACGGTAAACACCGCTGCGTAGAGGATGACCAGCCCCAGTTCAATCTCGCGCCCGCCATTGATGATGCCGAACACACCATTCAGAAAGGCATAGATCGCAATCAATAAGAGGAAGCTGCCTTCGATCAACAACACCATGGGTTCAAGGTGCCAGAAGCCGAACTGGAAACGCTGGTTGCTCTCCTTGGCGATGAGTTGCGCCGTTATGAGCATCAACACCTTGATAAACGTTGCGATCAACGAGAAAAAGCCATCAAACAGGATGGATTGCGACCCCGAAATAAAACCCGTCACGATGCCCGCAATGGCCACCGCAAACATTAGAACAGTCGATTGTTTGAGCAGAATCTGCTCGCCACGGTTACTCACAAAAACTCCTTTCAGCCCGATGGAATGCGACCCCCTCAGGAGGTCGCGGGTGGGCTGCCAGGGGCGAGTTTACTCCTTGGCGTGCCTTTCGATGGCAAAACCGCTCCAGGACTGCGTCACGGGCATCAGTTCAAGGCGATTGATGTTGATGTGTGCCGGGGTGTTGAGCACCCAGAAAATGGTCTCCGCGATGTCTTCGGGCTGAATCGGATCAGCGCCCTGATAGGTCGCGTCGTAGCGCGCCTGATCGCCCCCGAAGCGCACCATGGAGAATTCGCTTTCGCACAAACCCGGCTCAATGTTGCTGACGCGCACGCCTGTGCCTTGCAGATCACAGCGCAGGTTCAGGGAGAATTGCTTCACAAAGGCTTTGGTGCCGCCATACACGTGGCTGCCGGGGTACGGGTAATTGCCCGCGATAGAACCCAGGTTGACGATCCCGGCACCGCGCCCGTAGGCAATCAGGCGCGGCAGCAACAGGTTGGTGGTGTACAGCAGCCCTTTGATATTGGTGTCGACCATGGTTTCCCAGTCGTCAAGCTTGCACTGCGGGGCCGGGTCGGTGCCGACCGCCAGCCCGGCGTTGTTGATCAGTCCGCGCAGCGTGCTGAACGAGGGCGGCAAGTTGGCAATCGCCGTTTCCATCGCCCCACGGTCACGCACATCGACCACCAGGCCATGCACTTCTGTGTGCTTGGACAATTCTTCACACAGGGCGTCCAGACGCTCTTTACGACGGCCGGTCAGCACCAGTTTCCAGCCTGCTTGCGCAAACTTGCGTGCACACGCCTCACCAAATCCAGAAGTCGCGCCGGTAATAAACAGGGTGGAAGTCATCGTGTTCTCCTTGGCTGGCGGGCAGGGTCCGCCGGGGTAATGGGACGGCCAGCAGAATGCCCCGAGTGCGTTTGAGCGGCAAGCAGGTTGCGTGGGCAGTCGTGTACTGTGCAAAAAACAACCAACCGTCTCCAGACCACATCGCACAAGGGATAGCGCCATGTGCGCTCACCTTATCCACAGGCCCGTCCACAGTCTTTGGGGGCAACTCGAAACGCGCAAAGCCCCGCCATGCAAGGGTTGCAGGCGTTTATCCAAGGTTTTTTGCTTGACCTGAATACGCACTCCATGCACACGCCCTAAAAAGGTGCGTGCAGTTGAAAGTGCAGGGATAGCCAGAGGCCAGTAATTACGCCGCTCAGGGCATTCTTTCCAGAGTTTAACCACAGACTTATCCACAGGGCGCAGCGGTTTTTTCAAGGCCGTATTTTTATCAACAAAGCTGTTGACAAATCACCCGAGAGGTCGCGGAAAAGACAGCGATCAAAAAACAACCACACCGCTACAGCCCTTATAAATAAAGGGCTACAGCCAACTACTCCCACGTTACCCACAGCCACCTCCACAGCAAACGGGGACAAGTCAAAACGATGACAAAACAACAAATTACAGCGTCTTTATGTCGCGCTTTGGCAGGGTTGCAATTTTGTTTTCCACAATTTCAGGCGGGGTAAGAACGGCTCGCCCCAAGGGGGCGAGCAGGGTGATGCTGACGGCGGGGTTTAATGGCCGCCCAGATAGGCGTTACGCACGTCTTCGTTGCTCAACAACTCTTTGCCCGTGCCGGTCAGGCGGATTTCTCCGTTCACCATCACGTAGGCGCGGTCCGACAACCGTAGCGCATGGTTGGCGTTTTGCTCGACCAAAAAGATGGTCATGCCGGTTTGCGCCAGCTCCCGCAGGGTGGCAAAGATCTGTTTCACCACAATGGGCGCCAGCCCAAGGCTCGGTTCGTCCAGCAGCAGCAACTTCGGGCGGCTCATCAACGCACGGGCAATGGCGAGCATCTGCTGTTCACCACCGGACATGGTCATGGCCCGCTGATTACGGCGCTCCTTGAGCCGCGGAAACAGGTCAAACATGCGCTGCATGTCTTCTTTGGCGTGCTGGTCACCGATGGGGATGGTGCCCATCAGCAGGTTTTCCTCCACCGTCATGTCCGGAAACACACGACGCCCCTCCGGCGATTGGGCAATCCCGTTGGAAGCGATGTAGTGCGAAGACTTTTGCGTGATATCCACACCCTGATAAAGAATCTGACCGCCACTGGCGCGGGGCTGCCCAAAAATCGACATCAACAAGGTGGATTTTCCGGCACCGTTAGAGCCAATCAAGCTGACGGTTTCGCCCTCTTCGATGTGCATCGAGACCTTTTTCAACGCCTGAATCGGCCCGTAATGAACGTCCAGTTCCTTGAGTTCGAGGATCGTGCTCGTCATATCAGCTCCTCTTCGTCTGCACCCAGATACGCGGCGATGACTTTCGGGTCGTTGCGAATGGCGTCAGGCCCGCCCTCAGCGATCACGTTGCCGTGGTCGAGGACCACGATGTGGTCGGAAATGCTCATGACCATGCCCATGTCGTGCTCGATCAGCACCACGGTCAGGTCGTGCTCGTCTCGCAACAATCGAATCATGCCGCTCAGGGCTTCGGTTTCCTGCGGGTTGAGGCCCGCCGCCGGCTCGTCAAGACAGATAATTTGCGGCCGCGTACACATGGCCCGCGCAATCTCCAGTCGCCGTTGCTGGCCGTAAGACAACTCGCCCGCCAGACGGTTGGCGCAGTCCACCAGATCCACCACCTCCAGCCAGTAGAAAGCGTGGTCCAGCGCGTCGCTTTCAGCCTTGCGGTAGCCCTTGGTATTGAGAATCCCCGCCAGCAGGCTGCGATTGACCCACATGTGCTGGGCCACCAGCAGGTTCTCCAGCACGGACATTTCCTTGAACAGGCGAATGTTCTGGAAGGTTCGTGCCAGACCGGCGCGGTTGACCAGGTGAGTGCCGCCGAACATTTTGTAATACAGCCGGCTGCCGAACGCTTTGGGCGAGACAAAATCCGTCACCCGAAACGGCTCGCCGAGCAGTTTGATCACATTGGTGCGGGTGCCCCGCGCGTTGAGTTCGATCCTGCCGCCGGTGGCTTTATAAAAGCCGGTCAGGCAGTTGAACACGGTGGTTTTCCCGGCCCCGTTAGGGCCGATCAGGGCGAAGATCGAATTGCGTTTGACCTTGAGGCTAACATCGCTCAGGGCCTTGATCCCGCCAAAGTGCATCATCAGCTTGTCCACCGAGAGCACGACGTCTTTATCCATGGAACGCTCGCTCATGGCGCGACTCCCTTGCGTGGTGTGACCCCGACACGGCTGATGCGAATCAGGCCCCGTGGCCGCCAGATCATCATCAAGACCATCAGCACGCCGAACAGCAGCACGCGGTATTCGGCAAAGCTGCGCAACAGCTCGGGCGCGACCGTCAGTACAAACGCGGCAATCACCACGCCGACAGTCGACCCCATGCCCCCGAGTACCACAATCGCGAGGATCAGCGCCGATTCAAAGAAGGTGAACGACGACGGGTTTACAAAACCCTGATAACTGGCAAAGAACACACCCGCCAGGCCCGCCGTGGACGCCCCCAGGGTGAACGCCGACAGTTTGACCAAGACGTGATTGAGCCCCATGGCGCGACAGGCAATTTCATCTTCGCGCAGGGCTTCCCAAGCGCGGCCGATGGGCATGCGGGTCAAGCGATGCTTGATGTACAGCACCAACAGCACGACCAGAAACAGCACGATGTAAATGAACAGGAACTTGATGTTGGGGTTGTAGGCCAGCCCGAAAAACTCGTGAAACGGCACCCCGCCGTCTTTGGCTCGGCGCCCGAATTCAAGGCCCAGAAAGGTTGGCGATGGCACCGGCATGCCATTAGGCCCGCCCGTGAAAGACAACCAGTTGTTGAGCACCAGACGAATGATTTCGCCAAACCCCAGCGTCACGATGGCCAGGTAATCGCCGTGCATTCGCAACACCGGGAACCCGAGAATGCACCCGGCCATGGCTGCCGCAATCGCCGCCAATGGCAGCACCGACCAGAACCCCAGCCCCAGATACTGATAGCCAAGGGCCAGACCGTATGCGCCGATGGCGTAGAACGCCACATAGCCAAGATCGAGCAACCCCGCCAGCCCCACGACGATGTTCAGCCCAAGGCCGAGCAACACATAGATCAGGCCCAGAATCACCACGGTCAGCAGGTACTTGTTGGCAAAGAAGGGAAACACAATCGCAATGACGATCAGCAGTGGCACGATCCAGCGCAGCCGCGTCTTGTAGTCCGGCGGCAACACGTGCACGCCCGAGCCCGTGGATTCAAAACCCTGGAGCACTTTGAGACCACGGGGTGTTTGCAAAAACAGGCTCAGGACAAAGCGCCCGACCATCACGATCGCCACCAGCCAGCCGACCCGGGCGGGTTGCAAATTGAAGCTATAGCCGTCGAGCACCACCCCCACAATCGGGCCGAACACAATCAGTGAGATCAACCCGGCCAGGATCGAATCCACGACACTTTTTTTCACATCAATCGGTTTATTAATGGCTGCAGACATACTTACACCTTCGCCACAAGTGGACGACCCAGCAGGCCTTGAGGACGGAAAATCAGGATCAGCACCAGCAGCGAGAAACTGAACACGTCTTTGTAGTCAGAGTTGACCAGACCGGCGAATAGCGACTCGGAGATGCCGAGGATGATGCCGCCGAGCATGGCGCCGGGCAGCGATCCAATCCCGCCGAGCACGGCGGCCGTGAACGCCTTGATACCGATGATGAACCCGGCATAAAAGTCGAACGTGCCGTAGTTCATGGTGATCAGCACACCAGCCAGTGCCGCCATGGCTGCACCAATCACGAACACGTAGGAAATCACCCGATCCGTATTGATGCCCAGGATCGACGCCATCTTGCGGTCCTGTTGCGTGGCGCGGCACATGCGCCCCAGCTTGGTGTACTTGATGATGTAGGTCAGCAGGCCCATGCCCACGAAGGCGGCGACCAGAATGAAGACCTTGGTGTAGGTGAGCTGGACGAAACCGGTCCCGATATCGACCCGCCACGCACCGCTGAGCAGCGTGGGCACGCCTTGCTGGCGCGAACCTTGTGCGATTTGGACGTAGTTTTGCAGGATAAGGGAAATGCCGATCGCACTGATCAGCGGTGCCAGTCGTGTGGAATTTCGCAGGGGTTTGTAGGCCACTCGCTCAATCACCCAGCCATACACCCCGGTAACCACCACGGTGAAAATCAGGGTGCCCAGCATCAGCAGCGGGAAGGATTCAATACCGAAGTATGCCAACAGAGCCAGACTGATCGCCGCGAGGTAAGCAGAGATCATGTACACCTCGCCGTGGGCGAAGTTGATCATGCCGATGATGCCGTAGACCATTGTGTAGCCGATGGCGATCAGGCCGTAGACAGACCCGAGGGTCAGGCCGTTCAGCAGTTGCTGTAGGAAAATACCGTCCATAACGCAATCTCACGCACTGGAGCCAATCCGCAGACACTCGCCCCCCACACCGTCCGAAGACAGTTTGAATGACTGGATTTACGTGGCTCCTGGAAAAGAAGACAGGTGATGCAAAGCCTCACCCGCCCGACCGCCACTCAGGCAACGGTCGGGCGAGGGATTCAACTCACTTCTGTTTTTCCAGCTGGTGATATTTGCCGTCTTTGTCCCACTGGTACATCACGTAGTCAGAGACTTTGAGGTCGCCCTTGCTGTCCCAGGCCTTTTCACCCATGACAGTTTTCACCGGGTTGGCCTTGAGCCATTTGGCCGCGTCTTCGCCTTTGTTGGATTTGGCGCCGTTGAACGCATCTGCCAGGGCCTGGATCGAGGCATAGGCGTACAGGGTGTAGCCTTCAGGCTCGGTGCCGCCTTTGCGGAATTGCTCTACCACGGCCTTGCTGTCAGGCAACAGGCGCGGGTCGGCGCCGAAGGTCATGAACACGCCATCAACGTATTGCGGACCACCGGCGGTGGTAACCAATTCATCGGTGACCACGCCATCGTCAGACATGAACTTCACGTCTTTAAGACCGTTCTCACGCATCTGACGCACAAGCGGGCCCGCTTCCGGGTGCAGACCGCCGAAGTACACGACGTCCGCGCCCGCGGCACGGATCTTGGTCACCACGGCGCTGAAGTCTTTTTCACCCCGGGTCAGGCCTTCATACAACACGGGTGTCACACCGCGTTTTTCAAGCTGGGCCTTGGTCGCGTCGGCCAGGCCTTGGCCGTAGGTGTCCTTGTCATGCAGGACCACCACTTTTTTACCCTTGAGCACATCGACGATGTAGTCGGCCGCCACGATGCCTTGCTGGTCATCCCGACCGCACATGCGGAACATGGCGCTCAGGCCGCGTTCGGTCACCTGCGGGTTGGTGGAACCCGGCGTGATCGCGATGACACCCGCCTCGTCATACACCTCGGACGCCGGAATCGTGGACGAAGAACAGAAATGCCCCACCACTGCCGCTACCTTGTCCTGATCGACCAGACGGTTGGCCACCGCAACCGCTTGCTTGGGCTCGCAGGCATCGTCGCCTTTGACCAGCACGATTTTTTCGCCGTTGACGCCACCCGATGCGTTGATTGCATCCGCTGCCGCTTGTGCCCCCTTCATGTACTGCTCACCAAATGCCGCGTTGGCGCCAGTCATTGGACCGGCAACCCCGATTTTTACATCCGCCAGAACAAACGAAGACATGCCCATCGCAGCCGAAACGGCGAGGGCCAGAAAACCTTTCTTGTAGAACGTCTGCGACATGAGGTGGTGCTCCTGAGGTTTTTTTAGTTGGCACTTCGACTTCACTTAAAGCGCTGAGCAAGGCGCGTGCCATTGGTTTTTTATTCTTGAAAAAGCCGCTGTCTTATTGTTCTGTCGACTGTTTCGAGCCCATTTTTATTGGGCGTGCAACCGTCTAAACCGAGGAAGGTGTAACTGTTTGTTTTCAGCAGGCGCCACCTTGAGTCTTCAACCTTGCAACCGGGTTGCCCTGCAGCGCCCAATCGACCTGTAACCCGCGACGTCACCGAACTGCACACTCGCGGTGCATCGCTGCTACAGGGCGCACCATTAGAGGCTAGCCGTTACACACATAAACGGCGGACTAAATCACGATCCGTAAACATTGCCCGGCGTGGTACAGGGAAAAACCTGCCTCGTATAAACAACTGCGCAAACCGGTGCCATAGAGGGGCTGCATGGACGAAAACGGAATGGGCAGCGCCGTGGCGTCGCCGTGACACAAATAGTCGGCAAACGCCTTGCCCACCACGCTGCCCGTGGTGACCCCGCGTCCGTTGTAACCGGTGACTGCCACAAGACCGGGCGCCGGTTCAAATAAACGCATCAAGTGATCGGGGGTGAATGCAATACATCCCGTCCAGGTGCATTCCCACTCCACGCCTTTCAAATACGGGAAGTAGTGCTGCTGCACACGGTCGGCCCACGCTTTGAGGAACCAGCCGGGTTTCTGATTGCCATTGCCGAGGCTGCCCAGCAATAAACGGCCATCGGCATCCCGCCGAATACTGCTGAGTACCTGGCGTGTATCCCACGAGCCTTGCCCACCGGGCAGGATGCGCTGCGCGGTTTCGTCTGCCAGAGGCTTGGAGGCAACCTGGTAGTAATACCCTGGGAAAAAGTTACGTCGCAGGTCAGTCCATTCACCCTCGGTGTAGGCATTCGAGGCCAGAACCACCTGTTCGGCATTCACGGCGCCGCGCTCGGTTTGCACGGACCAGCGTTGCCCCTGGCGCTCCAGCCCGGTGACCGGGGAATGATCGAACAGCCGCCCGCCCAGATCACCCGCGGCCTTGGCCAGCCCCGAGGTGTAGGCCATGGGGTTGAGTGTGCCCGCGCGGCGATCCAGCAAGGCCGCGGCGATTTTCGAGGTGCCGGTGGCCGCTTCGCACGCCGCGCCGGTGAGCAGTTGCACCGGAGCACCGCGCAGTCGCCATTGCTGCTCGCGGCTGCGCAGATCGGCTTCACCCTTGGCGTTGTGGGCCATGTGCAAGGTGCCTTCGCGGCGCAACTGGCAATCAATGCGGTATTTGTCGACGAGGTCGAACACCAGCGCTGGCGCAGCTCCAAGCATGCGATTGAGCTGACTGCCCACGGCTTTGCCAAATCCGGCTTCGATTTCGTCGGGCGGGATCCACAGCCCCGCGTTGACCAGCCCCACATTGCGCCCCGAACCACCATGCCCGGTGCGATGCGCCTCCAGCACACACACGCTTTTGCCCTGTTCGAGCAAATGAATGGCGGCTGACAACCCCGTAATACCTGCACCGATCACGCAAACGTCAACGCTCAATTCGCCCTTGAAGGCAGGCGCTTGAGGACGTTGCGGCGTGAGGCTTTCCCACAGACATTCTTCGCGTAAAGGCATTGCCAAGCTCCACACCTGAAACTTAACCAGAAGCCCTCACCCTGGCCCTCTCCCGAAGAAAGAGAGTTGGGGTGAGGGCAAGCGTCCTACCTCAATCAAACGTAATACCCTGCGCCAGCGGCAGTTCTTGCGAGTAGTTGACGGTATTGGTCTGACGCCGCATGTAGCCGCGCCAGGCATCCGAACCCGACTCACGCCCGCCGCCGGTTTCTTTTTCGCCACCAAAGGCGCCACCAATCTCGGCACCGCTGGGCCCGATGTTGACGTTGGCAATCCCGCAATCACTGCCGGTGGCCGACATAAAGCGCTCTGCCTCGCGCACATCGGTGGTGAAAATGCACGATGACAAGCCTTGCGGCACCGCGTTGTTCAGGCGCAGGGCTTCGTCAAACTCGCTGTAGCCAACCACGTACAAGATCGGCGCAAAGGTTTCGTTGCACATCACCTCACTCTGCTCGGGCATTTCAACAATGGCCGGGCTGACGTAATACGCATGTGGGTACTGGTCGGCCAGTTGGCGTTGTCCGCCGAAGACGTGCCCGCCTTCGCTCAAGGCCTGTTCGAGCGCATCCTGCATGTTGTCAAAACTGTGTTTATCGATCAGTGGGCCGACCAGGTTGCCTTCCAGCGGATGGCCGATGCGCACGTTGGCGTACGCGGTCTTGAGGCGGGTGAGGATTTCTTCTTTGACCGATTCGTGCGCAATCAGGCGGCGCAAGCTGGTGCAACGCTGCCCGGCCGTGCCCACGGCACTGAACAGGATGGCGCGCACGGCCATGTCCAGATCGGCGCTCGGGCCGAGGATCATGGCGTTATTGCCACCCAGCTCGAGGATGCTGCGGGCAAAGCGCGCGGCAATTTTGGGCGCCACTTCACGGCCCATACGGGTGCTGCCGGTGGCACTGATCAACGCCACACGCGGGTCGTCGACCAACGCTTCGCCTGCCTCGCGGCCACCGATAATCACTTGGCTCAAATGCTCAGGGGCGTCACTGAAAGTGCTCAGCACCCGGTCAAACAGCGCCTGACACGCCAGGGCGGTGAGCGGGGTTTTCTCGGACGGTTTCCAGATCACTGCGTTGCCGCACACCAGCGCCAGCGTGGTGTTCCACGCCCACACTGCGACCGGGAAGTTGAACGCGCTGATGACACCGACCACGCCCAGCGGGTGCCAGGTTTCGCGCATGTGGTGGCCGGGGCGTTCCGAAGCAATGGTCAGGCCATACAGCTGACGCGACAGGCCGACCGCGAAGTCGCAAATGTCGATCATTTCTTGCACTTCACCCAAGCCTTCCTGGGTGATTTTGCCGGCTTCCCAGGACACCAGCTCGCCAAGATCGGTCTTGTATTGGCGCAGCAGGTCACCGAATTGCCGCACCAGCTCACCGCGACGTGGCGCCGGCACAGTGCGCCAGGCTTCAAATGCGTGCTCGGCACGGGTCACGTGCTGCTCGGTTTGCGCCGCACCTTCCCAGTGCACGGCGCCAATCTGGCTGCCATCAATCGGTGTGTGAACGGGCTGTTTACCCTGTTGGTACAGCGCAGGGTCAACCCCTAAACGATCCAGCAATGCAGCGACCATGCAGGCACTCCTTCAACATGAAAACGTTCGCCGCCGGTTGCGGCTCAGGTCTTTAGTTGTAGCTGGCACATCTCGCGCCAACAAACGACCTTTAAGCGAGATATCATTCCGAAAATTCATGCAGCGCTGGTAACGTCAGCGAACAACAAGAAGCAGAGGCTGCCATGCTCAATAAACGCTACCTGCCCTCGATCACTGCCTTGCAGTGTTTTGAAGCGGTGACTCGCCACCTGAGCTTCACCCGTGCGGCTGAAGAGCTGAACCTGACTCAAAGCGCCGTCAGTAAACAGGTCGCGCAACTGGAAGAGTTGCTACAGCACTTGCTGTTTCGCCGGGTACGGCGCCGTCTACAGCTGACGCCAGCCGGGGATTTGTACCTTGTAGAAGTCCGAAAAATCCTGACCCAAGTGGAGATGTCGACGCACACGCTGCGTTCCTACGGCGGGGAAACAGAGGTCCTGCGTGTCTCTACACCCTCGACCTTCGGCGCTCGCTGGCTTGTCCCACGCCTTAAAGGCTGGCGTCTGCGACATCCGCAGATTCATCTGGATGTATGCAATGAGCAGGAAGCCGATGAGTTGCTGCAAGGGCGCAGTGACCTGGCGTTCTACTTCGGCCAAGGCGCCCGCCCCGGCACCGAATCCCTGAAGCTGTTCAGCGAATCGCTGGTGGCGGTGTGCGCGCCATCGAGCCTGCCCGCTACCGCGTTCGTCGACGCGACGCAGTTGACCGATCTGGTCCTGTTGCAAAACGCTTCGCGCCCGCAAGCGTGGCATGAATGGTTCGAAAGCCAGGGCCTGCACACGGATCACAGTTATCACGGCCCGCGTTTTGACACGTTCTATATGTGCATCCGGGCGGCTCAAGTGGGCTGCGGGGTTGCACTGCTGCCGCGCTTTCTGGTCGAAGAAGAATTGGCTGACGGCACACTGGTCATTGCCTGGCCATACGCGTTACCCAGTCACGATGCGTATTACCTCGCCTACCCGGAACACGCGGCCGCAGTTCCCAAAGTCAAGGCGTTTGTGAACTGGATGATGGAGCAAATTAAAGAAGAACACCCGTTGTAGCCGTTCTCGAAGCAAAAACCACTGGCACAACCGCACGCGGATATGCGCCACTAGCGTCATTCATTGAAAGCGCTGAAAGCCGTGGCAATCAGGCACGGCCAGCAGGGAGATTCGCGTTATGAGCGAGAGTGTGTTTGCCGATCGCATCGTGCAGAACTTGCTCGACACCGACTTCTACAAATTGACCATGATGCAGGCGGTGCTGCACAACTATCCCAACGTGGAAGTTGAATGGGAGTTTCGTTGCCGTAATCACGAAGATTTACGCCCGTATTTGAGCGAAATCCGGCATCAGATCGAGCGTTTGGCCGACATCAACATGAGTCAGGACCAACTCGGTTTTCTGGAGCGGATTACGTTTATGAAGCCCGACTTCATACGCTTCCTGGGCCTGTTTCGGTTCAACCTGCGCTATGTCCATACCGGGATCGAAAACGGCGAACTTTTCATTCGCCTGCGCGGCCCGTGGCTGCATGTGATTCTGTTTGAGGTGCCGTTGCTGGCGATTGTCAGTGAGGTGCGCAACCGATCGCGGTATGCCAACACGGTGCTGTCCCAAGCCCGCGAGCAGTTGTACCGCAAGTTTGACTGGTTGCAGGCCAATGCCAGCGCCGATGAACTGGCAGGGTTGCAGGTGGCCGATTTCGGAACACGTCGTCGGTTTTCGTACCGGGTACAAGAGGAAGTGGTCAACGTGCTCAAGCACGACTTCCCCGGCAAATTCGTGGGCACCAGTAACGTCAACCTGTCCCGCGAGCTGGACATGAAGCCATTGGGCACCATGGCCCACGAATGGATCATGGCGCATCAGCAACTCGGCCCGCGCCTGATCGACAGCCAAAGCGCCGCGCTGGACTGCTGGGTGCGCGAATACCGTGGCCTGCTGGGGATTGCGCTCACCGATTGCATCACCACCGATGCGTTCCTGAAGGATTTCGACCTGTACTTCGCCAAGCTGTTTGACGGTTTGCGCCACGATTCGGGCGACCCTGTGGTGTGGGCTGAAAAGTGCATCGCGCATTACCACCAGCTGGGCATTGACCCAATGAGCAAGACGCTGGTGTTCTCCGACAGCCTGACCCTGCCCCGTTCGCTGGAAATCTTTCGCGCGTTGCGTGGCCGCATCAACGTCAGCTTCGGCATCGGGACGAACCTGACCTGCGACATCCCGGGGGTTGAGCCCATGAGCATCGTGCTTAAAATGACCGGCTGCAACGGCTCCCCCGTGGCGAAAATTTCAGATGAACCGGGCAAGACGCACTGTTCCGATCCTAATTTCGCCGCCTATTTGCGCCACGTTTTCCAAGTTCCTGAACATTCTCCCAAGGAGTGAATCATGCAGGCCGTACAGCGTCAGATCGCCAAAGACCTCAATGTCCAGCCACCGTTTAAAGACGACGATGCCCTTGAAGCTGAAGTTGCGCGCCGGATTACCTTTATCCAGTGCTGCCTGAACAATGCCGGGCTCAAAACCCTGGTACTGGGCATCAGCGGAGGCGTCGATTCACTGACCGCTGGCCTGATGGCGCAACGCGCGGTCAAGCAACTGCGCGAGCAGACCGGCGATGAGCGCTACCGTTTTATCGCCGTGCGCCTGCCCTACGGTGTGCAGCACGACGAAATTGATGCCACCGCCGCCGTGGATTTCATCAACCCGGACGAGCGCCAGACCGTCAATATCGGCCCTGCCGTCAAGGCGCTGGCCGCTGAAGTTGCCTCGTTCGAAGGCAAACCCCCGGCCACGGTGGATTTTGTACTGGGCAATACCAAGGCGCGGATGCGCATGGTGGCGCAATACACCATCGCGGGCGCAACAGGCGGGCTGGTCATCGGCACCGACCACGCGGCAGAAGCGGTGATGGGCTTCTTCACCAAGTTCGGGGATGGCTCGTGCGACCTGGCCCCGCTCAGCGGGCTGGTCAAAAACCAGGTACGGGCCATTGCGCGCTTCTTCGGGGCCCCGGAATCGCTGGTCGAAAAAGTCCCGACGGCCGATCTCGAAGACCTGGAACCGGGCAAGCCCGACGAAGCGTCCCACGGCGTCACCTATGCCGAGATTGATGCCTTCCTGCACGGCGAGCCAGTGAGCGAGCAAGCGTTCGACATCATTTGCAAAACGTATGAAAAAACCCATCACAAACGTGAAATGCCGTTTGCGCCGTGAGCCGTAGGACACCTGTTGAAATCGCCCGCCCCTCTCTCGAAAGGAGAGGAACGGGGGTGAGACGTGGCTGATTCCCCAGCCAGAAAAAACGGAATGAACCCCGCATTTTTTTTCGCTTGTGGCACGCCGTCCCAAGGGCTTTGATAGACGCTCGTTTTGTCGCCAGAGCCTTGTCCGCCATGTCTGCTTTCGATGGTTTGTTTTCGCTGGTCGAGTCTGCAATCGGCCAACCCGCCGCTCACTGGTTGCGCGAGCATGTTGAAGTCCCACAGGGCCTGCTGGATTTCAGTTGGCACCCGCAGGCGCTACATCGGGCATGGCTCGCTGAAGCGCTGAACCTGTGCCTGCTGCACAAGCTGGTGGACGCGGTGCCGGATGGCCGACGTTATGTGCAAGAGCAAGCGCAGCAAGGACGCAAAGTGGTGTTCGATCATGGCGCCATTCGCACGGTGGACTGGCCGGTAAATGGCGAGCTGCCGCGGGGCCGTCTGGCGTTCTCTCGGTTGCTGGAGCCGTTGGGCTTTACCGATGTGCGCACCTATCCCCTGACCCAGCTGAACATGACCGGCTGGGGCTACCGACACATGGACTTGCCTGAGGACATTGCACAGTTTTTTGTGTCGGAATTGCATCCGGGACGCTTCAGCGAGGGGTTTCAACAGGCGGTCAGCCGGGTGGTCAGCAGCAGCCGCGACCCACTCAACGCTGAGCACAAGGCCATCCTTCACCGCTTGCAATTGACCCGCCATTGCAGCCTGCGTGACGCGCAACAGGTGTTACAAGGTCTGTACCACGCGTTTGATCGCCAGCACGGTGCCGTGCAAGAGGCCGATTATCAGTGTCTGCTCCAGGAAAGCGCCGAAATGGCCTGGATCGCGACCGAAGGCAACAGCTTCAACCACCTGACCGACCGCGTCAGCGATCTGCACGCCACGGTCGCGCAACAACGCGACCTCCAGCGCCCAATGAAAGACAGCATTGAAGTGTCGGCATCAGGACGGGTCATGCAGACGGCCTATCGGGCCTGCACCGTGACACGCGGGCTGGTGGATGAACACGGGGTGTACCGCGAGCATCAGGTGCCGGGCTCGTTTGTAGAGTTCATTCAGCGCGAGACAGACCCGGCGACGCAACGCCTGGACCTGAACTTCGACAGCAGCAATGCCCAGGGAATCTTCAAAATGACGGCGTCAAACGCCTGAGGCAAAACGAAAACAGCCCTGACGGCGTAAACCTGTCAGGGCTGTTTTTAAACGCTGCGCGGGGTTATTTAAGTACCACGGCGCCTTTCATCATCGAGTTGTGGCCTGGGAAGGTGCAGAAGAATTCATATTCTTCACCGGCTTTGAGTTTGGAAACGTCAAACGTGACCGAGTCTTTCTCGCCAGCACCGATAATTTTGGTATGGGCGATCACGCGGGTGTCACCGTCTTTGAGGTAGTTTTTGTCGATACCGGCGGCCATGCCATCGGTCGAGACACCCATCATGTCCGCCTTCGTGCTCAGCACCCAGTTATGACCCATCACGTTCTTCGGCAGGCTGCCAGAGTGGGTCAGTTCTACCGTGAAGGTTTTGCAGGACTTGTCGATGGTGATTTCTTTGGTGTTGTACGACATCTGGTCAGTCGAATCGACAGTCACTTTGCATTCAGCAGCCAACAGTTGGCCGCTGGCCAGAGTCAAAAGGGATACCGCAACAACTTTGGCAAACATGGTGTATCTCCAAGGCAGGGTATTAAAAATCCACAATTTGTATACAGGTTGCCCGAAAATCGTCTCGATTCCAATGACCTGGATCATGGCGCAACGTTTTAATCCGGTGTAATAGCCCGCTAGACGAACGGCGGGCTTATAACCTTAGGTCATGTTCTGGTTTTTTGGAGAATAAGTGATCCCGCGTAAAACCCGACTTTTCATGGCAGCCAGGGTTATGTTTCAGACGCAAAAAACAGCCTTGCAAAAACCCGGCTAACGGCTAAGCACTAATACAGGGCAGAATACCCACCGCTCACCTCACCTTCGAGCGCAAGAGGATCGCCCATGGCCAAACCAAACTACAACTTCGCAAAGCGTCAAAGAGACCTGGCTAAAGAGCAGAAGAAAGAAGAGAAGCTGCAACGCAAGAAGGCTGCCGCTGAAGGTGGCGCCGCAGAACTGGAGCAGGACGTCGACACTGAAGGTGACGTTGACGTTGAAGCGCAAGAGACTGGCGCAGCTCAAGAAGACAAAGCCCCTAACGCGTAACACCCTCGGCCCGGTTATCCACAACCCGGCCCACAGGATCTGTGATCAGGATCAGCAGCCCGGCTGTTGATCCTCGCAGTCACCCTGACCGCCTTGTAACGTCGTCAGACGCCCTTCACGGTCCATGCCTGCAAGATGTATCGCATTCGACCTGCGCGTGCGTGGCAGGCCTCCCAGCGCACCACCTGAAAAACCGGCAGCCGCCGACGCGCCGAGCAACACGGCTCAGGCGTCTTTGAGTGACGATCAGGGTTGGGTTGGCACGCGAGATCGGTCTGACCGAACGCTGTGCATTCGATCACAACGGCGTGCCAAGGCAGCGGCTACGGGCAGAAAGCAGTAGCCGCTACCAGACGGTTAGCGCGGGACGACGGGCTTGCGCGCAGGCTTTTTGCCTTTGCCGCCTTTGGCCGCTTCATGGCGCTCTTTGGCAGCCTGCTTGTTACGGGCAAATGCCGCAGCCTTGGCTTGCTCACGCTTGTCACACGGGTTGCCACCGTCACTGGCGCGTGGCGGCAGCCCGGTGTGCTGGGTGAGGATCTTGGTGGTGGAGTCCTTGGCCACTTTGTGGCTACCGGCCGGTGTCGAGTTTTTACGACGGGCACTCTGATAGCTGTCAGTGGCGGGCTGATGCAACGGGATCAGTTGGTCCTTGCCCGAACCGATCAGGTCAGCGCGCCCCATGCGGATCAATGCTTCACGCAGCATCGGCCAGCCTTTGGGGTCGTGGTAACGCAAGAACGCCTTGTGCAGACGACGCTGCTCTTCGCTCTTGACGATGGTCACCGAGTCACTCTTGTACGTGACCTTGCGCAGCGGGTTCTTGCCCGAGTGGTACATCGCCGTGGCCGTGGCCATTGGCGAAGGGTAGAACGCCTGCACCTGATCCGCCCGGAAGCCATTGCCCTTGAGCCACAGCGCCAGGTTCATCATGTCTTCGTCTTTGGTACCGGGGTGAGCGGCGATGAAGTACGGAATCAGGTACTGCTCTTTGCCTGCCTCCTTGGTGTACTTCTCGAACATGCGCTTGAACTTGTCATAGCTGCCAATGCCCGGCTTCATCATCTGGTTGAGCGGACCTTCCTCGGTGTGTTCCGGGGCGATCTTCAGGTAACCGCCGACGTGGTGGGTCACCAGCTCTTTGACGTATTCCGGCGACTCGACCGCAAGGTCGTAACGCAGGCCGGAGGCAATCAGGATCTTCTTCACACCCGGCAAGGCACGAGCACTGCGGTACAGCTGGATCAGCGACGAGTGGTCGGTGTTCAGGTTCGGGCAGATGCCGGGGAACACGCACGACGGCTTGCGGCACGCGGATTCGATTTCCGGGCTTTTGCAGGCTATGCGGTACATGTTCGCGGTCGGGCCGCCGAGGTCAGAAATGACGCCGGTGAAGCCAGGCACTTTGTCGCGGATCTCTTCGATTTCGCGAATGATCGATTCTTCGGAGCGGTTCTGGATGATCCGGCCTTCGTGCTCGGTGATCGAGCAGAAGGTACAGCCGCCAAAGCAGCCGCGCATGATGTTCACCGAGAAGCGAATCATGTCGTAGGCAGGAATTTTTTCCTTGCCATACGCAGGGTGCGGAACACGTGCGTAAGGCATGCCAAACACGTAGTCCATCTCTTCAGTGGTCATCGGAATCGGAGGCGGGTTGAACCAGACGTCCACTTCGCCATGCTTCTGCACCAGCGCACGGGCGTTGCCCGGGTTGGTTTCGAGGTGAAGCACACGGTTGGCGTGAGCATACAACACCGCATCGGCACGGACCTTTTCGACGGACGGCAGACGGATCACCGTTTTGTCACGGGTCATGCGCGGGCTGGCCAGGATCTGCACGACCTTGGCTTCACTCGGGTCTTCAACCGGGCCTTTTTCCTGCTCGATGGCGCAGGCCTGGGTGTCCTGCGTGTTCACGTACGGGTTGATGATCTTGTCGATCTTGCCCGGACGGTCGATGCGCGTGGAGTCGACTTCGTACCAGTCTTTGGGCGTGTCACGGCGAATGAACGCGGTGCCGCGCACATCGGTGATGTCTTCGATCTTGTGACCGTACGACAGACGTTGAGCCACTTCGACGATCGCGCGTTCGGCGTTGCCGTACAGCAGGATGTCGGCACACGCGTCGATCAGGATCGAGTTGCGCACGCGGTCTTGCCAGTAATCGTAGTGCGCGATACGACGCAGGGAAGCCTCGATACCGCCCAGGACAATCGGCACATGTTTGTAGGCTTCTTTACAGCGCTGGCTATACACCAGGCTCGCACGGTCCGGACGTTTGCCCGCCATGCCACCGGGGGTGTAGGCGTCATCGGAACGGATTTTCTTGTCAGCGGTGTAGCGGTTGATCATCGAATCCATGTTGCCGGCGGCGACGCCGAAGAACAGGTTCGGCTCACCCAGCTTCATGAAGTCGTCTTTGGACTGCCAGTTCGGCTGGGCGATGATGCCCACGCGAAAGCCCTGGGACTCCAGCAAACGACCAATGATGGCCATGCCGAACGACGGGTGATCGACATACGCATCACCGGTCACGATGATGATGTCGCATGAATCCCAGCCAAGCTGATCCATCTCCTCCCTGCTCATTGGCAGGAATGGCGCTGGCCCGAAACATTCGGCCCAGTACTTGGGATAGTCAAAAATTGGCTTCGCTGCTTGCATGTCGATGACCGGTGTTGAGTGCAAAAAAGGACGCGACATTTACGGAGAAATTCGCGGGCGCGGAATATAGCACAAAAAATAACCAATTCCGACGGCAATGGTCGGCTTTCCCCCTAACCCTTTCGCGGCGCTTGCCTGTACAGGTTCGAGCCGGGCATTTGAGCCTATATACCTAACACCTTACCCAAAAATCCGTGGATAGCCTGAGGCGACTCAACGCCTTCCATGGAGCAGTCAATGAACGAGCCCGATCAAACAACCACAAGTGAGCCTGCCCCCGAGCCCATCCCGTTGGCGCATGCCGATTTCATTTCGTCACAGTTACCCCAATGGGTGACCCAAGCCCCGCACGCTATCCGCCAGACCTTGCGTAGCAGCCTGATCAAGAGCAATCAATCGCGCCACGCTTTGAAGGCTCTGCTGGACGAAGTCCAAAGCCCGCAGGCTTTTTGTCAGCCTTTATTGGATGCAGCCTTGCGACAGACATTTCTTGGTGCGCTTGATGACAACAAGCACATGTTTGTGCGGGATTTGAAAAACAGCCATTTGCTCGGGCTCATCAAAACCCATGCAGGATATTCAATGCATTCGCTGCTGGAAGCAGCCATGCAGAATTTCCAGCCTGACGAGGCCGAAGAAGGCGGGCTTGAGACGGGCACGGGCCTGTATCCGAAAACAACGCCGCTCAAGGCGCCCTTGAACCTTTCAGCAACACGATTTGCACGCATGTGCCGCTCACTGGACCTCGGCAGTCAGTATCAGCGCCACCTCAATGAATGCTTCGATCCGCTGCTCGGCTCACAGGCCAGGCGCACACACGATCAAGTAAGAATGCTGTTCGCCCAGAAGGAAAAAGATGCGTTTGAGTGCGCCGCACACATTGCCCTCCTGCGGGACAAACTGAACAGCTCCCTTTATCAGACCTTGCTGGATCTGCACCGTGAAGGCCGGCATTCAAGCCTGTTGTGCAGTCACTTGACCATCAATGGCGTGGCGTTGCCCAGCGTGCTGGTCATCAGCGACCGACATGTTGCTCATCAGGTGCTGCTGTATACCCCGAATGACCCGTTCGCCCTGTTTCGTCAGCATGCGTCGATGGAAGAGCTTGAAGCTGAGCTTGCCAAACGCCTGAGAAACCCTCACTACCTCGCACTGTTCAACCGACTCGTGCCACACCGATATCAAGGCACGCTGTTTACTGTTTCCGGTACCACACTGGACATCCTGCCGGGGAAGTACTCTCGCGGGGTTATAGCTCCGCACATTGACCAACTGGTGGCCCGAACAGATATCCAGTGCGATGTATTCGAAGCCATTGCTCAACAACAGATCAATCAAATTAAAAGCTATGCAAAGGCCTTGGTCGTCTCCACAGGCGAGACCGACAGACGCGCTCGTGAGCAGCGACTGGAGCACTACCGCGAGATAGGCAAAACCTTGTTGTTCTTCGCGGCGTCATTTATTCCTGTGGTGGGCGAAGTGTTACTGGCGGTCACGGGCGCCCAGTTAATAAGTACTGTTTTTCACGGCATCGAGGCCTGGAGCCGCGGCGATAGCGACGAAGCCTTGAACTGCCTGATGGATGTGGTCGATAACGTAGCGCTGGCAGCGGTTACTGCAGGCGCTGTCAAAACGGCTGGATTCACGGCCGGTTTGGTCAGGGTAAAAATGGGCAACCAAAGCACCCGGTTGTGGAATCCCGACCTCACACCTTATCGCCATTTCAATGAATTACCCGAAGAGGCGATTGCAGATGATCAGGGGTTGTACCTGCACGATCAGCAACATTACGTGAAACTGGACGACCACCTGCACGCCGTTAACCGAGATCAGAAGACCGGGCTCTGGCAACTGGTCCATCCCTACGCTGAAGACGCTTACAGGCCGACGTTACTCACCAATGGCAAAGGCAGTTGGCGCCTGGAGCACGAGAATCCGCAAGGTTGGGATCTGTTGAAGCTTTTTAAGCGGTTGATCCCTGAAACCTCAAACATCACCCGCGCCAACGTGGCGTCGATTCTGCATATCGCGGACGAAGAGAGCGCCACACTGGTGCAACTCCATCAAGAGGTCTTACGGCCAACCCCTTTACTGCGCGATGTGATCAAACGCTTCAATCTGGATGCCGAAATAAACACATTTGAACTCAACCATGCGGATGGAACGCAACAAACCGCTCACTCTCCCCTCATTCAGTTTTACCTGACGGCCTCGCTGCCGGAATGGCCGAAGAACCGGGTTTTACAGGTGGTGGACTCACAAAACAGATCGCTGTTGGCGCATGGCAGTTCAGGCACCGTACTCAAGGTTTCACAGGCGCGCTTTGCAAAAGGCCAGCTCTTGCAGGTACTGGCAGAACAGCTGCCTTCCGACACCCTCGACAGCCTCGTCACTCCCATTGAAGTGCCGGCAGAAGCCCTGCCGTATTTCAGCAGCCTCGATAAGTTGGCCATTCGCCTGACCGACGAACTGGAGGCGAATAAGCAGCAGTTGTTGACGTCGCTGTACAGGCACAGTGAAGCCCCCTCTTCAGGCATGGACGTGTACCTGCGCAACTTGAGACCGGAATTGTCGCAGAGCCATCGCGAAGAGCTGCTTGCGGTGCTCAGCGACGAGCAGGTGGAGGAGCAACTCGCGCACAAGAAGCCTCTCGATGATCTGCAGCGCTGGGAAGCTGACCGGTACGCACAGCAGCTGAGCACGAGTCGTATCAAGGAAGGGATACACCTGGACTCAGCCTCCACGCCCGAAAGCGTGACCTGCATTCTGTCCCTGCTTGAGCGATTACCGGGCTGGCCCGCATCACATCGCCTGGAAATACGTCAGGGTTTCTCCAGCGGAACACTGGAAGGCGGTGCAGGCGAAATGAACGAAACAGGCCGCTACATCCTCGCCCCCAAGGGCGAGCTGTTTATGCCCCACCACTCAACTGGCGAGCCGATTGCTGGCGCCACAGACCTGTATAAGGCAATCGAACTCACGCTGACCCCAACCCAGCGTTCGGCCCTGTTCGCAGCGACCCAGAGTCGTTCGCTCAAACAAGCCGTTCGCGAATTCGGCCTCAGGCACATGGACAGTATCTGGCTGCCAACCAGGCTGCTACGCCCTAAAGTCATCCCGGTTTCATCAGTCGGGCACCCGTTCGATCCATTATTCGCCGAACCAACCGCCCCGAAGCAACTCACCTTAAGAACCGACGGGATCTATGAGGGCCCGACTCAGGCAGATGGTTTCTCCCGGCACTACGTCCTTGAAGGTGAACGGTTTTACCGCATCAGGTCTGACCCATGGGGGTGGCAATTGATTGATGCCCGCAGCCCGTCCAGAGCCTACAAACCGTATGTCCGCAAAAACGCGCAAGGCATGTGGGAAATCGACCCACAGAAGGGCAAGTTGCTGGGAGGCATGCCGGACTCCCCTTTAATCCGTCGTGCCGCCGAAGCCGGGGAAAGCCAGCCGCCCCTTAGCCCCACCAGCGGCCTGGAATCTACGGATGACGAGCTTGAGTCGATGGTCTCGACAGACGATGAGTTTGAATCGGCACGCTCATCTGACGAGTACGCCTCAGCCGAAGAAAGCTTCTCACCTGAGCCTTTCAGCTTTATGGAACTCATGAAAATGCGTTCACAAGAAAACTATCAACACAGCCAGAACTACCGCCGCGTCTATAACCGATACAACAATGGCAGGTATCCGATCCGTGACATGGATGGCCAGCCCTTACGCATACGCTTCATGCAGGCGATTGGTAAGTCCCTGACTTCTGACATCAGAATCCCCAAAAGCAAAATCACGCCCTACATTCAGTGGCAAGGGTACGAAAAGGTCGCCCGCCTCTATGAAGACAAAATGGAGGTGGCCACGTTCACGGCAGCGCATCAGAAATTCCCGCAGGAAGCCGCACTGATAGGAGAAAAGACGGTGATTGCCCGGCGAACGCTTCAAAAGCATGAAGTGTTGGGACTTTACGGTGGGGAGTTACTGCCCAAGATCGTGGCTACTTATCGTCAGGACCCTTATCTGTTATCCGTCGAACCCCACAAGCTACCTAAACCCGGCGAACGTGCACCCGACGCGTTAACCAATGATGTATTGCTCTCTGGCGACAACATCACGTCACGCATCAATACTATTTTTGAGTACGAAGATAACTATCCCGTGCGGCAGGCCACGTCCGGTTACAACGTCGAGGCCGTGCCGTTTGATATGGACGTACAAAAAGGCACCCAGCCCATGCAGCGCTTGCAATTGACTGCTCTGGTCGCCAATGACGTGATCCCTGCGGGTACAGAGTTGCGCTGGAACTACCAATACAGCGAGCCCGTCATCAGAAAGATGTTCGGCCCGCCACCCTCCTGACACGGGCAGAAACGTATTACTCGTCGTCGAAGTTGTAACTGCCGGGCGCCAGGTTTTCAAAGCGGGTGTATTTGCCGATGAACGCCAGACGGGCCGTACCGATCGGCCCGTTACGCTGTTTACCGATGATGATTTCAGCCACGCCCTTGTGCTCGGTTTCGGGGTGATACACCTCGTCCCGGTACACGAACATGATGACGTCGGCGTCCTGCTCGATCGCTCCGGATTCACGCAAGTCGGAGTTGATCGGGCGTTTGTTGGGACGCTGTTCAAGGGAGCGGTTGAGCTGTGACAGTGCCACCACCGGGCAGTTGAATTCCTTGGCCAGTGCTTTCAAGGAACGCGAAATCTCGGAAATTTCGTTGGTGCGGTTATCACCGCCCGAACCCGGGATCTGCATCAATTGCAGGTAGTCGATCATGATCAGGCCGATGTCGCCATGTTCGCGCACCAGGCGCCGTGTCCGCGCCCGCATCTCAGACGGGCTGATACCGGCCGTGTCATCAATGAACAGTTTGCGGTCGTTAAGCAGATTGACGGCCGAGGTCAACCGCGGCCAGTCATCGTCTTCGAGCCGGCCCGCCCGCACTTTGCTCTGGTCGATGCGGCCCAAGGACGAGAGCATACGCATGATCAGCGATTCACCTGGCATCTCCAGGGAGTAGACCAATACCGCTTTTTCACTGCGCAACACGGCGTTTTCAACCAGGTTCATCGCAAACGTGGTTTTACCCATCGAGGGACGACCGGCCACAATGATCAGGTCGGCCGGCTGCAAGCCGCTGGTCATGTTGTCGAGGTCGGTGTAGCCAGTGGACAACCCGGTGATGGCATTGTCGGTGTTGAACAGCGTATCGATCCGGTCAATGGCCTTGGTCAGCAAATCGTTGACGCTGACCGGGCCGCCGGTTTTAGGCCGGGCCTCGGCAATCGCGAAGATCTGGCGCTCGGCTTCGTCGAGAATTTCTTCGGCAGTGCGGCCTTCAGGGTTGAACGCACTGTCTGCGATTTCAGTACTGATGCCGATCAATTGGCGCAGTGTCGCCCGCTGACGAACGATCTGCGCGTACGCCTTGATGTTCGCCACCGACGGGGTGTTCTTGGCCAGTTCGCCCAGGTAGCCCAGACCGCCCACTTGCGACGTCTGACCTTCCTTGTCCAATTGCTCGGCAAGGGTCACGACGTCAATCGGGGAGTTCTGGTCCGCCAGCTTGGCGATCGCCCGGAAGATCAGGCGGTGGTCATGTCGATAGAAATCGCCGTCCGATACTTGATCCAGCACGCGTTCCCAGGCGTTGTTGTCCAGCATCAAACCACCGAGCACGGCCTGTTCGGCCTCGATGGAATGCGGTGGCACCTTCAGGGATGCGGTTTGCAGGTCATATTGCTCAGGAGCGGAGATATCGTTCATGGCCACGTGTAATTTTGGGGTGAAAATCAGGGTCTGCAGAAAGACAAAGGGCACGACCTGTGAACAGGATCGTGCCCGATGTTAACCGTCCGACACACAAGGTGCCAGTCAGTCAGACTGCTTAAGCAGCTACCACAACAACGCGTACGGTTGCTTCAACTTCGGCGTGCAGGTGCACGGCCACGTCGAATTCGCCAACGTTACGGATAGTGCCGTTCGGCAGACGAACTTCGCTTTTTGCAACTTCAACGCCAGAGGCGGTCAGTGCATCAGCGATGTCGTGAGTGCCGATCGAACCGAACAGCTTGCCTTCGTCACCAGCGGTGGCAGTGATAGTCACTTCCAGCTCAGCCAGTTGGGCAGCGCGAGTTTCAGCCGAAGCTTTCTTGTCAGCTGCTGCTTTTTCCAGCTCAGCGCGACGCTCTTCAAACGCAGCCAGGTTGGCAGCGGTTGCAGCGGTGGCTTTGCCGTATGGCAGCAGGTAGTTACGACCGTAACCGGCCTTAACATTTACTTTGTCGCCCAGGTTGCCCAGGTTTGCGACTTTTTCCAGAAGGATCAGTTGCATGTGAAAATCCTCTTAACTTTTAACCTTCACCGTTCGCAGAGTCTTTATCGACGTCTTTCGGCGCCAAACGTCCGCGAAAATCAATCAGGCTGTCGACAATGGCCAAAACCACGAGCAACGGATAGATCAGCTGCATAAACAGCAACAGCGTGACGTACAACCCCACCAGCCAAAACTTGGCCAGTCGCTTTTGCGCCACCAGCCCATGAATCAGGGCCAGCCCGGCGAAGAACAACACTACGCTGCACAACGGCGTGAGCATGGCCATTTGTGGTCCGAAGTTCGGACCGACCAGCATGCACGCCAGCAACAATAGCGCTGGACCCAGCGGTAGGCGGATGCTGCGAAATTCGCTGGCAAAACCGCCCGGGTTGTACAACAACGCTTGCCAATAACGCCCAAGCATCAGGCTCAGCACGCTGACGACCTGCATCAAAGCTGCAATCAAACCGGTCAGTACAGGTGCAATCAGTGCTCCAAGGCGCGCTCGCTCTACGTCAGATAACTTGTCGTAGAGTCCATTGAGGACCTGCGGCAAGAGTTTTTCCAACTCTTGCGCCATCGCACCAATGGGTTCGCGGAAAACCGTGCCCAGGATAACGCCATACACACCACCCAACGCCACGCTGACCAGCAGCACGCGGTGCCAGGGCTGCCCGGCGCGCAAAAACAACGCCAGACCCAGAGTTCCCAGCAACACCATCAAGGTGCGGGGTTCTCCGATAAACCACCAGACCAAGGCCGGCAGTAACGCCCATGAGAGGATGCTTAACGCATCTCTCGGACCGCGCCGCAGGAGCACAAGGCTACCTGCAGCAGCACTCAACCAGAACAAGAACGGCAATGCCGCACATCCGGCCACGACTAACGTGGCCTGCACACGGCCTCGCATGATGAACTCAGCTAAGGCGCGCATGCTTCAATCCTTTACTGCTTGTCGACTGCCCGGTCTCAGCGGCCGTGGCTGTCGGTGTAGGCCAGCAGGGCCAGGAAGCGGGCGCGCTTGATAGCGGTGGCCAGCTGACGCTGATAACGAGCTTTAGTACCGGTGATGCGGCTTGGAACAATTTTGCCGGTCTCGGATACGTAAGCTTTCAGAGTGTTGAGATCCTTGTAATCGATCTCTTTCACTTCTTCTGCTGTGAAGCGGCAGAATTTACGACGACGGAAGAAACGTGCCATGTAATTGGCTCCTCAAAAGGTCCGTGGATTACTCGTCAGCGTTATCGCTGGCGTCGCTGTTATCGCTGTCATCGCCATCGGCGCTGTCAGAATGCTCAGGACGGTCACGACGCTCACGGCGCTCACTGCGGTTCTCTTCAGCCTTGAGCATCTCGGACTGGCCAGTTACGGCTTCGTCGCGACGGATGACCAGGTTACGGATCACAGCATCGTTGTAACGGAAGTTGTCTTCCAGCTCAGCCAGGGCTTTGCCAGTGCACTCAACGTTCAGCATCACGTAGTGAGCCTTGTGAACATTGTTGATTGCGTAGGCCAGTTGACGACGGCCCCAATCTTCCAGACGGTGGATTTTGCCGCCGTCTTCTTCGATCAGCTTGGTGTAACGCTCTACCATGCCGCCGACTTGTTCGCTTTGATCCGGGTGGACCAAAAAGATGATTTCGTAATGACGCATGAATGCTCCTTACGGGTTGTAGCCTGCCGCTAACTGAAAAGCGGTCAGACAAGGAGTGAATGACACTTGTGTGTCTTGCCTAGAGAGGCACATATGCGCCCGCCATGACGGCAAGGGGCGCAATTGTAGAGAAGGCACAACAGAGGCGCAAGGCAATTGGTGATTATTTGAACAATCAGGCCATGCCTGGGCTGGAGTCGCTGCCGCAGAGCGCGGCAGCGGCTATACAGCTGGCTTATTTCTTTTTAGCGGGCGACTTGGCTTTAACGCTGCGCTGACGCAGGGCTTCGAACAGGCAAACACCTGTGGCCACCGAAACGTTCAAGCTGCTGACGCTGCCAGCCATCGGCAAGCGCACCAGGTAGTCGCAATGCTCACGCGTCAGGCGACGCATGCCTTTGCCTTCGGCACCCATAATCAGGATGGTCGGCCCGGTCAGGTCTTGCTCGTACAGCTCCTGCTCGGCTTCACCGGCAGTGCCGACAATCCAGAGCCCGCGCTGCTGAAGCTTTTTCAGGGTCGCTGCAAGGTTGGTCACCGCCACCAACGGGATGACTTCCGCAGCACCACAGGCAACTTTTCGCACCGTCGGTGTCAGCGTTGCCGACTTGTCTTTAGGCACGATGACAGCCAAAGCACCTGCCGCATCGGCAGTACGCAAGCAAGCCCCCAGGTTATGCGGGTCTGTTACGCCGTCCAGTACCAGAATCAGCGGCGCACCTTCGGTACGGTCGAGCAGCTCGTTGAGCATTGCCTCGCCCCACACCTGGCTCGGGCTGACATCAGCCACGACACCTTGGTGTACGCCTTCGACCCACACGTCCATTTCGCGACGCTCGGCATTGCCGACCGGCACGCGATTTTCATCAGCCAGCGTGATCAGCGTCTGCACGCGAGGATCGCTGCGACCCTCGGCCAGCCACACTTGCTTGACGCGTTTTGGGTGATGACGAAGCAACGCTTCTACGGCGTGAATACCGTAGATTTTTTCCAACTGACTCATGACTTGGCCTTAGGTTTGCGCGACCCGCCGCTTTTGGCGGCAGGCGCGGCGCCCGATTTTGGCGGGCCTTTACGGTGTTTGCTTGGCTTGGAAGGCTTGCCCGCATCTTTAGCGGGGGCTGCCCTCCCCGACTTTCCCGGCGCC
The DNA here is from genome assembly GCF_001806145.1 of Pseudomonas sp. BS-2016. Taxonomy (NCBI): domain Bacteria; kingdom Pseudomonadati; phylum Pseudomonadota; class Gammaproteobacteria; order Pseudomonadales; family Pseudomonadaceae; genus Pseudomonas; species Pseudomonas sp. BS-2016. The sequence goes on from NZ_MLCT01000018.1 coordinate 171,365, forward strand.
GATGTCCGACCGCCGTTTTTCGATTCGCTCAACAGCGCCTGCTTCAATTCACGGCTTTTGCGCAGCTCGGCATTTTTGGCCGCTGCGTCGCTTGGGCGATAGGCGTCGTCCGAGTTTTTGCTGGACTTGGCAGGTGCGCGACGTGGCGCCTTGGCGGGTTCGGCCACTTTCTCAGTGTCGTACCCGCTTGGCTTTCCGGCTGGCTTGGTCGATTTGGCGGCCGGTTTCTCAGCCCCACGATTTTTACGACCGATTGGCGCGCTGAGGGTTTTCTCAGCCATCTCGAAGTCGATCTTGCGCTCGTCGAGATCGACGCGCATGACCCGCACTTCAACGGTGTCGCCCAAACGGAAGCTACGGCCAGTGCGCTCGCCCGCCAGGCGGTGGTGCACAGGGTCGAAGTGGTAGTAGTCACCCGGCAAGGCCGTGACATGCACCAGGCCTTCGACGTAGATATCGGTCAGTTCCACGAACAGGCCAAACCCGGTCACGGCCGTGACAACGCCCGGGAACGACTCGCCTACGCGGTCTTTCATGAACTCGCACTTGAGCCAGTTGGTCACGTCACGCGTGGCTTCGTCGGCACGGCGCTCGCTCATGGAGCATTGCTCACCGAGCTGTTCGAGGGCGGCTTCGTCGTACGGGTAAATACGCGCTTTGGGAATGGTCATCGCACCTGCACGGCGAACGTGCGGGGTGTCCATTTTGGAGTGGATCACGCTGCGAATCGCACGGTGCGTGAGCAAGTCAGGGTAGCGACGGATAGGCGATGTGAAGTGCGTGTAGGCTTCGTAATTCAGGCCGAAGTGGCCCTGGTTATCAGCGCTGTATACCGCTTGGCTTAGCGAACGCAACATAACGGTCTGGATCAGATGGAAATCCGGACGGTCTTTGATGCTGGCCAACAAGGCCTGATAATCCTTCGGCGTAGGGCCGTCCTTGCCTTTATGCAAGGTCAGTCCCAATTCACCCAGGAAGGCACGCAGTTTTTCCAGACGCTCTGGCGGCGGGCCATCATGCACGCGGTACAACGCAGGGATTTCGTGCTTCTTGAGGAATTCAGCCGTGGCCACGTTGGCCGCCAGCATGCACTCTTCAATCAGTTTGTGTGCGTCATTGCGGGTGGTTGGGCGAATTTCAGCGATTTTGCGATCAGACCCGAAAATAATGCGGGTTTCCTGCGTTTCAAAATCAATCGCGCCACGGGTGTGACGGGCCGCCAGCAAGACCTTGTACAGCGAGTAAAGCTGCTTGAGGTGCGGCACCACGTCGGCGTATTCGCTGCGCAGTTGCTTGGCTTCGCTGGTTTTAGCGTGCTCCAGCATGGTGCTGACTTTGTTATAGGTCAGACGCGCCTGGGAATGGATCACCGCTTCGTAGAACTGGTAATCGGTCATTTCGCCGGTTTTCGAGATGGTCATCTCGCACACCATCGCCAAACGATCGACTTTCGGGTTCAGGGAGCACAGGCCGTTGGACAGTTCCTCGGGCAGCATCGGAATCACGCGCTCAGGGAAATACACCGAGTTGCCGCGCACTTGCGCTTCAGCATCAAGCGCCGAGCCGATTTTCACGTAACTGGAAACGTCGGCGATGGCCACGTACAGCTTCCAGCCACCGGAGAACAGGCGCAATTTGCCCGGTTTGGCCTCACAGAAGACCGCGTCATCGAAGTCACGTGCATCTTCGCCGTCAATGGTGACGAACGGCAGATGACGCAAGTCGATGCGCTTCTCTTTGTCTTTTTCTTCCACTTCCGGCTTGAGGCGACGCGCTTCTTTTACAACACCTTCAGGCCAGACATGCGGGATGTCGTAGGTGCGCAGGGCAATGTCGATTTCCATGCCCGGCGCCATGTAATTACCCACGACCTCAAGCACATCACCTTGCGGCTGGAAACGCGGCGTCGGCCAGTGGGTGATCTTCACTTCCACAAACTGACCGACTTTTGCACCGGCGTTGCGACCTGGCGTGACCAACACTTCTTGCTGGATTTTCGGGTTGTCGGCGACGACAAATCCGATGCCGCCTTCTTCGAAGTAACGGCCCACGATGGTTTCGTGAGCGCGTGATACCACTTCAACAATGACGCCTTCACGACGGCCACGGCGATCCAGCCCCGAAACACGGGCCAGCGCACGGTCGCCATCAAAGACCAGGCGCATTTGCGCCGGGCTCATGAACAGGTCATCACTGCCGTCATCCGGGATCAGGAAACCGAAACCATCGCGGTGACCACTGATGCGGCCGAGAATCAGGTCAAGTTTGTCCACCGGGGCATACGTGCCACGACGGGTGTAAATCAGTTGCGCATCGCGCTCCATCGCTCGCAGGCGACGACGCAGGGCTTCGATCTGGTCTTCCGTGGTAAGACCAAACTCCTCTACCAACTGCTCGCGAGCAGCTGGCGAGCCGCGCTCGGCCAGATGCTGAAGGATCAGCTCGCGGCTAGGGATAGGGTTTTCGTATTTTTCCGCTTCACGTGCGGCCTCGGGATCGAGGGTCTGCCAATCGGCCATTAGATAGTTTTCACCTTGTCTATATGCGGGTTAGTTTGGCATACGCGTATTGAAACGGGAAATTTCGGACTCACTCAGAGCCTTATTAGTCCTTTCTGACGCGCTTTGCGGCTGCCTTGTAACCGTTCGCGAAAAATTTTCGATATTTTTATTCACAACGCTTTACAGGTCAAAGGGCCATCCGTATAGTGCGCGCCATCGACAACGGCAACGTTGAAGATGCTGCCCAGATGGTGAAATTGGTAGACACGCCAGCTTCAGGTGCTGGTGACCGCAAGGTCGTGGAAGTTCGAGTCTTCTTCTGGGCACCAATTTAGAGATGGAGATTAGTACAATCTTCAGCCTCACACAAAAACCCGCGAAAGCGGGTTTTTGCGTTCTAAGCCACTGATTTAATAAAACTAAAACAGGGGTTTACAGAATTAAAAGTGCTCCGTATAGTGCGCCACATCAACAGCGGCAACGTTGCTGATACTGCCCAGATGGTGAAATTGGTAGACACGCCAGCTTCAGGTGCTGGTGACCGCAAGGTCGTGGAAGTTCGAGTCTTCTTCTGGGCACCAATTCAGGTTTACAGCTCTACGCTGCAAATCACTCAAAAAGCCCGCGAAAGCGGGCTTTTTAGTTTCTGTCTTTTGAAACCTCCCCTCTCCCGCCAAGACCTTCTATCAGCCGCCTAACGCTGCATTTGATAATCCATCTCAATCGCACTAATATCCGGCCATCTTCAGATCGCTCATGCGTACGCCTGGAACCCCGTGTCCGACACCAACGAAAGGCTTCAACTCTACCTCGCGCATCGCCATGCCCTGGTGGACTATGCCGCCCCCATCGTGGGCTGCCGCGCCAAGGCCGAAGATGTCGTCCAAGACGCCTGGTTACGATTCAGCCAAGGGGCAGAAAGCACTAGCCTCTTGACCCAACCCGTTGGCTACCTCTATCGAATCGTGCGCAACCTGGCGTTTGACCTCAATCGCCGCGTCAGCCTTGAGAATCGTCACACCACCCGCGATGATGCGCCCGATGAGCACATGTCCAGCGCACCTTCGCCCGAGCAGCAAGCCCTGCATCTGGACGAGCTGCGCAAATTGCAACATGCTCTGACGCGCCTGCCGGAACGCACCCGCCAAGCGTTCATCCTGCACCGTTTGCAAGGCATGACGTTCCAGCAAATCGGCACACACCTGGGGATTTCTGTCAGCCTGGCCCATCAATTGGTACGCGACGCCCTGACTTACTGCGCGGAACAAATGAGCGATGACTGACTTTTTCGATACGCCGCCACCGGTCGCACCCGCCCACATTTTTGCTTCGGGTGGCGTGTGCCGTGACGTCTGAAAACCCGAACCCGGTCTGGGAGACTGCGCTCGACTGGCTGCTGCTGATTCAGCAACACCCTGACGACCCCGAACTGAGCACACAGCTGTACGCCTGGCGCGCCAGCGCACCCGAACATGACGCGGCGTACCGCAAAGCCCTGAAAGTCTGGCGCTTGAGCGGCGAGGCGCTGAGCCTGCCGCTTGAGCCCGCGCCCTCGCCCGTGCTGACGCCCGCGCCTGCACCGCGACACTTCCGCCGACGCAAACGCTCGCTGATCGGCGCAGCCGTCGCGGCCTGTGCGGTGTTCATGTTGCTGCCGGACTGGCAAGCCTTGCGCGCCGACTTTCACAGCCCCACGGCTGAACACCGCGACATCACCTTGAGCGACGGCAGCCACGTACTGCTCGACAGCGACAGCCTGGTGGACGTGCAGTTCGACCCGCAGCAAAGGGAGGTGACGTTGTTGCGGGGCCAGGCGTTTTTCTCGGTACAACCCGATGCCGCGCGCGCGTTCTATGTCAATGCCGGCCCTGTACGCGTGCGGGTAACCGGGACGGCGTTTGCCGTGAACCTGCAGGGCAGTCACGTGGATGTCAGCGTTGAAAGCGGCACGGTGGCCGTCAAGACCTCGCAATCATCGTCCGCTCCCGATCACCTGCTGCACCACGGCGATCAACTTCGGTATAACGCGTCTGACGACAGCACCCGCCTGGCTCAACTGCCCAACGAGCAGATCGCACCCTGGCGGCGCTGGCAACTGGTGGCGATTGACCAATCGGTGGAGGACGTAGTCGCACAATTGCGGCGCTATCAGCCGGGACTGATTTTGCTGACAGACAAAACCCTCGGCCAACGTCGCATTACCGCCGCTCTTAACTTGCGCGACCCCAAACGCGCCCTGCAGGCCGCCATCGCGCCGCTTGGCGGACAGTTACAAGACAGCGTGCCGTATACGTTGATCGTTTCGGCAAAACCTTAGCGTCCACACCCGTCCGAGGCGCTAACACGCACTCCCGGGGCGTGCCTGCGCCAGCCTTTTCAGCTTTCAAATTTATTTTCATTTATTTCTGGAAATCCTGTTTCGCCGGGCGTCTTTACCTACGAACGTCACTGATAAAGATTCGCATTAGTGACTATGGCGTTTCATTTCGTAGGTCATCTCATGCCTTCTCCGCGTTTGCGTTGTTGCGTCAGCCTGCCTCGCTCCAGGTCGTTTTGCTTTGCTGCGTGCCTGCTTCTGCCCTCACTGAACTGCGCCGCGCTCCCTGAGGCGAAGGCTCAAATGAGCCAGCAACAACTGCGCTTCCAGATTCCGCCCCAGTCGTTGGCCACTGCCCTGATTGCGTTCTCACACCAGTCCGGCTGGCAAGTCAGCGCGGAAAGCACACTGCTGGCCACCCACGACAGCGCGGCCGTGAACGGCAACATGAGCCCCGAGAAAGCCCTCGCCCGCCTGCTCAGTGGCAGCGGCCTGCAATGGGAAGCCACCTCCGCCGACAGCGTGTCGATTCTGCCGCCTGCCGAACACGACGTGCTGATGATCAAAAGCACACCCATTACCGCCATGGACGCGGTGTACCAAGGCGAGCAAGTGATCGACCGGCAAATGATCGACAGCCTGCCGTCCGGTAATGGCGACATCACCAGCCTGCTGCGCACCAACCCTAACGTGCAGTTCGATAACAATCAGCTCAACAGCAAATCCCCCGGCGAGATCGCCCCGGCCAACATCAGCATCAACGGCGCACAGCCCTGGCAAAACCTGTTCATCGTCGACGGCATGAACATGAACAACGACCTCGACCCTGGCAACACTAACGATGACATGGACGAAATACCGGGTCGCAGTCAGGGTCTGGCCCTCGACACCGACCTGCTCAATGACATCAAGGTCTACGACAGCAACGTGCCCGTCGAATACGGCGGCTTCAACGGCGGCGTGGTCCAGGCCGACACCCGCGACCCGAGCATGGACCTGCACGGCAAGCTGTCGGTACAAATGACGCGCTCTGAATGGACCCGTTATCACCTCAATGAAGACGACCCGGATCTGGAGAATTACGAAGCCGGGTTCGGTAACAGCTCCCAGCCGAAATTCAAAAAAATCATCACCCGCGCCACGCTCGAAGGGCACTTGACCGACAACTTCGGCTTGCTCGGCAGCTTCTCGCGCAAGGACTCCACCATCCCGACCCGCGTGTTTTCAGTCTCCAACCAGACGCAAACAGCCAATGCCGACGAGGTTCAGACCCGACGCATCGACAACTATTTCCTCAAGGCCGCCTGGCAAATCAACGAGGACTGGAAGCTGGACATGAGCGTGACCCATGCGCCTGAAACCGCTGAAACCTTCGGCCCGAACGCTATTTATTCCGGCCGCATGATGAAGGCCGGTGGTGACAGCCTCAGCGCGCGCATGGTCTGGAACGCCCCGCTGGCCCGGGTTGAGCAAAACCTCAGTTGGAGCCAGATGAACACTTCCCGGACCTCGGACAGCGATTACATGGTGTTCTGGCGCACCTCCACAACCAAAGACTGGACCAATGCCCTCACCGCCACGGAAGGTGGTTTCGGGGATATCGACGAGGCACAGAAAACCCTGGCCTACAAACTCAAGGCGGACTGGAACAGCGTCAACTGGCTGGGTGTCGATCATGCCGTGCAAACCGGTCTGGAGCTGACGCAAAACACGGTGATGTACGAACGTGCCACGCCCTACACCAGTTATTCAGTGGCCAAGGCCACGTCCTGCCCGGCCAATGACCCGTTGTGCTCGATGGGCATGACCGTCAATGGCTGGGAAGGCCAATACGCCAACAAAAAAACCGTGACCCAAGGTAAAACGTCCTTCGACACCCGCTCATGGGCGCTCTATATCCAGGACGAAATGCGCTACAAACGCCTGACGGTACGACCCGGCGTGCGCATCGACGGCGACGACTACATGAAACAAGTCACCCTGGCGCCGCGATTTGCCGTGGAACTGGATGTGTTCGGCAACGGCCAGACCCGCCTCACCGCTGGCGCCAACCGGTATTACGGACGCAACCTGTACGCCTACAAACTGCGCGACGGGGTGGCCGCCATGAACACCGAATACACACGCCCCAACCCGTCCGCCGATTGGGTAATGAGCAAGCGCACCCCAAACGACAGCAAGTTCAACCAGCTCAAAGTGCCCTATGACGACGAACTCACCCTCGGCCTGAGCCATGTGCAGTGGGACACCGAGTTCGCTGTCAAATACGTCAACCGCAAAGGGCGCGAACAAGTCAGCCGCGCCTGGGGCTCACAGATCGGAGCGCCCACCGACGACCCCACCACCCTGGCGGCCAATTACTACACCTATTACAACGGCGGCCAAAGCGAAGCCGACATTTACACCCTGACCATCACCCCGCTGCGCCCCTTCATAGTGGGCAGCACCCGCACCACGGGGCAATTCGCCATGGACTGGAGCACGGTGCAAAACACCGGCCTGTCCAACTACAGCGCCAACATTGGCGCCATTTATGTGGAAGACCCGACGATCCAGTACGACGGCAAGTTCATGAAGTATTCGGACATGCCCGCGAGCAATTACAACCGCCCCTGGACGGCACGCCTGACCACCGTCACCGAAGTTGAACCGCTGCACCTGACGTGGAGCAACTTCCTGCGTTACCGCGACGGCTACCGCCGGATCGCGGCCACGGGTAAAACCACAGAGTTTCAGGGCGCTGCCGTGCGCGTCTGGGAAGAGACGCCGTTTTCCGGGGCACTGACCTGGGACACCCGCCTGGCCTGGGAAATGCCCACCGCCAAGGACCAATCGGTGTTCGTCAACCTGGATGTCACCAACCTGCTGGACAAACAAATCGTCAGCGCCACCGACACCACGGGCCTGACAACCTTTGAAGTGGGTCGCCAATTTATGGTCGAAGTGGGTTACACATTTTGAAAGCACTCATTCATCGCAGCATGCTTGGGCTCTGGCTGGGCGCGCTCGCCTGCACCGCGAACGCGGCTCAGCCCTGCGTCGCAACTGCCGCCGACTACAAAACCTGCATCGCCAACCTGTATCGCCAGCCCGTTGCGCAGTGGCCTGCGCCCACTGTGGACGCCGACGTGCAATGGCAAGAGATGGCCGCGCTTCCTGCGCACGCCCCCGCGCCGCCCGACAACCCGTTCAGCGATGCCAAAGCGGCGCTCGGCAAAAAACTGTTCAACGACCCCAAGCTGTCGCGTTCAGGGCAGATTGCCTGCGCGTCTTGCCATGAAGCCGACCTGGCGTTTGCCGATGGTCGACGCGTGTCTTTTGGCCATGACCGCCAAAGCGGCCGCCGCAATGCCCCCAGCCTGGTGATGAGCGGTTACAGTGCTGCGCTGTTCTGGGATGGCCGCGGCGGCAGCCTTGAACAGCAGGCCATGCACCCGATCATTGACCCGGTGGAAATGGCCTTCGATATTCCGCAACTGCTACAACGGCTCAATTCAGACACGTCCTACGGTACGCAGTTTGCCGAAGTGTTTGGTCCAGGGCCGATCACGCAAGAAAAAACCGCACAGGCTTTGGCAACGTTTCAGCGCACGCTGGTGACGGCCACCCGCACGACCGCGTTCGAACAATTACTGCGCGGGCGCCCGCAGCGCATGAGCGAAGAGCAGCTTTACGGCCTGCATCTGTTCCGCACCAAAGCGCGCTGCATGAACTGTCACTTCGGCCCCGCCTTGAGTGACGAACAGTTCCACAACGTGGGGCTCAGCTATTACGGGCGCAAATACGAAGACCTGGGGCGCTACCAAGTAACCGGCAAGCCCGAGGACGTGGGCGCCTTCCGCACACCGTCTCTGCGGCTGGTCAGCAAAACCGCGCCGTGGATGCACAACGGCCTGTTCGTGAATATGGAAGGCACGCTGGCGTTCTACAACATGGGCATGCCGCGCCCACGCCCCAACGCGCAGCAAGCCAACGATCCGCTGTTCCCCACCACCAGCGAACGCCTGAAAGTGCTGAACATGGACAAGGATGAATTACGGGCCTTACGCAGCTTTCTCGACACGCTATGAAGGCAAGCGGCATCACAGTTGGTCGCGTTTGCGCAATTGGACGCTGGGTCAAGCGCACTTGAGAAACAATATCGTTTATTATTGTTACAAGTTTTGTAGTACCCAAGCGAGGAACCCAGCGAATGATGCTCCGAAATACCCAGCTTGCGACATTCCTACTGCGCGGCCTGTCGATCGCCGCTCTTGGTCTCACACTCACCGCACCTACCGCCTACGCCGCCGACAAAGTTTCCCTGACGCTCTATAACGGTCAGCACAAGGAAGTCGGTGACAACCTCGCCGCCGCGTTCGAAGCCAAGACCGGCATTCACGTGAATGTGCGCAAAGGCAGCAGCAATCAATTGGCCAGCCAGATCATGGAAGAAGGTGATCGATCGCCCGCCGACGTGTTCTACGCGGAGGAATCCCCGCCCCTGAACAACCTGGGCGAACAGGGTTTTCTGGCCAAGGCTGATGACGCCACGCTGCAAGCCCTGCCCAAGGAATACGTGGCCGCCAATGGCACCTGGATCGGCGTGACTGCACGTACCCGCGTGGTCGCGTTCAACCCGAAAAAGATCGATGAAAAAGACCTGCCAGCGTCGGTGATGGACTTCGCTGACCCCGAGTGGCAAGGCAAGATCGGTTTTGTACCCACCAGCGGCGCGTTTCAGGAACAAGCCGTGGCGATCATCAAGCTGCATGGCCGTGAAGCCGCGGAAGAGTGGCTGACGGGCCTGCGCGCGTTCGGCAAGACCTACACCAACAACATGGTGGCGCTCAAAGCGGTCGAGAACGGCGAAGTGGCGGCAGTGTTGGTCAACAACTACTACTGGTTTGCCTTGCAGCGCGAAAAAGGCCAACTGGATTCCAAGCTGCATTACTTCACCGACGGTGATGCGGGCGGCTTGATTACGGTCTCCAGCGCAGGCGTGCTCAAAGCCAGCAAGCATCCGAAAGAAGCCCAGCAATTGCTGGCCTACATGGCCAGCGAAGAAGGCCAGCGGGTAATTACCAACACCACCGCCGAATACCCGATGCGCAAAGGCATGGTCTCGGAGCGCGGGCTCAAGCCGTTCGATGAACTGCAACCGCCCAAAGTGACCCCAGCCGACCTGGGCAACGCCGAAGAAGCGCTGGACCTCGAACGCGACGTTGGCCTGCTCTGATGCTTGCGGCCGCCCAACCTGCGCGCTTCACCCTGAAACGTAAAAGGCCTTCCATCTGGCTGCTGCTGCCCGTCCTGTTGCTGGTCGGGTTGAGCCTGTTGCCGTTGCTGTATGTCGGCACCAAAGCCTGGCAGGCCGGGTGGGCGCAAGCGGCGCATATGTTGTGGCGGCCTTATGTGTTCGGCCTGATGCGCAACACGTTACTGCTGATGGTGGGCGTGACCGTGACCTGCGCGCTGGTCGGGCTGTCACTGGCGTGGTTGCTCGAACGCAGCAACCTGCCGGGACGCCGCCTATGGGGGGTGATTTTGTGCCTGCCGTTCGCGGTCCCGGCGTTTGTCAGCAGTTTCACCTGGGTGTCGCTCAGTTCCAGTTTTGAAGGGTTGGGCGGCGCCATTCTGGTGATGAGCCTGTCCAAATACCCGCTTATTTTCCTGCCGGTTGCGGCCACATTGCGCAACCTCGACCCGGCCCTTGAAGAGTCGGCCCGAACCTTGGGCCAGAATCGTTGGGGGGTGTTTTTCAGGATTACCCTGCCGCTGCTGTGGCCATCGTTGCTGGCCGGTTCGCTGCTGATTGCCCTGCACATGCTGGTGGAATTCGGCGCGCTGTCGATCATCGGCCTGCAAACCTTCACCACCGCGATTTATCAGCAATTCGAACTGGAATTCAGTAACGCCAATGCGGCGATGCTGTCAGCCGTGTTGCTGGTGATGTGCCTGACGTTGTTGTGGCTGGAACTCAAAGTGCGTGGCAAGGGGCGTCATGTACGCATCGGCCAGGGCGCTGCGCGTCACGCCGGACAAGTGCGTCTGGGCAAATTGGCGCTGGCGGGGCAAGCGTATTGCCTGGCGCTGGCGATCATTGGCAGCGGCATTCCGTTGGGCATGCTGGTGTACTGGCTGGTTAAAGGCAGCTCGGCGGCGTTCCCAATGGCTGAAATCGGTGAAGCGTTGCTCTCGTCGCTGTCTCTGGCATTGGGCGGTGCAGCGCTGTGCCTGCTGCTGGCGGTGCCGGTGGGGTTGCTGGTGGTGCGTTATAAAGGTCAGTTGGCGATTTGGGCCGAGCGCTTGCCGTATCTGCTGCACGCCTTGCCGGGGCTGGTGATTGCCTTGGCCTTGGTGTACTTCGCGCTGCATTACGTGCCGGCGCTGTACCAAACCTCGACCTTGCTGCTGATCGCATACGCTTTGTTGTTTTTGCCGCTGGCACAAGCCCCGATCCGCACGGCACTGAACAAAGCCGCGCCGCAACTTGAAGAAGCGGCGCGCACGTTGGGAGCCTCATCGTTCTCGGCATTTTGCCGCGTGACATTGCCGATTATCTTCCCGGCGCTGGGTGCGGCGTTTGCGCTGGTGTTCCTCGATGCCATGAAAGAGCTGACCGCGACCCTGCTGCTGAGCCCGACCGGGCTGAACACGCTGGCCACGCAAGTGTGGTCGCACACCTCAAACATTGAGTTTGCCGCCGCAGCACCGTATGCGGCGCTGCTGATCCTGGTGTCGGGGCTGCCCGTGTATTTGCTGACCACACGGATGTATTTGAGCCGCTGAACAGCACGCCATCACGCCACCCTCTCCCACTGGGGAGAGGGTGGTTTGATTTCACGCCCGGAACTGCCCAAGGCTCGCTTTCAGCTGCGCGGCCAACCCATCCAGCACCCTTCCGCTGGCGGTGGTTTCATTTACCGCCTGCGCCGCACGCTCGGTCTGCGCATGGATCACCTCTACCCGTCCGCGCACCGCATGCGCGCCCTGTGCCTGATGGGCTGCGGCCCTGGTCGCGTCGCCAATGGCGGCATGCACTTTTTCGACCGACGCCTGCACGGTTTTCTGCAATTGCACGCTCCCGCGCAACACCGCCAGCCCTTCATCGGCTTGCCGCCCAGCCAGTCCGATAGCGGCGACCGCTTCTTTCGCGCCTTGCTGCAAGGCCACAATGTGCGCCTGAATGTCGCCGGTCGAACTTTGTGTCTTGCTCGCCAGTGCCCGGACTTCATCGGCCACGACCGCAAACCCGCGCCCGGTTTCTCCGGCTCGCGCCGCTTCAATGGCGGCATTGAGGGCCAGCAGGTTGGTTTGCTCAGCGATACCGTGAATCACGGTAAGCACCACTTCGATCTGCTCGCTTTGCTGGGCCAGTCGCTCGATGACTTTGGCGCCCGCCCCCACTTGCACCGCCAAGGCTTCGATCAAACCGCCGACCTGCGCCGAGGTCCGGGTGTTTTCATCCGTGGCCTGGCGAATGTCCATCACCTGCTGGAGCGCCGCCTGCATCGCATGGCTTTCCGTTTGCGCGGCATCGGCCATGGTCGACAAGGCATCCAGACTTTGTGCCACCTCGTCCCGCTGCAGTTGCGCGGCGGCGTCTGCACCGGCATTGCGCAGGGTCATGGCACCGATTTCGACACCCGTGCGCTGCGCCACATCGCCAGCTTCACGCACGATGGGCTGTAACTTGTCGACAAACCGGTTGACCGCGCCCGCCATGTCACCGATTTCATCTTTGCTGTTCAGGCCCACGCGCTTGGTCAGGTCCCCTTCCCCGGCGGCCAGGTCATCCAGCGCTGCGATCAACAACAGGAGTTTGTTGACCACCCGCCGCCCCAGCACCACGGCCACCAGCAGCAAGACAGCAAACCCGACAATCGCCAGCCCCAGCCCGATGCGCCAGCGCAAGGTATCCGCCGCATCGCGCACGGTGCTGGCGGTATTGGCTTGCATTTGGGCCGCGGCGGCCTGGGCCGATTCCAGTCGCGAACGCAACGCGCCCGCACTGTCGGCGGCTGCCCCTTGCAGGCTGTCGCTGACCAACTGCTCACTGCTGGCAATCAACCCGTTAAACCGCTGATCGAGCGCCGCCACGTCCTGCTCAATCGTCGCGGTGGAAACCCCCATGAGGACTTTGCCGATCTCCACGCCATTGGGGCTGATCGGGGCTTCGATGTAATACACCGCCGGATCATGCCGGGCCGCATCCAGCACTTTATCCAGCGCACGGTCGCCCTGGCCCTTTTCCAGCAGTGCCTTGTTGATCGGGTTTTCACGGTTGAGGTAACGCGTGAGGTGCTGGCCGGTGGCGTCGTCGTACACCACAAACAGCACGTTGGGGTTGCGCTGAGCGCGACGGGCGAATTCAGACAGCGTGGGGACGTCGCTGTCCCACATGGCACGGGGCGCTACGGCGGCAAGCAGTTGCGCCATGTCGTTCGCGGAATCCATCAGGCTTTTTTCAAGCGTTGTACGCACCTGCGCCTGTTCTTCTTTCAAGCGCGGGGACAAACCTGCCGTCAGGCGTTGGCGCGTACTCGCAGACAGTCCTTCCAGACTGCCTTTGACTTCACGTCCGGCTTGCTCCAGCTCCACTGATAGTTTTTGGCTGTCGGCCCCCAGACGCGCATCCAGGTCCGACTCCAGCGCCGTGACCGTGCTCCGTGTCAGTGCAACCGCGACCAGCACTTGCACCAAAAGAGCGATACCAAGGGTAACGAACACGGGCCGCAACAGTCGGCTTTGTAACAGAGAAAGAATGGCTGACATGACGAACCCCTCTACGACGTGCCATTACATTGATGGCACCTTTGATAAGGTTCTCTACAGCAAGGGTCGTGCCGTGAATGGCCTGCGCGGCAAAAACAACAAAGGGCCCCGAAGGGCCCTTTGGTTGACAGCATGCGACTTAAGCGAACGGGTGACGCAGAACGATGGTTTCGTTGCGGTCCGGGCCAGTCGAAATGATGTCGATCGGCGCGCCGATCAGTGCTTCTACGCGCTTGATGTAAGCACGTGCGTTGGCTGGCAGTTCTTCCAAGGTTTTGGCGCCCACGGTCGATTCAGTCCAGCCCGGCACTTCTTCGTACACAGGCTGCAGGCCCACGTAGCTGTCAGCGTCGGTCGGTGCGATCTCGTTACCGTCTGCGTCTTTGTAGCCTACGCAGATGTTGATGGTTTCCAGACCGTCCAGTACGTCCAGCTTGGTCAGGCAGATGCCCGAGATGCTGTTCACGTCGATAGCGCGGCGCAGGATAACGGCGTCGAACCAGCCGCAACGACGGGCACGGCCAGTGGTGGCGCCGAACTCGTGACCCTGCTTGGCCAGGTGAGCGCCGACGTCGTCGAACAGCTCAGTCGGGAACGGGCCCGAACCCACGCGGGTGGTGTACGCCTTGGTGATGCCCAGGATGTAGTCCAGGAACATCGGGCCTACGCCCGAACCGGTCGCAACGCCACCGGCCGTGGTGTTGGAGCTGGTTACGTACGGGTAGGTGCCGTGGTCGATGTCGAGCAACGAACCTTGCGCGCCTTCGAACATGATGTCTTTGCCAGCACGACGCAGGTCGTGCAGCTCGGCTGTCACGTCCAGCATCAGCGGCTTGAGCAGCTCGGCGTATTCCTTGCACTCGGCCAGGGTCTTGTCGAAGTCGATGGCCGGTTCTTTGTAGAAACCCACCAGCATGAAGTTGTGGTATTCCACCAACTCACGCAGCTTGGCTTCAAAGCGCGGCATGTTCAGCAGGTCGCCGACACGCAGGCCACGACGTGCAACTTTGTCTTCGTAAGCCGGGCCGATGCCGCGACCGGTTGTACCGATCTTCAGCTCGCCACGGGCCTTTTCACGGGCCTGGTCCAGCGCCACGTGGAAGGACAGGATCAGCGGGCAGGACGGGCTGATACGCAGGCGCTCACGCACCGGTACGCCTTTCTCTTCCAGCTTGATGATTTCACGCAGCAGGGCATCGGGAGCAACCACGACGCCGTTGCCGATCAGGCATTGCACGCCTTCGCGCAACACGCCCGACGGAATCAGGTGCAATACGGTTTTTTCGCCGTCGATAACCAGCGTGTGGCCCGCGTTGTGGCCGCCCTGGTAACGCACTACAGCGGCAGCATGTTCGGTCAGCAGATCAACGATCTTGCCTTTGCCCTCATCACCCCATTGGGTGCCCAGGACTACGACATTCTTACCCATAACACTTGTCCTCATTCGCGCAAACTTGGTGCCGGCAGCCGCCGGCAGGAAAACTCAAGAAGCGAGCGGCATGACTTGCCACGCGCCGTTCTGCAGAATCAATTGGCGGTCACAATCGGCCTCGCGGGCGGCGGTCAGCGCCTGCCCAGGCAATGCCTGAACCACGCGCTGGCCTTGGCTGCGAAGCTGGCAAACGTGCTGCCAGAGTGCCGCATCCGTGCTGTCTGGCATCCAGATACCGCCAGACGGTAACTCGACTTCAGCACGCCCCAGGGTGACCAGGGTTTTCAAATCGGTCGAGAAGCCGGTTGCCGGACGGGCACGACCGAAGTCGGCACCGATGTCGTCATACCGACCGCCCTGAGCGATGGAGTCCCCAACGCCCGGTACAAAAACCGCAAAAACCACACCGGTGTGGTAGTGATACCCACGCAACTCACCCAGGTCGAAATACAACGGCAACTGCGGGAAACGCACCGACAACCGCTCGGCAATCGCCAGCAAATCATCCAGAGCCGCCATGACCTGCGCCGGTGCCCTGGCCAGTCGCTCACGCGCAGCAGCCAACACCTCGCGACCGCCACACAAATCAACCAATGCCCGCAGCATGTCCGCCAGATCGGCCGGCAAGCCTTCGGTCAAGGCCGTTACTTCGTCGATCGCCTTGCGTTGCAGGGCGTCGAACAATTGTTGTTCCACTTCAACCGACAGTCGGGCCGCACGGGCCAAACCACGGTAAATACCGACATGCCCCAGGTCCATGTGGACATCCGGGACGTCAGCCAGTTGCAGCATTGCCAGCATCAGGCTGATGACTTCAACGTCGCTGCTCGGGCTCGCATCGCCATACAACTCGGCACCCAGCTGAATCGGGCTGCGCGAGGATGACAGGGCACGCGGCTGAGCATGCAGCACGCTGCCGGCGTAGCACAAACGGCTAGGACCAGCACGGCGCAAGGTATGCGCGTCGATACGCGCCACTTGCGGCGTGATGTCGGCACGAAAACCCATCTGGCGACCCGTCTGCGGGTCAATAACCTTGAAGGTCCGCAGGTCGAGATCCTGGCCAGCCCCGGTCAGCAGGGACTCCAAGTATTCGATATGCGGGGTGACGACGAACTCATAGCCCCAGCTCTGGAACAGATCCAACACCTGACGGCGCGCCACTTCAATGCGGGCTGCTTCAGGTGGAAGTACTTCTTCGATGCCATCTGGCAGGAGCCAGCGGTCTACCGTTGCCATTACGCCATTCCCCTATGATCCGGGCGGCCAGCCAGCAGGCGAGCCTTGAGTAAAGCAGAACGTGGCTGCGTCTTGAACGCGCACAGCAAAAAAGCCTTAAACGAAAGGCTCACACAGCACATTCCTCGAAAAATCTGCCGACGCTGTACCAGCCGATCGGTCAATCAAACATGCAGACGCAAAAAAGCCGGGAATTTCCCGGCTGCCGCATCATACACACGTTTTCTTAAAGGATCACCCCGCCAGGCCATTTGCCCGCCAGGCGGAGTGAAAGCATGCGCCCGATTGTTACGTCAGAGACCACAATCGGACGGCATGACGCCTTATTGTTGCTGCGGCTTGGACTTTTCCAGGTAACGGAAGAAGTCGCTGCTCGGGTCCAGGACCAGTACGTCGCTCTTGTTCGCAAAGCTTTCGCGGTAAGCGCGCAGGCTGCGATAGAACTTGTAGAACTCTTGATCCTGGCCGTAAGCCTTGGAGTAAATCGCGGCAGCCTGGGCATCACCATCACCGCGCAATTCTTCAGACTGACGATACGCCTCAGCCAGCAGAACACGACGTTGACGGTCGGCGTCGGCACGAATGCCCTCCGCCAGCTCGTTACCCTTGGCCCGGTGCTCGCGCGCTTCACGCTCACGCTCGGTGCTCATGCGCTCGAACACGCTACGGTTGACTTCTTTTGGCAGGTCGATGGCCTTGACGCGAACGTCGACCACTTCGATGCCCAGCTCTTTTTCAGCCATTTTGTTCAGCGAGGCCGTGATGTCAGCCATCAAGGCATCCCGCTCACCCGACACCACTTCGTGCAGGGTGCGCTTGCCGAACTGGTCACGCAGGCCGGATTCCAGACGGCGCGACAAGCGCTCGTCAGCAATCTGCTTCATGCCGGAGGTGGCGGTGTAGAAGCGCTCGGCATCTTTCACGCGCCACTTGGCGAAGGCATCAACCATTACAGCTTTCTTTTCCAGCGTCAGAAAACGCTGAGTCGGCGCATCCAGCGTCATCAGGCGGGCATCGAACTTGCGCACCTGGTTAACGTAAGGAATCTTCACGTGCAGGCCGGGCTGGACATCCGCCTGAACCACACGGCCGAAGCGCAGCAGAACCGCGCGTTCGGTTTGCGAGACGATGTAGAAGCTGTTCCAGGCCACCACTGCCACGACTACGCCGACAATAAGGGCGATCAGCGATTTATTGCTCATCAGCGGCTCTCCCTGGTACGCGGCTGTTGCGGCAGATCGGTGCTGACATGTGAAGCAGCATCGTTATTGGTGCTCGCGGCGGCGGCAGAACCGGTTGCCGGCGTGCTCTTGCCATTACGGCCTTCAATCATTTTGTCCAGCGGCAGATAAAGCAGGTTGCTCTGGCCGTTCTTGTTGCCGGTCACGAGTACCTTGCTGGTATTGCTGAAGACGTCCTGCATGGTGTCCAGGTACAGACGGTCACGCGTGACTTCCGGTGCCTTGCGGTACTCGGCAACCAGCTTGGTAAAGCGATCAGCCTCACCCTTGGCGCGCGAAACCACTTCGTCACGGTAGCCGTTGGCATCTTCAATGATGCGCTGGGCCTGACCACGTGCTTCCGGCACCACACCGTTGGCGTAGCTTTCGGCCTGGTTACGGGCACGTTGCTCGTCTTCACGGGCACGGATCACGTCATCAAAGGCTTCTTGTACTTCACGCGGTGCGGCGGCGTTTTGCACGTTGACCTGAGTCACGGTGATACCGGTTTTGTAGGTATCGAGGAAGCGCTGCAAGCGTTCCTTGATCTCTATCGCCATCTGCTCACGGCCTTCGGTCAGCACCTTGTCCATCGAGGTCGAACCCACGACGTGACGCAGGGCGCTGTCGGTCGCCTGTTGCAGACTAACTTCCGGTTGATCGACATTCAGCACGAAGTCGCGCAGGTTGCTGATCTTGTACTGCACGGTCAGCGGCACTTCGACGATGTTTTCGTCTTCAGTCAGCATCTGGCCCTGCTTGGTGTACGCACGCTCACGCGTGACGTTTTCCATGTACTTTTTATCGAACGGCGGGAAATAGATATTCAGGCCCGGTCCCACTGTGTCGTAGTACTTGCCCAGTCGCAGCACCACGGCTTGCTCCTGTTCATCGACCACGTAAACAGCGCTGTACAGCCAGACGGCTGCCATGACGACCAGCACGATACCGAGCACGCCAAAACCGGCGCTTTTGCCGCCGCTTGAACCGCCCTCGCTACCGCCTGTACGTTTTTTCCCACCACCGAACAACCCATTCAGGCTTTCCTGCAGCTTTCGGAAGGCCTCGTCGAGATCTGGTGGTCCCTTGCGGTCGCCATTTTTAGGGCGTTTGCTACCCCAAGGATCCTGATTGTTCGAGTTGCCACCCGGCTCATTCCAAGCCATAGCGCTCTCCATCTGATAAAGCAAAGACGCGCCCACGGCGCGCCGACCAATGCTACAGAATGCCTATCACAGCGGCACGACCGCTTTGCGAGGCTTTTATTGCAAAGTGTGTTCTTCGATGAACACCGCTGGTTCCATCCCTTCGCGGCTGACCAGGCGATTAAGCTCGGCTCGCGGCAGGCGTACATCCAGCAGGCACACGCCTTCATCGTCGTGTTCTTCTTTTTGCACCGCGCCCAATTCAAAGAATTGGGCACGCAGTCGAGCAAAACGCTGCGGCAAGCGCAAGGTACCCACGAACAATTCGTTGCCCAACAACTCGGCAATGGCCTGTTGCAGCAACTCCAGCCCCTCGCCGTCGCGGGCCGACAACCAGACCCGCTGCGGCTTGCCATCGGCATCCCGCTGGATCTGCGGCTCGACCGCTTCAAGCAAATCGATTTTGTTGTAGACCTCAAGGATCGGCAAGTCCTGGGCGCCAATCTCGTTCAGCACCACCATCACCTGCTCGATCTGCGCCATGCGCTCCGGTTCGTGCGCATCAATCACATGCAGTAACAAATCCGAATTGCTCGACTCTTCGAGCGTAGACCGGAAAGCTTCAACTAGCTTGTGCGGAAGATGACGAATGAAGCCCACGGTGTCAGCCAGTACGATTGGCCCCAGGTCGTCCAGATCCAGACGACGCAGGGTCGGATCGAGCGTGGCGAACAACTGATCGGCAGCGAACACATCAGAACCGGTCACCGCATTGAACAGCGTGGACTTGCCTGCGTTGGTATAGCCCACCAGCGACACTGTAGGAATATCGGCGCGTTGGCGCCCTCTACGGGACTGCTCGCGTTGACTGCGGACTTTTTTCAGACGGGCCTTGATCTGGCTGATACGCACGCGCAGCAGACGCCGGTCGGTTTCAAGCTGGGTTTCACCCGGCCCGCGCAAACCGATACCGCCACCCTGGCGTTCAAGGTGAGTCCAGCCGCGCACAAGACGCGTGCTCATGTGATCAAGCTGGGCCAGTTCGACCTGCAGCTTGCCTTCATGGGTACGGGCACGTTGAGCGAAGATATCGAGAATCAGCCCGGTACGGTCAAGCACGCGACACTCGAAAACTCGTTCGAGGTTACGCTCCTGACTGGGCGTGAGGACGTGATTGAAAATCACAATGTCGACCTTCTCGGCCTTGACCAGGTCGCGTAGTTCCTCGACCTTGCCACTGCCAATCAGGTACTTGGCCGATGGCCGATGACGCGGCACGTTAAAAAACGCGACGGTCTCGGCGCCGGCCGACACAGCTAACTCCTGGAACTCCTGCGGATCTTCGCGCGCCTCAGGGTCCTGACCTTCCAAGTGAACGAGGATTGCTCGCTCACCACCACCGTGGCGCTCAAAGAACAAAGCAGACTCCTATCAGGCGTTACCTGGCTCAGCGTCTGCTTGTTCCGATTCTGCTGCGCTTGGCAGACGAATTGGACGCACAGGAACGACTGTCGAGATAGCGTGTTTGTAAACCATTTGGCTGACGGTGTTTTTCAGCAGAATCACGAACTGGTCGAAAGACTCGATGGTCCCCTGCAGCTTGATCCCGTTGACCAGGTAGATGGAAACGCCAACCTTCTCTTTACGCAAAGTATTCAAGTAAGGGTCTTGTAGCGAATGCCCTTTTGACATATGCCGCACTCCTGTAAGGATAAAAAAAGAAACAAAATTTAGAGGGTCGATGACGCCACACCCATAGGATAGACGGCATTTCCGGAGACTCAGCTCAATATGGAGACCGATCCCAGGTATTTCAAGGCTCGTGGCAGATTGTCGCAGGCCAGGCTATCAAGCCAATGCATGTCATCCCAGCCGCGCAACCAGGTGAACTGCCGCTTGGCCAACTGGCGCGTGGCAATGATGCCGCGCTCCTTCATCTCGGCCTGCGACAGCTTGCCGTCGAGGTAGTCCCAGACTTGTCGATAGCCCACTGCACGTATAGACGGCAACCCCGCATGCAGGTCACTTCTATTACGCAGGGCTAGGACCTCATCTATGAACCCCTGTTCCAGCATTTGCCCGAATCTTTGTGCAATTCGTTCATGCAGTACCTGACGTTGCGCCGGAGCGATGGCCAGATGCGCGACAGTATAGGGCAATTGGCTAGCGCCTGAAGCCGCTGCTTTAGTAGATTGCTCAGATTGTTTCTGGCGATGCGCAGTCATGCTCAGACCGCTGACGCGATAGACCTCAAGCGCACGCGTCAAACGCTGGGGATCGTTGGGGTGAATGCGCGCCGCGGACTCGGGATCGATCGCCGCCAACTGATCGTGCAAAGCCTGCCAGCCCAGGCGCTGCGCCTCTTCTTCGAGCTGCGCACGCACCTCGGGATCAGCGGCCGGCATGTCTGCCAGCCCGTCAATCAATGCCTTGTAATAGAGCATGGTGCCGCCCACCAACAGCGGAATATTGCCGCGCGCGGTGATCTCGGCCATGGCCTTTAACGCATCCGCACGAAAGTCAGCCGCTGAATAGCTCTCGGCGGGATCGAGAATGTCGATCAATTGGTGCGGATGTTTGGCCAATATGTCGTGCGAAGGCTTGGCAGTGCCAATGTCCATGCCGCGATACACCAGCGCCGAGTCAACACTGATCAGCTCGCAGGGCAGCACTTTGCTCAGCTCAATGGCGAGGTCGGTCTTGCCGGCTGCCGTCGGCCCCATCAGAAAAATGGCGGGGGGTAATGCGTTGGAACCTGTCATCAGCGACCGCGCAAAAAGAGTTTGTCCAAGTCGTCCAGACCCATTTGGGTCCAGGTGGGACGACCATGATTGCACTGACCACTGCGCTCGGTGTTTTCCATGTCACGCAACAAGCCGTTCATTTCCGGGATCGCCAAGCGGCGATTGGCCCGGATCGCACCGTGGCACGCCATGGTGCCGAGCAGTTCGTTGAGGTGCGCCTGAATCCGGTCACTGGTGCCGTATTCCATCAAGTCGGCCAGCACGTCATGCACCAGACGCTGAGCTTCTGCTTGCTTGAGCAGGGCCGGAATCTGGCGGATGGCCAATGTTTCCGGGCCCAGACGCTGCAATTCAAAGCCCAGGCGCTGGAACCATTCGGCGTGTTCTTCAGCGCAATCGGCTTCGCGCTGACTGACGGCGATCGACTCGGGCACCAGCAACGGCTGCCCGCTCAAACCTTCGCTGGCCATGGCGATTTTCAGCCGCTCGTACATGATCCGTTCATGCGCGGCGTGCATGTCCACCAACACCAGGCCCAGCGCGTTTTCGGCAAGGATATAAATGCCCTTGAGCTGCGCCAGCGCAAAGCCCAGCGGCGGGATGTCGCCCTGCCCTTCAGGCAGTGGCGAGGCATTGGCTTCGGGTAGCGGCGCGAAAAATTCGCGGTAGGCATTGCGTGCTTCTTCGGCGGGCACCGAGGGCGTGGCAGGCTGTGGGCGGTACTGGTACTGATACCCCGCTCCGGCGCCTGATCCGGCAACGTGCGGGGTGGGCGCGGACTGCGGCTGTTCCAGCACATGGGCGGCCAGGCGCATTTCACCTTGCGGACCAAACTCCCCCGCGTCCAGACCGGTCGGGCGCTCAGCCCCCGGCACGGGTGCCGGAGCTGCCAGTTGGTCCTCGGGGCGCACATCACCCAGCGCACGGTGCAAGGTGCCGTACAAAAAGTCATGCACCATGCGCCCGTCGCGAAAACGCACTTCGTGTTTGGTCGGGTGAACGTTCACGTCGACCACCGAAGGATCGACCTCGAAAAACAGCACAAACGTCGGGTGACGCCCGTTAAACAGGACGTCGCGGTACGCCTGACGCACCGCATGCGCGACCAGCTTGTCGCGCACGGCCCGGCCATTCACGTAGAAATACTGCAAGTCGGCCTGGCTGCGCGAGAATGTCGGCAAGCCCACCCAACCCCATAAATGCAAGCCGTTGCGCTCGACTTCAATCGGCAGCGCCTGCTCCAGGAACGCCGAACCGCACACCGCGGCCACGCGCCGGGCACGCGCTACGTCGTCACGCGCCTCGTGCAGGTTGAGGATCGACTTGCCGTTGTGGCGCAAATTGAAGGCCACGTCGAAGCGCGCCAACGCCAGACGCTTGATGACTTCTTGCAGGTGATCGAATTCGGTTTTTTCAGTCTTGAGAAACTTGCGGCGCGCAGGGGTGTTGAAGAACAGGTCGCGCACTTCAACCGACGTGCCCACGGGATGGGCCGCCGGCTGAACCCGAGGCGCCATGTCGCGGCCTTCGGTTTCGACTTGCCACGCCTGATCGGCACCACGGGTGCGCGAGGTCAGGGTCAACCGCGCGACGGAACTGATGGACGCCAGCGCCTCACCGCGAAAACCGAGGCTCATCACCCGCTCAAGGTCTTCAAGGTCACGAATTTTGCTGGTGGCGTGCCGCGCCAGTGCCAGAGGCAAATCGTCGCTTGAGATACCGCTGCCGTCGTCGCGCACACGCAACAACTTGATACCGGCTTGCTCAACGTCCACATCAATGCGCTTGGCGCCGGAGTCCAGGCTGTTTTCCAGCAGCTCTTTGATCACCGACGCGGGACGCTCAACCACCTCGCCCGCAGCAATCTGGTTGGCCAGGCGCGGGCTGAGCAGTTCAATCCGCGCACTGCTCGTGAGCTCAACATCACTCATTGCTTGGACACCAGTTCAGCAGCCGGAATACTCAGGGTCTGGCCCACTTTGAGTTCATCGCTTTTCAGGCTGTTGCTGGAGCGCAACGTGGCCACGCCAACCTGATAGCGCACCGCGATCATGGCCAGCGTTTCGCCCGGCAACACACGGTGCTCGCGAGCGCTTTGGGCGATTTTGCCCGTGTCTCGCAACCAGGCGATGTACGTGCCCGGCGGCGGGTTTTGCTGGAAGAACTGGCGAACACCGCTGCTGATCGAGCGCGCCAGTGCTTGCTGGTGATTCGCCGACGCCAGCTTCGAGGCTTCGTTGGCATTGGAGATGAAGCCGGTTTCCACGAGGATCGACGGGATGTCCGGCGATTTAAGCACCATAAACCCGGCCTGTTCCACGCGTTGCTTGTGCAACGGGGTCACGCGACCAATGTTGGTCAGGACTTTCTGACCCACGTTCAAGCTGGAGGTCAACGACGCCGTCATCGACAGGTCGAGCAGCACACCGGCCAGCATGCGGTCTTTGTCGTCCAGGCTGACGTTACCGGCACCGCCGATCAAGTCAGAACGGTTTTCACTGTCGGCCAGCCAGCGTGCGGTTTCAGAGGTGGCGCCGCGTTCAGACAACGCAAACACCGAAGCGCCAAACGCAGCCTTGGAAGGCGCGGCGTCAGCGTGAATCGAGACAAACAGATCGGCGCCCTTCTTACGGGCAATTTCAGTACGGCCACGCAGAGGAATGAAGTAATCGCCCGTGCGGGTCAGTTCGGCGCGGAAGCCTTTCATGCCGTTGACCTGACGCTGCAATTCTTTGGCAATGGCCAGCACCACGTCTTTCTCGCGTTGACCGCGGGAGCCGGAAGCGCCCGGGTCTTCACCGCCGTGGCCAGCGTCAATGACCACCACAACACTGCGCTTGCCACTCGGGATCGGGGGCAATGTGACATCAGGCTGCGCAGGGGTCACCGGCACCACAGGCACCTTCGCCACGTTGGTGGCAGGCAGACTTGGCGCCAGGTCCACGCCCTGGTCATACAGGTCAACCACCAGACGATTGCCGTACTGGGCGTTAGGCGCCAGCACGAAACTCTTGGGGGTGACGGCCTTTTTCAGGTCAATCACCACGCGCAGGTCGGTGGGTGTGCGTTGCGCCGAACGCAAACTGGTAATCGGCGTGTTGGCCGTCGGCACATTCAATGCACCGGCCAGAGTGGCGCCGTTGATGTCGATCACCAGACGGTCAGGCGATGTGAGGGTAAATACGCTGTGTTGCACCGGGCCTGTCAGGTCAAACACCAAACGGGTGTTGTCCGGGGCACGCCACAGCCGCACGCTTTTTACCTGAGTCGCGGCCAAGGCATTGACGGCCATGACACTGAGCAACACTCCAACGACACTCACTAACGCGCGAAAGCGCATACCAAACCCCATCATTGATTGTTTTCCGGTGCCAAGGCGGCACACCAAGACTCGCCACGCGAACCTTGGGGCGTCAGCTTCAGCAAACGCCCGGTGTTATGCGGGGTAATGGTAATGGTCAGGTCGGGCTTTGGCAAAAAGCCTGCACCCTTTTCGGGCCACTCGATCAAACACAGTGCGTCATCTTCGAAATAGTCGCGGATGCCCAGAAATTCCAGCTCTTCAGGGTCAACCAAACGGTAAAGGTCGAAATGGAAGGCGCGGATGTCGTCAATCTCGTAGGGCTCAACCAACGTAAAGGTCGGACTTTTAACCGCGCCCACATGCCCGAGCCCGCGGATCAGGCCGCGTGACAGGGTGGTCTTGCCCATTCCAAGGTCGCCTTCAAGGAAGATCAGACCATGGCCTTGCGTGATGCCCGCCAACTTTGCGCCAAACGCGGTCATGGCCGCTTCATCGTCCAGTTGCAGTGTTAATTCGTGCACGGTGCGTGTTCCTCCAACAACTGACGAATGGCTGGAATCAAATCAGTGGCCGCCAGCCCTCGGCCCAAAGTTCCTTGTTGCTCTCCGGCGCTGGCATGCAGCCACACCGCCAGACACGCAGCATCAAACGCTGCCATGCCTTGTGCCATGAAGGCGCCAATCACCCCTGCCAGCACATCACCCAACCCGGCGGTGGCCATGGCAGGGTGACCGAGATCGCAGCGCGCCAACTGCCCCTCCAGCCCGGCAATCAAACTGCCTGCGCCTTTAAGCACGCACACAGCTGAGTATTTTTCAACCAACGCCCGCGCCGCTGCAGGGCGATCGGCCTGCACCTGTTCAGTGCTGATGCCCAGCAACCGAGCCGCCTCACCAGGGTGCGGCGTCATCACCGTGCCCGGAGCCAAGGCAAGGTCAGCGTTGGACAACAGATTCAACGCATCGGCATCCCACACTTGCGGGATTTTTGCCTGCGCCGCTGCGGACAACAAGCTACGGCCCCATGCCGCCTGCCCCAAACCGGGGCCGACCACCAACACCGAGGCTTGCGCCAAAAGGCCCATCACCTGATTGGCCGACGACACACCTGAGGTCATCACTTCAGGCAAGCGGGTCAACGCCGCGGGCACATGCTCAGGGCGTGTGGCCAGCGACACCAGCCCGGCGCCGCAGCGCAAAGCCGCCTGAGCGCTCAAGGTAATCGAGCCGCCAAAACCTCGGTCACCACCGATAAGCAGCACGTGCCCGAACTGGCCTTTATGGGCGTCTGGCGCGCGGGCAGGCAGGCGTGGCAGCGTGGCTGCACGCAGGAGGTCGGGTTCAGATAACAGGTGTTTGGTCTGCGGCATACGTGTCGGGCTCCGATGTCTGGCAGAATTATACGCATCTCAGCCCCGGTTTCTCTTGCCTCATGCCTGCTAATACTGTCGACCTGCCCGCTCTCGCTCAATCCATCAAGGAATGGGGCCGCGAGCTGGGCTTTCAACAAGTCGCCATTGCCGGCCTCGACTTGGGGGAGCACGAGCAACACCTCGAACGCTGGCTCGCGGCGGGCTACCACGGCGAAATGGACTACATGGGCGCCCACGGCAGCAAACGCTCGCACCCCGAAGAGCTGGTACCCGGCACCTTGCGCGTGGTCTCGCTGCGCATGGACTACCTGCCCGGCGACACGCACATGGCGCACTTACTGGCCCAGCCTGAAAAAGCCTACGTGTCGCGTTACGCACTGGGGCGTGATTACCACAAGCTGATCCGCAAGCGCGTGCAACAACTGGCAGACCGTATTCAAGCCCAGATCGGGCCGTTCGGCTTTCGCGCTTTCGTCGACAGCGCCCCGGTGCTGGAAAAAGCCATCGCACAAAAGGCCGGTTTAGGCTGGATCGGCAAGAACACCTTAGTGCTCAATCGCAAGGCGGGCAGTTACTTCTTTTTGAGCGAACTGTTCGTCGACCTTGCGCTGCCCGAAGATGAGCCCCACGAAACCGAGCATTGCGGGCGCTGCACAGCCTGTCTGGACATTTGCCCGACCAATGCGTTTGTCGGGCCGTATGTGCTGGATGCGCGGCGGTGTATTTCATACCTGACGATTGAGCTCAAGAGCGCCATCCCGGTCGAACTGCGGGCCATGATCGGCAATCGGGTGTTTGGTTGCGATGACTGCCAGATCGTGTGCCCGTGGAACCGCTTCGCCCGTACCACGGCCGAAGGTGACTTCAAACCACGGCACAATCTGGACAACGCCGAACTGGCGCAACTGTTCATGTGGGATGAAGCCACGTTCCTCAGCAGCACAGAAGGCTCGCCGCTTCGCCGCGCCGGTTATGAGCGCTTTCTGCGCAATCTGGCCGTGGGACTGGGCAATGCGCCGTCGACCATTCCTGTGCTGGAAGCATTGAAGGCACGCCGCGATTACCCGTCAGAGCTGGTGCAGGAGCATGTGCAGTGGGCGCTTGATCAGCACGCGGCGCGTTAGGGGTTTGGGCTTACTTCTTCATCAGAGCGTGCCCGCCCACCTGGAGTATTTCTACTGAATCCTTGTGCAATAAAAACGTCACGCGGTCCTTTCCACCTATTCGAATCTCATATTGATGTATGTTTTTAGCCGTGCCACTCATTCTTGTGTACTTGGCGTCACCCAGTTTTTGCGCGGCTATACCCGGGTGTAAATTCTGCTCTTCAATACTTCTAACAAAACGCTGATAGTCATTCAGGGCACTCTCACTCAAATCTGAACGTATATTTTTCGGCTTGGGCGCAATAACCTTCCATTTGACGGTGGGTGCAATCGTTTTCCCTTTGGCACCTTTTGCCATTGCCTTTCCGGCCTTCAGCGCCCCTTTTCCATCGAGCCCACTCTTAAAGGCATCGTGCAAACGATTACCAACATGGCTGAAAGCTTTGCCCATGGCGGCAAGGCCTATACCCACTGATAGAAGCCCAAGCCCCAGACTTACATAACCCAATATTTCGCCTGCACCTGACTCCGGGCAGGCCCCTTGGAATACAGCACTGGCAATCCCTGCGATGCCACTGGTCACGCCCGCCACCAGTCCCGCGATTGCCAGCGGTGTAGCCGCACCAAAAGTTGCAATACTTGCCAGGATACCCAGCGCGGCCATACCGGCGCCTAGCAGAGCTTCCCAAACGGAATGCCCTGTAGGATCGCTTCGATTGATCGGATCACCCAAACAATAGGCATAGGGATTCAACCCTCCGGCTCCAAACGGACTCTGGTTGTCCGGACTTTGAAAACGCATCAGCAACGGATCGTAAGCCCGATAGCCATTGCCCAACAGGTAGCACTCAGTCACCGAGTCAAGCCGCTCGCCATTGAAACCGAGCCCGGTCAGCACATCACCCTGCATCGACCGGTTGCCATAAGGGTCATACGCAACCGAAGAAAAATGATCAGTCACAGAGGCACCCAATACGGTTTTCTGTGAATCACCCGCCAATAAGACTGTACGTACCGCTGCCCCTTGCTCCTCCTGCCCCAGCAGCGTATTTCCCATACGGAAAAACGTCTTGGTATCCGAGCCTTTCACTTCATTGACCAAACAGTCATCGCGGTAAAAAAAATGCCTGGGCGCCGTGTCGCTATCGATCACCTCAACCAACCGATCCCCCGCGTCATAGCCGTACTTGCGAACGGCAGCATTAACCGCCAGCGATACCTGTGTGAGACGACCCAGGCCGTCATAACTCAACGTCCGACCGGCTGCATCCAGAATCAGATGCCCATTGGCGTCATAGCGCAATGTAACCGCCGCTGGATAGTCCGCATGAGAGTGCTCAACCTTGATCAACTGCGTCGGATCACTCTCGCTCATGGTGTAGGTCGTAGTGTTTTGACCGCCCTCAAAGTCTGTCTGCAGCAACACAATGTTGTCCCAGGCATCAAATTCGAAGCGCTGGGCCACAATTTCTTTCCCGAGCGGGTTACAGGGACGCTGGGAGCCATTACACCGGTAATGAATAAGTCGTCCCCGACGGTCATAGTCGAAATGCTCATCGCGCAGGACGACCCCGTTACTCAACAGGCTGCGCTGAGCAACTTTACTGGCACGGGTGTAACGGGTTTTCAGAGTGATTTTCTCGATGCCATTGGCGTGCACCACGCGCTGCACTTCCCGTCCCAGCTCGTCATAATTCAAGGTCGTTATGAGCTGTTGGTGCGCTGCATCACTGGCTTTGATGATGTGCATCTGCCCCAGGGCGTTGTACTCGCATTCAGCCTTTAAGGCACCGTTACTCATGGTTTTCAACCGGCCATATGCGTCATAACCATGTTCGCTTCGCGAACCGTCTACACCGATCTGGCTCAGCACGCGCCCCCCCAGAGAGTAGGTGTAGAAAGCCTCGTACAACTGCCCCGCCAAGGCCCATTGCTCGCGCTTTAGCCTTCCCGCACGGGAGTATTCATAGGTGCTGGTTCGTCCCTGTTCGCTGGCGCGAGTGAGCAATCCGGAGCGGGGGTCATAACCATAAACGGCGGTTTGATTCGCGCTCGTACGTCCGACCACAGCGCCATCAAGCTGCGCCTCATAGTCACGTGTGCTGCGCTGACCATCGGGTCGAGTGACTGCGCGTGGAAGTGAGCTACCCGGTGCATATTCATAGGTCGTTTTCCGCCCCCCGGTGTTGCTTGCGACCAAACGGCCCAAGCCATCGAATGTCTGGGTGCCGATCACTTTGTTAGCCGCTTGAACTTGCACCGGCAGTTCCTCGCTACTGAACAAGGCATACCGGGTTTCTACAACCGTCGCGTCGGGCAAAGTGCTTCGACAGAGGCGCCCAAAGGCGTCGTACTCAAATGCTGTCTCATTGCCTTCGGGGTCTGTTTGCCGGATGCATCGGCCAAAGCCATCGTAGACATGGGTCGTTTTGGACTGGCTAACGCCCTGCAAGTCGAAGGTCTCCACACTGACAGGCTTGCCTTGGGTATTAAAGAACGTGACCGTTTTACCTTGCCCCTGCTTCCAGCAGACCTCCGATAAATCTTCGGGGGATCGCTCGACATGCGCCTGCACACCATCAGGGTGCAGCGTTGTTTTGACCTGCCCCCAATCGTCATAGACATAGCGTGTCTGAAGCACCAACGGCGTGCCTCCCAGCCAGTCTGTCACTGTTTCGCTCTGAAGCTGACCCAGGCTGTTGTACTGGTTGCGCTTGATGAGCCGCAGTGGCTGTTCGGTCGAAGTACTTTCTACGTCTTGTTCCTCGATCGTGCAGACACGGCCAATACCGTCGTATGTCACTCGCTGCTGCATACCATTGACATCAGTAATGAGGAGCGTGGGGTACTGCGACTCGGATTGGGGAAGCTGGTAAGTCCGTGTTTTTGAGGCTTCGTAGGATGAAGCCTTGGAAACGGTTTCGCGTATCACCCGCCCTAACGCGTCATATTCATATTCGACAGGCGCCTTGTCCTCTTCGCTACGTGATAAACATGCTCCCGTAAATGCGCAGTAAACAACGCGGTCCGTTGCGCGGCTTTCGTCATGGCCCGTCAGTACAGTTTCTACCGTCACCGCTTGATGACTGATGGAGTAGTTATTCGTTTCTTTGGTAGCCAAGCCGTTGAGGGTCGACGTTTTGGCTACTTGGCGACCATGCAGAGTGGGATCCTGAGGTGTTGCGGCGTATTCATAATCGGTTTGTTCATGCAGAACCTCGGTTTCACCCACACGTACAAAAAACTGCTCACGCACGGGAACAACCGAAGCAACTGTCGAGCCCTCCAGCAACGGTAAGGCGGTATACCGAAATCGTGTGATGTGATGAGGGTCTTGCGCGTGGGTGCCAGAGAAAACCGTTTTTTGACGTGGGAATCGCACAAACGTTAAAGGGTCCGCCGGGCAATCGTCAGCGCCTTCGCTGGGGAAATAGTCTGTCAGCGTGGTAAGGCCATCAGGCGTTATACGTTTGACTTCATTGCCATATGCGTCGAATTCAAACTGTGTGACCTCTTCACGCAAAGTGCCTGTCTTGACATCCTCGTAGCGCTTCAGCGAGCGCTTTGGCAGTCGACATTGAGCGGGCTGGTCCCTGAAGCACTTGCCTGGCTCAGTGTGATAATCCACCCGCTCGGATATTTTTTTGGCACCGCACTGAGTCACTTCAGCGTCCAGCAAATGAAACTTGTTGAAGGTGCGCACTGTTTCACTGTGCACCTCACTCCCTGACATCAGGGTTTCGGTCGATGCATAGCTGTAATCTCCAACAACTTTGTACAGCCTGTCGCCAGACGTTTCAGATGAGAAACCGGCCGCCCCAAAGCCTAGAAAGTTGGTATCTGAAAAGCTGAAGCGCTTGTGAATGAAGGGCTGCCCATGACCCGGGAATACAGCATGTGTTGCCACCGAAGCCATTGCAGGCATGCCGCTCCCCTCAGGAAAGCGCAGCCCCCTTTTTTTGTAACTTATATGTTCAACGGCCCCCAAGGGTGAGTACAAGCGCGACACATAGGCCAACCCGTCGAGAACCAGATAACGTATTTCCCATCGCCCCCCCTCGGGCAAAGTCATACTTGAGAGGCGGTTATTAACTAAATGAATAACGAAAGTGGCTTCCTCAGCGGAACCGGGAAAGCGCTTGAGCTCTAATCCAGCGCCCGTACGCGTGATCGACAACAGCGTGCGACGGCTATCGCGCACCTCGCTGAGCATCGGATGACCGTTATAAAGCGTGTACGCCAGTTCAAGACTTGCCCCGTTGGCACTCCATATTCGTTGCGTCACTGCAACGTTGCTGAGCCCCATCATGGCCAGTTCTTCACGTTGGCCATTTTGAGCGGACAAGAGGAAGCGGTTTTCCCCTATTACAAGCAATTTGTGGCGCTCAAGTTTTTGATCCGTCAGCAGAACCCTGGACGGTAACTCCTGCGTTTTATAGGTTTCTCCGCCTGCCAGCGATAGCGTTTTAGCTGTCCGATCATAACGCGTACCCGCCAGCGTCCAGCCGAGACCACAACCGCGATCAACGGAATTAAGCGGGTTGAAGTGAAGGCTCAGTGGCAGGGCTGGACCATTGAGCGCATGAGAATGGACGTTGCCCAACGACAATCTACAACTGTAAATACCTGTGCGAGGATCCACACCTCCCGACAGGAAACTATCAAAGTTAAAAGCATTTGAATAAATGTCGCTATTTTCCGTAACTGGCATTACGCACCCCTTTCAAATTTTATATATCACGCGAATAGAACGCCCCCTTTTCGTCATTTCAACTCGAAGCCTTGCTCATACTCATTAACGACAATATGCAGCGCATGTTCCGTCCCGTACTCGTCAATAACGGTGATGAAACAAGGATTTTTTTTCGCCGGACGAGTTCGATCTCCCCATCCAGAAAGCCCTTGAACAATGGTTAACTCTCCAGCCCTGTCATTCACATCAACGATGTAGTTCTGTCTGAAACGCCCTGAATGGTCTGCCGAGTCTGTAGGCAGCCAGACATGAAGCTGCTTGTTCTCGGTGGGAGTGAGAGTAGCCACAACATACAAGGGAGAGTTGATGGTGCCTCCCGTCCAAGAATCGCAGTAAAATGGCTGCCCTCTAAATACCTCTATATCTTTAGTAATCCAGTCTTGAAGGGCAATATTGCTTGCGCCCACACGCAATCCCAAATACCACTTGTAAATTTTGTGTCCTCGGTCCGCGGGCTCAGCAACTTTCTCCAATCGGAAATACTCAGGGCCATAGCGAACTGGGGCAATCGCCTCCAATGTCACTGAACTGTCACTGCCCCCTATTAAAGAGTGAGGGTTATTGCTTTTCACCACCTGACCATTGGGGAGGGTAATAGCGGCAGCTATCCTGGTTTCATCCAATTGATTACAGCTGATCCAGCGCTCAACCACCACCCCGTTTTCATCTTCATCGCTGGCGTGACGACGCTGACGCCCTCCCGCGCCTGAGATGTCATGCCTGTATTGGTTGGGCACTTCACGGACCATCCACTGCGACCCAAGATCATGCCCACCGTGATAGTGAATCAGTTTAAGGCTTTTAAGCATGTCATCCGAAGGGCGAACATCACGCCCATTGTTATCGATGCAGCTTATTAATACGGTGATTCGCGCTTGCATCCTTTCATTCGCATAAATTTTTTTAGACACATTATTGGGATGCGAGTCAAAAACCACACTTAACTTTGAAACCCCTGCAATGTCGCCCACATCGACAGCAGCACTATCCTTTAATAATTCATTCACACGTAAGCTCCCTGTCTAATTTTGATCGCACAGATCCTTCCATGCCTTTGCAGATTAGCTCAGCCACTCAACAACAGAGAACCGTATGTTCTCTACAAGCTGTAGGCTGATTCTCCGCAATCGCATCAAATTAAGTTGCTCCGCTAGCGAAACCGTTCACGCCCCCTAAATAAGAACATTCAATTCAGAAAACTATTATCAGGACAGGTGAGTGATGCACTGTCGCACACAGGGAATATTTAAATCCGCATGACGGGTAAACTTTCGCCTACAAAAAGAGCGTTAAGTTAGAAAAATTTCCCACACAAATTGCAACGTCTGCACCTGCATCGTCGTTTTCATTTGCGGGATGTTTCCTTGAAAAACCGCACCGCCTTGTGGCATTTGAAATGCGCGGATAGTCTCGCAGAGATCAGTGACCGGGTTTGACAGACCGCATGAGGACGAGTAAGGCAACCGCTAGCCACATTTCACCGTGTCATGGCCGTTGTGTGCGGGGCACTTTCGGGTGCGCCGGGTATTGGTTGTTCTCCCCGGTCTGTCAACCTGCACACAACTGCCACCTTTCGATTGACCGCGAAACTGCAGCAGCTCTTCCAACTTGAATGTGGGCACAAATCGATGAAAACAATCGTCTCCGACCCACCCCTCCATTCCCTGCACACCACGGCCCATTCCGGCTCGTCCTTATTCAGCATCAACCCGGCGTCACGGCTCAGGAAGCCTTGCAGCAGGTCTCGTTGTTGCTCAAAGGGGCAGAATTGAACGCCGACGACATCAGCTCCCACCTCAGCCGCTTTGAAGCTGAACGGTTGTGGAGCGTGATTCATAACGTGGAGATGGCGCGCGCCGTGGTCGACGCGCTCTTGGCAGGTGTACAGCCGACTCAGTGCGCGTCGTTGTAGACGAACTTGGGCATTTCCCAGTTAAAGCGGATTGCCAACAGGCGCAACAAAAGCCCACCGAACAAGGTGACAAAAATCGCCTGCTCGTTGGGCATGTTCCAGTAAGTACACAGCAAAAAGCACCACGCAGCCGCAAATGAAACGCTGGCGTAAAGCTCACGGCGGAAGATCAGCGGGATGTCGTTACAGAAGATGTCTCGCAGGATGCCGCCAAACACACCGGTAATCACACCACTGACGGACGCGACCAGCATGCCCTGGCCCATTTCCAGCGCGGTCATGCAGCCGATCAGGGTGAAAGCCACCAGCCCCAGCGCATCGAGCACCAAAAACAGTGAGCGCAGGTGACGCATCAAGGGGGCAATGAAGATCGTGACCAGCGCAGCAAACGTGGTCAGGACCAGGTATTCCGGGTGTTTGACCCAAGTCAGCGGGTAGTGACCGAGCAGCATGTCGCGCACCGAGCCGCCACCGAGCGCCGTGACGCACGCAATCAGTACCACACCAAACCAGTCCATGCCCCGACGCCCGGCAGACAGCGCCCCGGTCATGGCTTCGGCAGTAATGGCAACTAAATAGAGCATCAGCAACATGGCGGCGTTCCTTGCAATAAGGCGCGCAGTCTACTCAGTTGGCGCGGGCACCAAAAGGGGGCGGCGTGGGCACGACTGTTGTAAAGGTTGTCGGCAGGCCACGCCACCGCTGAAAACGGGTTGCCGCTGCGCCCTTAGCAGCCGGCGGCAGCGGCGACCGGCACGCGTTTCAGAACTTGATGAAGTGTTTGCGGTAGTGCTGCAACTCGGCAATCGACTCGCGGATGTCGTCCAGCGCCAGGTGCGTGCCTTTTTTCACCAGGCTGTCGCGCACTTCGGGTGCCCAGCGAGCCACCAGTTCCTTGAGCGTCGAGACGTCAAGGTTGCGGTAATGAAAGTAGCTTTCCAGGGTTTTCATGTGGGTATAAAGAAAGCGACGATCCTGGCAGATGCTGTTGCCACAGATCGGCGACTTGCCTTTGGGCACCCATTGTTCGAGGAAGGCAATGGTCTGTGCCTCGGCCTCGGCCATGCTGGTGGTGCTGTCTTTGACGCGCTGGGTCAGGCCGCTGTGACCGTGGGTGCGGGTGTTCCACTCGTCCATGCGCGCCAGTACGTCGTCGCTGTGGTGGATGGCGATGACCGGGCCTTCAGCCAGGGTGTTGAGGTTGCTGTCGGTGACAATGGTGGCCATTTCGATAATGACGTCGTTGTCTGGGTCCAGACCGGTCATTTCCAGGTCAATCCAAATCAAATTCTGTGGGTTTTGCATAGAAGGCTCCTGGGCTTAGTCGCGCAGTTTAGCTTAGGCACGCAGCCCACGTGCTAAACTCGCCAGCGTTTTACCCTCCTTATCGTTTTATCAACACGGAACACCCATGGCCAAACGCCAGCTCAACCGTCGCCAAAACTGGCGCATCGAAAAGATCCAGGGCGAGCGCGCTGCCCGCGCCGCCAAACGCGAATCCAGTGCCGTCGAAGCGCTTGAAGGGGGCGATCTGGGCCCCGAGCAACTCGGTCTGGTGATCGCGCACTTCGGTGTGCAGGTCGAAGTCGAGGCCCAGGAAGGCGAGCTCAAAGGCCAGATGTTCCGGTGCCATTTGCGTGCCAACCTGCCAGCCCTGGTGACCGGTGACACCGTCGTATGGCGCGCGGGCAACCAAGGGATTGGCGTGATCGTCGCCCAGTTGCCCCGCAAAACCGAACTGTGCCGCCCAGACAGCCGTGGCCAGCTCAAGCCGGTTGCCGCCAACGTCGACATGATTGTGATTGTGTTCGCGCCGATGCCCGAGCCACACGCCAACTTGATCGACCGCTATTTGGTAGCCGCCGAGCACGCGGGGATTCGTCCGTTGCTGTTGCTCAACAAAGCCGACCTGATTGACGAGCAAAACGCCCCTGCGCTGAATGCGTTGCTGGGCGTTTATCGTCAGTTGGGTTATCCGGTGCTGGAAGTGTCCGCACATCACGGCGACGGCATGCAGCAGTTGCAAGCCAAGCTGGACGGGCACATCAGTGTGTTTGTGGGTCAGTCGGGCGTGGGCAAGTCATCGCTGGTCAACAGCTTGCTGCCCGAGGTCAACCTGCGGGTCGGACCGCTGTCCGAAATTTCCGGTCAGGGCACGCACACCACGACCACGGCGCGGCTGTTCCACTTCCCGGGTGGCGGCGAGCTGATCGACTCCCCTGGTATTCGCGAGTTTGGCCTGGGCCACGTGAGCCGGGCGGATGTGGAAGCCGGGTTTATCGAGTTCCACGATTTGATCGGCCGTTGCCGTTTCCGCGACTGCAAGCACGACCGCGAGCCGGGCTGTGCCTTGCTGATGGCGCTGGAAGATGGCCGCGTACAGCAACAACGCATGAACAGCTACCGTTCGATCATCGCCAGCCTGCCTGAGTCGAGTTACTGAACGGTGCCTTCACCCTCTGAGCGAGGGTGAAGGCATGCGGCATCAAGGCTTCGGTGTTGCTGGCGCCTTGTCATCAAACAGGTTCAGTTTTTCCCGTTCTTCATGCATGGCGGGTGGCACTTGGTCAGCCGGCAGGGTGATCGGGTCAATCGGAGTGGTCGGCGCCTGCGGCGTGGCCATCTCGGTGCCCTGTTCACCTTCAATCGCCTGCTGCGCTTTCTTCGTCAACACCACGATGTCGATGCGGCGGTTGATCGGGTTCAGCGGGTTGACCTTGTCGAACAGCACCGACGAGGCGTAACCCACAATCCGCGCGACCTGATCATGTGGATAACTGCCCGCGATCAATGCCCGGCGCGCTGCGTTTGCGCGGTTGGCCGACAATTCCCAGTTACCGAACTCCGCATCGCTGGCATACGGCGTGGCATCGGTGTGCCCGCTGATGCTGACTTTGTTCGGCACGGCTTTGATGGTGTCCGCCATGGCCAGCAATATGTCTTCGAAGTAAGGCTTGAGGCGCGCACTGCCGACGTCGAACATCGGACGGTTTTCCGCGTCCATGATCTGGATGCGCAGGCCGTCAGGCGTGATTTCGAACAACAGCTGGTCTTTGAATTTGCGCAATTGCGGGTTTTCTTCGACCTTGTTCTGCAACTCCTGAAGCAGCAGTTCGAGCCGTTCTTTCTCGACTTGCTCGGCCATGCCTTCGACCTGATCGGTGTCGACCGTGATCTTGTCGGGCTGAGGCTGCATTTTTTCTTCAGGATTGAGGGTGGTGTCCGGCGCCAGGGTCGGCGTGCCTCCCAAATCGATGATGTACGGCGTGCCGGTTTCGGTGAACCCGATCGGGTCTTTGAAGTAACCGGCAATGGCGATTTTCTGTTCCGGGGTGGCTGTGGACATCAGCCACAGCACCAGGAAGAACGCCATCATCGCCGTAGCAAAGTCAGCGAACGCAATTTTCCAGGCGCCACCGTGGTGGCCCGCCGCGAAGCGCTTGACGCGCTTGATGATGATTGGCTGATTGTTTTCCATGGATCAGCGACCGCGGACTACTTGTTCCAGCTCGGCAAAGCTCGGACGGTGCTTGGGATACAGCACTTTACGACCGAACTCGACCGCCAGCGACGGCGGCATGCCCGAGGCCGAAGCGACCAGCGACGCCTTGATGGATTCGTACACATTGAGTTCTTCTTTCGCATCGTGGGAGAGCGAGGTCGCCAGCGGGCCGAAGAAACCGTAGGCCGCCAAAATACCGAAGAACGTACCGACCAGCGCCGCACCCACGTGCACGCCGATCATCGCCTGATCGCCGTCGCCCAGCGAAGCCATGGTCACCACGATACCCAGTACCGCAGCCACAATACCGAAGCCCGGCATGCCATCAGCAATCCCGGTCACGGCGTGGTACGGGTGCTCAAGCTCTTCTTTAAGGCTGAACAGCTCCATGTCAAACAAGCCTTCGAGTTCGTGGGGCGCCATG
The DNA here is from genome assembly GCF_001806145.1 of Pseudomonas sp. BS-2016. Lineage (NCBI taxonomy): Bacteria > Pseudomonadati > Pseudomonadota > Gammaproteobacteria > Pseudomonadales > Pseudomonadaceae > Pseudomonas > Pseudomonas sp. BS-2016. Next base: position 209,093 of record NZ_MLCT01000018.1, read on the forward strand.
TTGCCCGACGACATGATGCGCAAGTAATCGCAAACAAACGCGGTCATGCGGTCATCTTTGAGCACGGAAGGGTATTTGGCGAAGATCGGGCTGGCCGCGGCGTCTTCAATGTCGCCTTCGATGGCCATCATGCCTTCGCGACGGCTTTTGTTGAGGATCTCGTAAACCAGCCCCAGCACTTCCAGGTAGAACGTGTGGGTGAAGCGCGAACCGAACATGCCGAGCGATTTTTTGATCACGTGCATGGTCATGTAGCCGGGGTTCGCCTGCAGGAACGCACCAAACGCCGCCCCGCCGATAATCAAGACCTCGAACGGCTGAATCAGCGCCCCGATCTTGCCGTGGGAAAGCACGTATCCGCCGAGCACGCTCGCGAACACGACAATGATGCCGATAATTTTAGCCATAGGAATTCAGGTACTTCTGCGTCGGGTTCAAGGTCATATTCGAGAGTTAAAAAACTCTTCTTCTACTTATCGGCAAAACTGCGCCAGACTATAGGCCATAAAGGCGAAAAGCCAGTTGGGCCCACTCCGGGCGTGTAAACAATGGATGATGACCACTCTCCCATCATGGCTAATGAAACCGGCAACGCGACTCCAATCCCCAATACCCTCGATGCGTGGGTCAAGCAGCTCGACGCTGTTCGCCTGCCCATCCCGCAAGACAGCCACGAGCGCGTCTGCAAGGCAATCAACGACAATCGCCGCTCGTTACGCGACATTGCCGAGCTGATGCAAGACAGTCCTGCATTGGCACTGAGCTTGATCCGCGACGCCAATCACCACACGCACGGCAGTTTGAGCGAGCCGGCCGAGAGCCTGGAAGTGGCGATCAACCGCCTGGGGCTGGCCCGCACACAAGAACTGCTTGAACGCCTGCCCGCGTTGCCGTGGGAAGAAATCCCGCAGGCTTTTCGCCAGATTCAACTGATTAGCCAGCACGCTGCGCAACAAGCCAGCGGCCTGTTTGGCAATCGCCTGGCGCGCCTGTGGCAAGAAATCTATTGGGGCAGCCTGCTGTTTCTGTCGCCGCTGTGGGCCATGGCACTCACTCACCCCGAACAGCTCGAAGAGTGGGAACTGCGGGTGATTCATAAAGGTGAATGCGCAAACAAAGTTGAACTCACACTGTTCGGCGTGCGCCTGTTTGAAATATGCCGCGCGCTGGCGCAATTATGGCGACTGCCCGAATGGGTGCTGCAAGGTTACGCCGTCATCACCGACGAACAGCGCACCCTGGTCAGGGTGTTGCATATCGCCCGCGACAATCATCATCGTTTGCGTCAGCAGCAACGTCTGGACGCTGACCCGGCCCTGCGCCGCTGGTTAAATCAGCCGTCAAACACTGTGTTGCTGGCCAATGGCCTGGCCCTGTCGGCCCAGCAGGCCTGGGACACGCCTCACAACTTGCGCTGGCAATACCTGACCAGCCTGTACATGCAAATGCCACTGGAAGAACTGCAACAACTGGTTCACCAGAACGCGGCCAGCAGCGCGCGCTATCACTCGATGCCCGACCTCTGGCACCCGGCTCAATCCCTGTTGTGGCCGTGGGGCGTGCGTCGCATGCACCGGGGTTTATTGCCTGCCCCGCCGCCGTCAGCCGAATCGCTGGTGGTGTGGCGCAAGCAATGCGGGCAACTGCTGGCCGAACCGAGTTCGTTCACCAATTCGATGCACCTGACCACCTGCGCCCGCGATGCGTTGGTGGCCTGCGGCATGCGCCGGGTGCTGCTGTTGATGGCCGATAAAACGTCGACCAGCCTGAGCGTGCATCAGATTGCCGGATTGCCCAAGGCAGCCTTCGACTTGAGCCTGCAAATTAACCAGAGCGCTGTCCTGCAACGCTTGATGACGCAACCGGCGCAATTTCGCCTGACACCCGAAAACAATGCGCAGATCACAGCGGTCCTGCCAAAAAGTTTGCGCGGCCTGTTTCCCGGCGAGCACCTGCTGTTGCGCTCGATCAGCAACAACGGCCGCGTGGTGATGCTGGTGCTGGCCGATCAGGGCGGCGGGCCGTTTTCTGAGACCACCGTGCAGGCTTTCGGCAAAACCGTGCAATGCATCGAAAAAGCGCTCAACAGCTTTACCACGCGCGGACGTTGACGCTTGCGCTACAATTCGCCCCCTTTTCGCCCTGGAGACCTCACATGCCTGACTTCTCTGGCTTGCCGTTGGTGATTGAGCCCCAAGACCTGCATGATCGGCTCGACGCAGCGAACCTGATTATTGTCGACCTGACCAGCGAGGCACGCTACGCCCAAGGCCACGTGCCAGGCGCGCGCTTCGTTGATCCCAAGCGCACCCAACTCGGCCTGCCGCCTGCTCCGGGCTTATTGCCCACGCAAGCCGCGCTCGAAAAACTGTTCAGCGAATTGGGGCACAACCCTGACGCGGTCTACGTGGTGTATGACGATGAAGGCGGCGGTTGGGCGGGCCGCTTTATCTGGCTGCTGGATGTGATCGGGCACAAGGCGTATCACTATGTAGACGGCGGTATTCACGCATGGATCGCCGATGGCCTGCGCCAATCAACCGAGGTTCCGACGCCTAAAAACGCACCGGTCACGCTGATCCTGCACGACGAACCCACTGCCACCCGCGAATACCTGCAAAGCCGGTTGGGCGCTGCCGATCTGGCGATTTGGGACGCTCGCAGCCCGGCTGAGTACAGCGGCGAAAAAGTGCTGGCGGCCAAAGGGGGTCATATCCCCGGCGCGAAAAATTTTGAATGGACCGCAGGCATGGATAAAGCCCGTAGCCTGCGCATCCGCACGGACATGGCGCAGATCCTTGAGGATCTGGGCATTACGCCCGACAAAGAAGTGATTACCCACTGCCAGACTCACCATCGTTCTGGCTTTACGTATCTGGTGGCCAAGGCGCTCGGTTACCCGCGCGTCAAAGGCTACGCAGGCTCCTGGGGCGAATGGGGCAACCACCCCGACACCCCCGTCGAACTGCCTGCCAAACATTAAGGACCCGTCATGAAAAAGCGTTTGTTTCTCCTCAGTCAGTACCTGTTGCCGCATCACCTGCTGTCGCGCCTGGCCGGCTGCGTTGCCGAGTGCCGCGTTCGCTGGTTCAAAAATGCCTTCACCACCTGGTTCGCCAAGCGTTATCAGGTGGACATGTCTCAGGCCCTGGTTGAAGACATCACCGCTTACGAGCACTTCAATGCATTCTTCACCCGCGCCCTGAAAGACGGCGCACGCCCGCTGGACCAGACGCCAGGCGCCATTTTGAGCCCGGCCGACGGGGCGGTCAGCCAACTGGGCGCGATTGAACACGGCCGGGTGTTTCAGGCCAAAGGCCACAGCTACAGTGTGCTGGAACTGGTGGGCGGCGATCCGGCCGTGGCTTCGCAGTTCATGGGCGGTGAGTTCGCCACCATTTACCTGTCGCCCAAGGATTACCACCGCGTGCACATGCCGCTGGCCGGTACCCTGCGTGAAATGATCTACGTGCCGGGCCGCCTGTTTTCGGTCAACCAGACCACGGCTGAAAACGTGCCAGAACTGTTCGCCCGCAACGAACGCGCCGTGTGCATTTTCGACACCGAACGCGGCCCGATGGCCGTGGTGCTGGTGGGCGCGATGATCGTGGCTTCGATTGAAACGGTGTTCGCAGGGTTGGTCACGCCGCCCAAACGCGAGCTGAAAACCTTTCGTTATGACGAAGCGGCGCGTGCGCCGATCCATCTGGAAAAAGGCACCGAGCTGGGCCGGTTCAAACTGGGTTCGACCGCGATCGTGCTGTTCGGGCCAGAACAGGTGAAATGGGCGCAAGAGCTGACGGCGGGTTCGCCGGTGATGATGGGCCAGAAGATCGGCGAGTAAATCCTGGTGTCGCTGCCGCAGGGTGCGGCAGCGACGACAGTGGCGGATTAACCCTGGCTGTTGCGGTCGCGCTGACCCAACAGGTACAGCACGCCATCCAGACCCAGCGTTGAAATCGCGTGTTTGGCCGACTTCTTCACCAGCGGCTTGGCACGGAACGCGACCCCAAGACCCGCGATGGCCAGCATGGCCAGATCGTTGGCGCCGTCCCCGACCGCAATGGTCTGCTCCAGGCTCAAACCTTCCTTTTGCGCCAGTTCGCGCAGCAAGTCGGCTTTGCGCTGCGCATCAACGATCGGCTCAACTGCCACGCCGGTCACTTTGCCATCCACCACTTCCAGCTCATTGGCGAACACGTAGTCGATGCCCAGCTTGGCCTGCAACTGCTTGGCGAAATAGGTGAAACCGCCGGACAGAATCGCGGTTTTGTAGCCCAGACGCTTGAGTTCAGCGAACAGCACTTCTGCGCCTTCGGTCAAACGCAGCGATGCACCGATGGCGTCCAGCACACCGACGTCCAACCCCTTGAGCAAGGCCAAACGCTCTTTGAAACTGGCCTTGAAGTCCAGCTCACCCGCCATGGCACGTTCGGTGATTTGCGCCACTTGATCGCCCACACCCGCGGCTTTGGCCAGTTCGTCGATGACTTCGGCTTCAATCAGGGTCGAGTCCATGTCGAAAACGGCCAGGCGGCGATTACGACGGAACAGGGTGTCTTCCTGCAGCGCGATGTCGATGTTGAGCGCCTGCGACAGCTCGAAGAACTCGGCACGCAAGGCATCAAGGTCAGCCACTTCGCCGGTGACGCGCAGCTCGATGCAGCTCTTGCTCAGACGCGTCGGCGCATCCAGCGGCACGCGGCCGGACAGGCGATCGGTCTGTTCAATGTTCAAACCGTGCTGGCTGATCACCGACGTCACGCGTAACAGCTCCTGGGCGGTGACCTGACGGCTCATCAATGTCACCACGTGACGCTTCTGGCTTTGTTCGTTCACCCAACGCTGGTAATGCGCTTCGCTAATGGGGTCAAAACGCAGTTGCAGCCCTTCATTGGCAATCAGGGGTTGCAGGTCTTTGAGCACGGCCGACACTTGATCGGCTTGCTCGATTTCAACCAGATACCCCAACGACAAAACGCCATGAATGACGGCCTGGCCGATGTCGAGCATGTTCACACCATTGTTGGCCAACACACCGGTGATGGCCGCAGTGAGACCCGGACGGTCTTCACCCGTGATGTTTATCAAGACGATTTCGCGCAAGGCACACCCCCATTCGCTAAAAAAAACGCATTCTACCCACTTTCAGTGACCATCGGGCATCGCCAAGGCTTTGCCGCCTGTGGGCCGCTCGCTATACTGCGCACCAATTTAACGGACTAAGAGCCGCGCTCAGTGAACCGGCCATCGCCTGTCAAAACCGATAACTTCTTCCTGCTGATCTTCCGGGCCCTGCGCGATCGCCGCATTCCGCTGGCTCTGCGTATTGCCAGCCATAACGTGATTCTGGTCGCCCTGGCACTGGTGATTTACGCCGTGGTCATGGGCCTGCAATTCAAGCAGGCCATGCATGATCAGGCCGACGCACTGGGTCAGAGCCTGACCACGCAAACCGCGACGTCTGCCACCGAGCTGCTGGTGTCCAATGACATCCTCAGCCTCAACGTGCTGCTCAATAACCTGACGAAAAACCCGTTGGTGGCGCACGCGGCTATTTATAGCGTTGACAACCGCATCCTCGCAGAAGCCGGTGAGCGACCGAAAAACGGCCTGCTGGGCGAAGCCGAAGGCATGTACCAGACCAAGATCACGTTCCAGGACGTGACCGCCGGGCATCTGCGCATCAGCCTCGACATGAACCAGTTCCAGCAACCGATGACCATCAGCCTGCAAAGCATGGGCATCCTCAGCGCAATCTTGCTGGCGCTGGCGCTGGCCTTGAGCCTGCGTCTGGGGCGTCACATCTCCACCCCGTTGTTGCAATTGCGCGTGTGGCTGCGCGAGCCTGATCCCTACACACCGGCGATCAACCGCCAGGATGAAATCGGTGATCTGGCGCGCCAGCTTCACACTCGCCTGGCACCGCCTGCGCCAGAGCCCGAGCCAGAACCTGAGCCCGATTACGACGACAGCGACTACGAAGACGACGAGCCAGAGCCCTCGTTCGAAGTGCGCAACCTGCGCGACCCGGACTTTGACGAAGCGCCTGCTGCGCCAGCCCCCAAAGCGGCCCCGCGGCACGTGGTTCATGCGGAAGAAGACGACAGCGACGAAGACCCGTTTGCCGACCTGCGCGACACGGGCAGTGCCGCCCCGGCGACCCTGACCAAGCCGCAGCCGACCGCACCCTCCGCGCCACAGCCGAGCGCTGTGCTGGCCGTGCAACTGGGTGCGCAGGATCAACTGCGTCGCCTGCCCCGCGCCCGCCTGACCGAATTACTGGAACGTTATCGCGACTGCCTGGAGCAAGCCGCCTCGCTGTATGACAGCGAGCTGCACACGCTCAACGATGGCAGCACGCTGATGCTGTTCCACAGCGAAGACAGCGGCGACGACTACCTGACCAACGCCATTTGCTGCGGTGAGCTATTGCGCGCACTGGGTCACGCCTTGCAAATCGAAGTGGCAGACAGTGGCATCACCTTGCAGCTGCAATTGGGGCTGGTGGTGGGCGAAGGCCTGACGGGCATGAGCCAGATCGACTTGCTGCTGACTGAAACCGCGCAAGACGCGCTGGCGCTGTCACAACACAGCCGCAACTTGCTGCTGGTTGAGCGCAAGATCAGTGACGATGCGCTGATTCGCCAGCGCGCCCGCATCCGCCCGATTGCCAGCCCTGAAGGGGCGTGCTGTGTAGAGCGCTTGATGGAACCGTACCCGTCGATGCTTGAACGCCAATTGGCGCGCATGCACGAGAAGCGCGGGTAAATCCACAAACGCACTCACCCTCTCCATCCGGGAGAGGGTTGGGTGAGGGGTTTTTGACCTGCAAAAAAATCCCGCTCAGATGCGGGATTTTTTTGTAGTGGTCACTGACTCAGAAGCGAAACACTTCCATGTCTGTGCGAATCGGTGAAGCCATCGGAATGCGGGGCTTGTCTGATTCTCCTTTGCGGGCCGGCTTTGGCTCCGGCTTGCGGGACTCCACCAACGGCGGCTGGTTGGCCAAGGGTTTAAGGGCCACCGCCAATTGCTGACTCATCTGTTGCAACAACTCGCCTTGAGCCTTGACCTGAGAGGCCGTGGTGCCATCGTGCTGTTTTTCCAGATGCACCATGCGGTTATCACGCACCTGACCGCGACGGTCAATCAGACGCCATTGCGCATCAAGGATGGCCGGCTGATTTTTGCCAGAGTCCAGACGCGTAATCGACAACAGCACTTGCACGTCCGGGGCGAAGCCCGCAGGGGCCGGGGCCAATACCACGCGCTGGCTGTCCAGACGCCAGGCCAGTTGGCGAAGCAGCAGTTGATCGATATCCGCCGACAGGCTACCTGCCCAACGACCATCGGTGGCCGCGCTCAGGCTGCCGTCGGTTTGACGTTGCAGCAGGGTTTCACGTTGCAGGTAGTCAGCCACGGTGACCGGGCCGAGTACCACGGCCATGCCGGCGCTTTGCGCGGGCTGGCCGGGGGTGCCGCTGTCCAGTTGGTACAAGGCCGCTGGCTGATGCGTGGAGCACCCCGCCAGACCGAGCACACCGGTCAGCAACGCAATTAAAGGAAGGCGCAGAACGTTCATCATTCCATCCAGGTGGCAGCCATCGGGCGCGCCACAGTGTGATTCTCGAAAAAGTCGCTGGCCACATCGCCAAGGGGCGGTGCCGCAAGTGCGCCATATCATCCGCGAATATCCAGCCCGACTCCAGCGCCGCAGACCCGATCTACGCGAAAAAACGCAGATCGGGCGCTCTAAACCGGCTTAATTGGGCGTTTCTACCAACATCGCGTCCACGCGCTGGAAACCACGGGGCAATTTGTTGCCTCGACGTCCGCGTTCGCCTTTGTAGTGTTCGAGGTCATCAGGCTTGAGCGACAGGTTGCGTTTGCCAGCCTGCAACACCAGCGTGGCGTTGTCCGGCAACACGGCAATATCGGTCACGTATTCTTCGCGACTGGCCACGCGATCGCCGGGTATACCGATGATCTTGTTGCCTTTACCTTTGCCCAACTGCGGCAAGTCGCTGACCTTGAAGATCAGCAAACGCCCTTCCGTGGTTACCGCCGCCAGCCAGTTATGCTCGCGGTCGGTGACCGGACGCGGCTGCATGACCTTGGCGCCCTTGGGCAGGCTGAGCAAGGCTTTACCCGCCTTGTTCTTGGCTTGCAGGTCTTCACCCTTGACCACAAAGCCGTAACCCGCGTCGGAGGCAATGACGAACAGCGCGTCGTCTTCAGGCAACAGCACGCATTCAAAACTGGCACCCGGTGGTGGCGTCAGGCGACCGGTCAACGGTTCGCCCTGACCACGGGCCGAGGGCAAGGTGTGCGCCGCCACCGAATAACTGCGCCCGGTGGAGTCGATGAACACCGCAAACTGGTTGGAACGCCCCGCCGCCGCGGTTTTGTAGCCGTCACCCGCTTTATAGGAGAGTCCGGTGGCGTCGAGGTCATGGCCTTTACCGCACCGCACCCAGCCCTTTTCAGACAGCACAACGGTCACAGGCTCAGTCGGGACAAGCTCGTTTTCCGACAGTGCCTTGGCTTCTGCACGGGCCACGATCGGCGAACGACGGTCATCGCCGTAGGTTTTGGCATCTTCCAGCAGTTCGCTGCGCACCAGTTTTTTCAGCTTGGCTTCGCTGCCGAGCAGGGCTTGCAACTTGGCCTGTTCTTTACGCAGGGCATCCTGTTCGTCACGCAGCTTCATCTCTTCGAGACGGGCCAACTGGCGCAAGCGCGTGTCGAGGATGTAGTCGGCCTGTGTTTCGGTCAGGGCAAACCGTGCAATCAATTCAGCCTTGGGGTGCTCCTCGGTGCGGATGATGTGAATCACTTCATCGAGGTTCAGGTAAGCCGTCAGCAAACCGTCCAACAGGTGCAGGCGACGCTCGACTTTATCGAGGCGGAACTGCAAGCGGCGCCGCACGGTGTTGATACGGAATTCCAGCCATTCCACCAGCAGCGCCCGCAGGTTTTTCAACTGCGGCTTGCCGTCCAGGCCAATGATGTTGATGTTGACGCGGAACGTGGACTCCAGATCCGTCACGGCGAACAGGTGCTGCATCAGTTCGTCGAGGTCGACCTTGTTGTTGCGGGGAATGATGACGATGCGGCACGGGTTTTCGTGGTCCGATTCGTCACGCAGATCAGTCACCATCGCCAGCTTGGTCGGCTTGGCCTGCATCAATGCGGCAATTTGCTCCAGCACCTTGGCGCCCGAGACCTGATGCGGCAAGGCGGTGACGACGATATCGCCGTCTTCCACGTGATACACCGCGCGCATGCGCACCGAGCCACGACCGGTCTGATAGATCTTCAGCAGGTCGGCGCGCGGGGTGATGATTTCAGCTTCGGTCGGGTAGTCCGGGCCTTGAATGTGTTCGCACAGTTGCTCAACCGTGGCCTTGGGCTCATCGAGCAAACGCACGCAAGCGGTGGCGACTTCTCGCAGGTTGTGCGGTGGTACGTCCGTGGCCATGCCCACGGCAATGCCGGTGGTGCCATTGAGCAGGATATTCGGCAAACGTGCAGGCAACACAGCCGGTTCGTCCAGCGTGCCGTCGAAGTTGGGTACCCAGTCCGCCGTGCCCTGACCCAGTTCGCTGAGCAGGACTTCGGAGTAACGCGACAAGCGCGCCTCGGTGTAACGCATGGCGGCGAACGACTTGGGATCGTCCGGCGCACCCCAGTTGCCCTGACCGTCAACCAGTGTGTAGCGGTAGCTGAACGGCTGCGCCATCAGCACCATGGCTTCGTAACAGGCCGAATCGCCGTGGGGGTGAAACTTGCCGAGCACGTCACCGACGGTACGCGCCGATTTCTTGTGCTTGGCGTCTGCGTCCAACCCCAACTCGCTCATGGCGTAGACGATACGCCGCTGTACAGGCTTGAGGCCGTCGCCTATGTGCGGCAAGGCCCGGTCCATGATCACGTACATGGAGTAGTTGAGGTAGGCCTGTTCGGTGAAGTCGGCCAGTGACCGGCGTTCTACGCCGTCCAGGCTGAGATCAAGGGAGTCGCTCATGCGGACCTCATTCAGTTCGTTGTCTGGCGCAGCAGCATGGTGCCGCCGCGCTGGGTGAATTCAAGTTTTTTCAAAGCGCTCATACCCAGCAACACCTGTTCGCCGTCCAGCCCCGGCGCAGCCACTGCGCGCACGTTGCGCAACACAATGGCACCCAGTTGCAGGCGGTCGATGTGCGTGCGATAGCCCTGCGCCTGCCCGTTGGCGGTATTCAGGGTCACGGGCACGCCCTTGGGCAATGCCAGTTGCCGGGCCAAATCCAGCGGGACCGCCACGTCGGTGGCCCCGGTATCCAGTAAAAATTCCACCGGCACGTTGTTGATACGGCCGCTGGCGACGAAGTGCCCCTGCACGTTGGCTTGCAGCTTGACGTCGATGAAGCCTTCGCCCTGTTCCGAAACCACGTCGCGGTTGGGGTTCTCCTGACGCTGCTCCCAGCGCCCGAAAAACTGGGTCGCCAGGTACAGGCCCGCACACCAGGCCACGATCATGAAGACACGACCGGCCCGCTTGCCCGGTGGCTGCTGGCTCATGACCGGGCGCCCCAACCACCGGGCGGCGCCGCAAAGCGGTAGACCACCGGACGCGCCTCGCCATCGGCACGCACGTGGTTGCCATTGTCGACACCGATCCAGGCCCCTTGAGCGTCGACGCTCAAGGCTTCGGCATTGCCGTAGGCCGAGGCGTAGCGGCGCGCGGCGGTCAGTGCGTCATTGGCGAACGACCAGCAGCGCTCCACGTGCCCGGTGGCAGGCGTTCGGCGGCACACGCGATAAGCCATGCGCTCGAGGGTGAACAACTTGCCTTCGAACACCGCCAGATCTGCGAAATCCTTGGCCTGCGATTTGGCCTTAAGTTGCGGTGGCGGCTGTTGCGGCCCCGCCTCACTCATGATTACGCAGCTGTCTTCACAGGCCCACACGCTTTGTTTTTTGTGCAGGGTCAGCAAGCCACGGCGCTCGCGCTCTGCCGCCAGCCAGATCTGATTGCCTTGCGGGTTGATCGCAATGCCTTCAAACAAGGCATTGAAATGCAGCAGCATGCCGCTGGCCCGCGCCTGACGCACCAGACCGGCGTCGATTTTCAGCCAGGAGGCGTTGCCCTGCGGCGCGATCAGCACCACACCGGCATGGGATTCACTGACCACGTAACGGTTGCCCGCCGCGTCGCAGGTGATGCCTTCAAAATCGAGATCGCCACCGCGCAGCGGGCTGATGGCTTTGCCCATCATGCGCACGCCCCACGGCAAACCGGTCTTCGGCGGCTGGGGTAGATGGAGGCTCACGGCTTCAGCCAGCCACTCGGGATAACGGGTATCAAGCCGGTAAATCTGATCATCATCGCGGTCAGACACAGCCCACATTTCACCCTGGCACACCGCCAGCCCCGACAGATTGCCGCCGCGCATGCCTTCCACCGGGTGCTCAGACTGCAACACCAGTGCTGGCCATGTTTCGGCCATTACCGGGGTCGCCAGCACCTGCAGCGCCAACAAGGCTCTGCGCATCAGGCCAGCACCTGCGCCAGGTTGCCTTTGGATTCCAGCCAGGTCTTACGGTCGCCCGCCCGTTTTTTCGCCAGCAGCATGTCCATCATTTCGGAGGTCGCGGCGAAGTCTTCCAGCGTGAGCTGCACCAGGCGACGCGTGTTCGGGTCCATGGTGGTTTCACGCAGTTGCGGCGGGTTCATTTCACCCAACCCCTTGAATCGCGTGACCTGCGGCTTGCCGCGTTTTTTCTCGGCCACCAGACGGTCAAGAATGCCATCACGCTCAGCCTCGTCGAGGGCGTAGAAAATCTCTTTGCCCAGGTCGATGCGGTACAACGGCGGCATGGCCACGTACACGTGACCGGCGTCCACCAACGGCCGGAAGTGCTGCACAAACAAAGCGCAGAGCAACGTCGCGATGTGCAGACCGTCGGAGTCGGCGTCGGCAAGGATGCAGATTTTGCCGTAGCGCAGCTGGCTCATGTCGGCCGCGCCCGGGTCCACGCCGATGGCCACGGCAATGTTGTGCACTTCCTGGCTGGCCAGCACTTCGCTGCCATCGACTTCCCACGTATTGAGGATCTTGCCGCGCAACGGCAGGATCGCCTGAAACTCTTTGTCCCGCGCTTGCTTGGCGGAACCGCCAGCGGAATCGCCTTCCACCAGAAACAGCTCGGCGCGCATCGGGTCCTGGCCCGCACAGTCAGCCAGTTTGCCCGGCAACGCCGGCCCTTGGGTGATGCGCTTGCGCTCGACTTTTTTACTGGCCTTGAGGCGGCGACCGGCGTTGTTGATCGCCAGCTCAGCCAATTGCATGCCCAGTTCAGGGTGCGCGTTGAGCCACAGGCTGAACGCGTCTTTGACCACACCGGAGACAAACGCGGCCGCTTCGCGGGACGACAGGCGCTCTTTGGTCTGGCCGGAGAATTGCGGCTCCTGCATTTTCATCGACAGCACGAACGCAATGCGTTCCCACACGTCTTCCGGGGCCAGTTTCACGCCACGCGGCAGCAGGCTGCGGAATTCACAGAACTCACGCATCGCATCGAGCAGGCCCTGACGCAAACCGTTGACGTGGGTGCCGCCCTGCGCCGTCGGAATCAGGTTGACGTAGCTTTCCTGAACACTGTCGCCGCCTTCGGGCAGCCACAGCAGCGCCCAGTCAACGGTTTCTTTATTGCCCGCCAGGGTGCCGCAGAACGGCTCGTCGGGCAGGCGCTCGAATTCACTGACGGCGTCCACCAGGTAGGAACGCAAGCCGTCTTCGTAATGCCACTCGACTTTTTCGCCGGTGTTTTTGTCTTCAAACGTGACCAGCAGACCGGGGCACAACACGGCCTTGGCCTTGAGGACGTGCTTGAGGCGGCTGACCGAGAATTTGGGGGAGTCGAAATACTTCGGGTCCGGCGCAAAGTAGACGCTGGTGCCGGTATTGCGCTTGCCGACGGTGCCGATGATTTCCAGGTCGGTGGCTTTGTAGCCATCGGCGAAGGTCATCTGGTACTCGTTGCCATCACGCTTGACCTTGACCCGGACCTGGGTCGACAAGGCGTTAACCACCGAGATCCCCACGCCGTGCAGGCCGCCGGAGAACTGGTAGTTCTTGTTCGAAAACTTACCGCCCGCGTGGAGCTTGGTGAGGATCAGCTCGACGCCCGACACGCCCTCTTCGGGGTGAATGTCCACCGGCATGCCGCGCCCGTCGTCGCTGACTTCCAGCGAGTGGTCGGCGTGCAGGATGACATTGACCGATTTGGCGTGACCGGCCAGGGCTTCGTCGACACTGTTGTCGATGACTTCCTGAGCCAGGTGGTTGGGCCGACTGGTGTCGGTGTACATGCCGGGGCGTTTGCGCACCGGGTCGAGGCCCGAGAGGACTTCGATGGCGTCGGCGTTATAAGAGCTAGCGCTGGGAGTGGCCATAGGGTCTCGTCGTCAGTCGTAAATAAAGAAAATAAAGGCCATTCGCCGGTGCCTCACAGGGCCGCGAAGTCGATGGCCTGGTACTGTTCTGCTGCTACTCCGGCAAAGCTCAGCAGCGCGGGCAGTTGCCGGGCAAAACCTTGATAACTGTGATCGCCCCCGGCCTGAATGCGCAAGGCACACGCTGCGTAGTACGTTTCAGCGTAGCGGTAGTCGAGGGTTTCATCGGCGGTCTGCAGCCACACTTGAATGCGCTGCGGATCGCGGGGCGCCGGGACTTCAAGCTCGGCCAGGGCGTTCACGTGATCGTGGGTCAGCTCCCAGGTCTCGCCGCTGTACAGGTTGGTCTGGGTGCCCAGATAACCGTCAAACATGCGGTGCGGGCTGACGGCCGGGTTGACCAGCAAGGCTTTGAGGCCGTGGCGCTCGGCAAGCCAGGTCGCATAGTAGCCGCCGAGGGAGCTGCCCACCAGCAGCGGGCTGCCCAGCTCGCCAATGGCGGCCTCAAGCTGTGCGATCGCCTGTCGCGGGTGATGGTGCAGGGCTGGCACACGCAGTTGCTCACCAAGACCCATTTGCTGCATCACCGACGTCAACTGCGAAGCCTTTTTGGACTCGGGCGCGCTGTTGAAACCGTGGATATACAAGATGGAACCCGACATGCCATTACTCCCGAGTACAAATTCAGCCAGACACAGCCTTGAGAAAGACGCGCAGTTTAGCCTGACTCGGGGTGAATGACTCGACCCATCATCTGTAAGTTTGTCCAGTGGTCAATATTTGTCGTGGGAGTAGTCGGGTTCGAAGTCAAAGTGCGCCACCCGCGAGGTCCCGGTATCCAAAGTGCCATCAGGGTTCAGCTGCAGCCAGCGGTAGCCGGGCGCCTCGGTGCTGACCTTGAAATCCTCGCTGTGGGGCGCGAACTGGAAACAGGTTGAAGGCGTGGCCAGCAACCTGACCGCCTTACGCTGCTGATCGAAAGGCTGATGCACATGCCCCCACAACACCGCTTTGACCTGGGGGAAGCGGTCCACCACCGCCCAGAACGCGTCGGCATTGAGCAGGCCGATGGGCTCAATCCACTGGCAACCAACCGGAACCGGATGATGATGCAGGCAAACCAAGTGATGACGTTCCGGCGCTTCGCTCAGTGATTGCGCCAGTCGCTGGAGTTGGTCGTCCTCCAGATAACCATGGCTTTTATTCAGCACGTTGGAATGCAACAACGTGATGCGCCAGTTGCCAACATCGACACGCGGCTCCATCAACCGGCTTTGAATGGCCGCCTCGCGCATCTGCTGAACATCGTCATGGTTGCCCGGAATCCAGCGCGCCACGGGCGCCAACGCGGCGGTGGCCTGTCGAAAATACTGGTAGGCCGCGACGCTGCCGTCCTGGGCCAGATCGCCAGTGGCCAACAACACGTCGACAGACGGCTGCTCGGCACTGACCAGGTCGATCACCTGTTGCAGGCTGCGCGCGGTGTTAAGCCCCAGCAGGGAGCCGTTTGCGTCAGCAAACAAGTGGCTGTCAGAGAGCTGCACCAGCAGCACCGGGTCTTCAGTGGTCAGGGTGGAAACACTCGGCAAGGCGGCTCTCCCGGAGGGCGTCGATGAAGGGCGCGATTATGCCATTAGCCTGAGCGCCTGCGCTGTCGATCGCAGCCTCGCGATTCGACAGCGACTTGAAGCGGTGTTACCTGACTTGTGCGTATTCGTGACCGCACGTCAGGCAGTGGCTCAACCACTCACCCAGAAACACATTGAGCTGAGCTTTTTCGTCAGGCTGGTGCATGGCGTCATTGGGATAAGGGTAGATGCTGCGAAAGCGTCGTGCATGTTCGGCGCCAATCACTTCAGCCATGCGCGCATCGTGGTACACCTGAACCTGCAACTCGGGCACCGGCAACCACGGCAAGCTATGTTCCTGACGCACGCGCAGGGTGCTGGTGTACGGGCAGTCGAGCATCACTTCAAGGGTCAGTACGCCCAGCATCTGATCGCCCTGGGTCACGGCAATGCGCCGCGCATCAGGCTGCTCGCGCATGTCGGGCAACAAACGCATCAGGCGCGCGTAATTGGCCTCGCAGGCAGCCTGCAAGCCAATCAAGTCGACCCGATAACGGTCGCGCACCCCGTTTACGACCATAACCCCCTCACCTCGGCGCGATTGAGCGCCAGCCATTGCAGGGCAATGATGCTCGCTGCATTGGAAATTCGACCATCGCGTACTGCCTGAAGCGCATCTTCGTACGCCCAAACTGTCACTCGAATATCTTCCGCCTCTTCCTCAAGGCCATGCAAGCCACCAATGCCTTCGGTGCTGCACCGGCCCACGTACAGGTGCACAAATTCGGTGCTGCCGCCCGGCGACGGGAAGTAGCGGGTGATCGGCCACAGCGAGGTGAAGGTCACACCGGCCTCCTCTTCGCCTTCGCGGTGGGCCACGTCTTCAGGATTGACCTCGCCTTCCTTGTCGATCAAACCGGCCACCAGCTCGATCAGCCACGGCGTGTCGGTCTTGCCCATGGCGCCGACGCGGAACTGCTCGATCAGCACCACCTCGTCACGCTGCGGGTCGTAGGGCAACACGCAAACCGCATCATGGCGCACAAACACTTCGCGACTGATCTCACGGCTCATGCCACCGGCAAACAGTTCGTGGCGCAAGTGCACGCGGTCCAGTTGGTAGAAACCTTTAAAACACTGTTCGCGCTTGACGATCTCGACTGTGCGGGGCGTAGTCGCCTTCGTGGTATCCGTCATTTCAAACCTCTTGCTGGCTAATTCCTGCCGGGGTGGCCCGCGGCATCGCGCATCCTAACGCGCATGAACGCCGCGATGCAGCCACTTTTCTGACACGGGGATAGACGGATCACCTGCAAACCAACTCTAATTGGCACCTTTAAGCTTAGTGGCGAACGGATGCCCTCGCAGGCAGTCGAACCTCCATAATTTTGCTTTTCTTTTGTTGATGAAGGACGACCATGTCGCTTTTAAAGTTTGCCTCCCTGACCTGCATCGCCCTGACCCTGGGCGCATGCCAGAGCGTATTTCAAGCGTCCGCGCCAAAACCGCTGGCCTTCACCCCTGATGCCTCGGAACAGCTCAAGACCGGGTGCAAGGGCCAGGATTGCCCGCTGGTGAACATCGACACCGTACACCCGCAGGGCGACCCCAAACTGGACGCGCTGATCGAAAGCCGCCTGCTGAAAATGACCGTCTTCTCGCCTGAAGACAAACTGGCGCCCTCTCTCAATGCCTACCGCGAACAGTTTTTGCGCACCGCCGCCAGTCGCAACAGCAGCTATTTGCAGGCCAAGGTACGTGAGCAGCATGACGACCTGGTGATTATTGAGCTGTCGAGCTATCTGGACACCGGTGGCGCGCACGGCATGCCAGGCCGTGGCTTTATCAACTATTCGCGTCAGGATCAGCGGGAAGTGACCTTGCAGGACATGTTGATTCCAGGTCAGGAGAAAGCCTTCTGGGCTGCAGGTAAAGTCGCGCACAACAACTGGTTGATCAGCACCCGCTTCGGTAACGATCCCGAGTTCGTCAAAAACTGGCCGTTCCAACAAACCCCGCACGTGGCCTTGCTCAAGGACAATGTGGTCCTCAAGTACGATGTGTACAGCATTGCGCCGTACTCCGAAGGCCATGTCGAACTGAAAATCCCTTACTCGCGCCTCAACGGGATTCTCAAGCCGCAGTGGTTCCCTGCACAACGGTGAGTCTCCCCAGCCCACCCCAACCCTCTCCCACAGGCAGAGGGTTGGGGTGAGGGGCTTTTAGCGGCGACGCCCAAAAGCCCAGTGCAATACCCCCGCCAGCACCAACGCTGGCAAGGTCGCACCCACATCCGGATACACATTGGCCAACAGGTGGTAGGTACTCACCCCACCCGCCCACGCCAGCAATGCCGGCCAGCAGAACAACGCCGTGGTCACCTGCGCGCTGCGTTTGCGCACAAGGAAGTGATCCACCAGCACCACGCCAAACAACGGCGCAAACACCGAGCCAATCAGCAACAAGAAGTTCTGGTACTGCGCCAGCGGCGCAAAGCAGGCGATGAGGGTGCAGATCACCCCGATGACCAACGCCAGATGTTCAACCTTCAATCGCCACAACACCCCGCCCGACACTGCCGCCGAGTGAATGTCCGCGAACGCGTTTTCCGACTCGTCGAGCAAAATCAGCAACAACGGAATCCCCAACCCTGCCCCGGCCAGCGCCAACAACAACGCATTCACCTCGCCACTGGGGGCAAACGCCAGGGTGTACGCCACGCCAAGACTCATCAGCCAGACGTTACCCAAAAAGAAGCCCGCAGCCGTGCCGCCAAAGACCTTTTTCGCGCGTTTGCCAAAGCGTGAGTAGTCCGCGATCAAGGGCAACCATGACAATGGCATCGCAATCGCGATGTCAAAACCGACCGCCAGCGGCAGTGAACCGTCGCCCTTTTGCGCCCATAACGCGCCCAGGTCAGCTTTGGAGAACAGGTTCCACGTCAGCCAGAGACAAGCCGCCAACAGCAACCAAATCCCCCATTTGCGCAGGACTTTGCGCACAAACGTCAGCGGCCCGCTGACAGCCAGCAAGGTCGCCAACGCCCCGAAAAACAACGTCCACAGCAGCGGGTTGCTGAACACGCTGGCGTCGCTGAACGCCCGGGCGCCGAGCAGGCTGGCGGCGTCGCGCATCACGATGATTTCAAACGCGCCCCAGCCAATCAGTTGCAGCACGTTGAGCAGCGCCGGGAGCAGCGCACCGCGACTGCCGAGGCTGAGCTTGAGCGCGGCCATGGACGACAGGCCGGTGTCGCAGCCAATCACCCCGACCGACGCCAGTAAGGCGACACCCACCAGCGTGCCGAGAAAGATTGCCAGCAACGCACCCGACAGGCCCAGGCCCGGCGCCAGTAACGCGCCGGTCTGTAACACCATCAAGCCAATGCCGAGGGAAAACCACAGGGAAAACAGGTCGCGTGCACCGAAGACACGCTGGTCCGCCGGGACCGCAGAATCCGGGGAATACAGGCCGGGTACGTTCAAAGAATGTGTCTCGAAAAGAGGAGGACAACCCTGTCAGGGTCTGTGGCCGTTGCCTGATCAGGTCACCGCCGTCGAGGCGCAGTGACACGCCTCGACAGGGGCTGGCCTGACGTCACACTTTTTTGTACAGCTGACTGCCTTCCTGCTTGAAGCGCGCGGCCTGCTCGGCCAGGCCTTGGGCCACATCAACGTCAACCGCGTCGATGCGCTGGTTGGCGGCATAGATGCGCACTTCCTGCGTGATTTTCATCGAGCAGAATTTCGGCCCGCACATGGAACAGAAATGCGCGACCTTGGCCGAGTCCTTGGGCAGGGTTTCGTCGTGGTACGAGCGGGCGGTGTCCGGGTCCAGGCCGAGGTTGAACTGGTCTTCCCAGCGGAACTCGAAACGCGCCTTGCTCAACGCGTTGTCTCGGATTTGCGCCCCCGGATGGCCTTTGGCCAAGTCGGCAGCATGGGCCGCGATTTTGTAAGTGATGATCCCGGTCTTCACGTCATCCTTGTTCGGCAACCCCAAGTGTTCCTTGGGCGTGACGTAGCAGAGCATGGCGCACCCGAACCAGCCGATCATGGCGGCGCCGATGCCCGAGGTGATGTGGTCGTAGCCCGGCGCAATGTCCGTGGTCAGCGGGCCCAGGGTGTAGAACGGCGCTTCGTCGCAGCACTCAAGCTGCTTGTCCATGTTCTCTTTGATCAACTGCATCGGCACATGGCCCGGGCCTTCGATCATGCACTGCACGTCGTGCTTCCACGCAATCTTGGTCAGTTCGCCCAGGGTTTCCAGCTCTCCGAACTGTGCCGCATCGTTGGCGTCGGCAATCGAGCCCGGACGCAGGCCGTCGCCCAGCGAGAAGCTGACGTCGTAGGCCTTCATGATTTCGCAGATGTCGTCGAAATGGGTGTAGAGGAAGTTTTCTTGGTGGTGCGCCAGGCACCACTTGGCCATGATCGAGCCACCCCGGGACACGATGCCGGTCACGCGCTTGGCCGTCAGCGGCACGTAACGCAACAGTACACCCGCATGGATGGTGAAGTAGTCCACGCCCTGCTCGGCCTGTTCGATCAAGGTGTCGCGGAACAACTCCCACGTCAGGTCTTCGGCCACGCCGTTAACCTTTTCCAGCGCCTGGTAAATCGGCACGGTGCCAATCGGCACCGGCGAGTTGCGGATGATCCACTCGCGGGTTTCGTGGATGTGCTTGCCGGTGGACAAGTCCATGACGGTGTCCGACCCCCAGCGGATGCCCCAGGTCAGTTTCGCCACCTCTTCTTCGATCGAAGAACCCAGCGCGCTGTTGCCGATGTTGCCGTTGATCTTCACCAGGAAGTTGCGCCCGATAATCATGGGCTCCAGCTCAACGTGGTTGATGTTGGCCGGGATAATGGCGCGGCCGCGGGCGATTTCTTCGCGCACGAACTCAGGGGTGATTTCTTTCGGGATGTTGGCGCCGAAGCTGTGTCCGGCGTGTTGCTGGTCCAGCAGACCCGCCGCCCGCGCTTCTTGCAGTTTCATGTTTTCGCGGATGGCGACGTATTCCATCTCGGCGGTGATGATGCCTTGACGCGCATAGTGCATTTGGCTGACGTTGGCACCGGCCTTTGCCCGACGCGGGTTCTTGACGTGGGCGAAACGCAGTTGGGTCAGTTCGGCGTCTTCAAGGCGCATTTGGCCGAAGTTCGAACTCAGCCCCGGCAGGCGTTCGGTGTCGTTTCGGTCGTCGATCCAGGCCGAGCGCACATCGCCCAGGCCTTTGCGCACGTCAATCTGCACCGACGGGTCGGTGTAGGGGCCTGAGGTGTCGTAGATCAATACCGGGGCGTTGATTTCGCCGCCAAAATCAGTGGGCGTCACGTCCAGGCTGACTTCGCGCATCGGCACCAGAATGTCCGGGCGTGAGCCCTGTACGTAGACTTTTTGCGAGCGGGTAAATGGCTTGACCGACTGTTCATCGACTTTGGCCGAATCACTGAGGTTGATTGCGTTTTTTAGTTTTGTCGTACTCATCACGGCTCTCCAGACTGCATCCAGGCGGATTGTCGGAGGGAGAACCTGAAAAATGTACGGACTGACCCAAGGACTGGGTGCTGAGTGACGGCCTCGAAAGATTGATCATTTTTTGAACAATCGATCCCGGACGGTACTCAAGAGGACTCGCCGGGTGACGAGAAATCTTGTTCCCTACGCAGGCGTTAACCTGATCAGGTTCAACGGGATCCGAAATTATTCGATCTCAGCCTCATAGCAAGGCACCCCGACAAGAACCCGGCCAGTCTAGACAAGACTGAGGCAGAACGCCAACCCCGGAATAATCAGCCTGATAAAAGTCGCAACAACGGCATTGTTGCAAGGTGTCACCGCTACTACACTCGCTACGTCTTGACACCACGAGTGCCACACGAGGCCTCGGGAGTTTATTTTCTCCGCATTATTGAACTAGGGATCGCTCATGCTGCGCAAACTCTCACTGGCTATCGCCGTGTCTTGTGCGACCAACGTAATGGCCATGGAAACCCAGGCCCCCTTGGCCAGCCAGACAGGCCTGGTCAGCGTGTATCACGAGGCGGTGGATAACAACGCCGACCTGGCGGCCGCCCGTGCCGACTACGCGGCACGCAAAGAAGTGGTGCCGCAGGCCCGCGCCGGCTTGCTGCCCAACCTGTCGGGCGGTGCCGAGTCGAGCAGCGTGCGCACCTCCATTGACCAGCCTTCGTTGACCACTACACGCAGTGCGGTGGTGTATCAGGCGACGCTGGCGCAGCCGATCTTTCGCATTGACCGCTGGTTCCAGTTAAAAGCCGCCGAATCGGTCAACGAGCAGGCCGCGCTGCAACTGTCGGCCACGGAACAAAACCTGATCCTGCAAACCGCCGAGTCTTACTTCTCGGTGTTGCGTGCCCAGGACACACTGGCCGCGACCAAGGCCGAAGAGGCGGCGTTCAAGCGCCAGCTGGATCAGTCTCGCGAACGCTTTGACGTGGGTCTGTCAGACAAAACCGACGTGCTGCAATCCCAGGCCAGTTACGACACCTCGCGCGCCAACCGGATCGTGGCACAGCGCCAGGTCGATGACGCGTTCGAGGCGCTGATCACCCTGACCAACCGTCAGTACAACTCGATCGAAGGCATGCGCCATACGCTGCCGATCCTGCCGCCGTCACCGAACAACGCCAAAATCTGGGTGGAAACCGCCGCGCAGCAAAACCTCAATCTGCTGGCCAGTAACTTTGCCGTGGACGCTGCGCAGGAAACCCTCAAGCAACGCAAGGCCGGTCACGCGCCGACCCTCGATGCGGTGGCGCAGTACAAGACCGGCGACAACGACGGTTTTGGCCTGAGCAACCCCAATGCCTTGCAGCAGCGCTACAGCGGTGACGTGTCGCAGCGCAGCATCGGCATACAGTTGAATATCCCGATCTACAGCGGCGGCCTGACCAGTTCGCAGGTCCGCGAGTCATACTCGCGCCTCGATCAGACCGAACAGCAACGTGAAGGCTTGCGCCGTCAGGTGGTCGAAAACACCCGCAACCTGCACCGTGCGGTCAACACTGACGTCGAACAGGTTCAGGCGCGCAAGCAGTCGATCATTTCCAACCAGAGCGCGCTGGAAGCCACGGAAATCGGTTATCAGGTGGGCACGCGCAACATCGTCGACGTGCTGGACGCCCAGCGCCAGCTGTACAACTCGGTGCGCGATTACAACAACACCCGTTACGACTACATCCTCGACAACCTGCGCCTCAAGCAAGTCGCCGGCACGCTAAACCCCGGCGATCTGGACGCGCTGTCGCGTTACCTGAAAGCCGACTACAACCCCGACAAAGACTTCCTGCCGCCCGATCTGGCGCAAGCCGCCGAAGCCAACATGCGCTCGCCCGGCAACTGAACCTTCCCTCGGTGATCGCGGCCACCCGGCTGCGATCATCCCTGCCCGGGCATATCCGGCTACCACCTGTGCGTGAGCGTTCCGGCCATTAATACGGCATCGGTCGTGTGACCTCTGGAACTCAACACAGGTACGCTCATGTCTACATACCCTGCCCTTGTCCCGGCAACAGCACCCCTTATTCCCGTCGCCAGTGCCGTCAAGGCACAGTTCGACAACCCGCCCGACCTTGAGGCGCTGGTGCGCAGCATGCTCAGCGGCGCCCTTGGCGAAAAATACCCGACACTCATCATCGACCTGCAACGCACCCAACTGGCCGTCCCGCGCTTGACCATCGGCTGGGATTTGCAACCGTTCATGCCTACCGTGCTGGCGTATCTGGGCAGTGGCACCGAGCTGGACTTCACCCCGCGCAATAACCAGCCCTATTACCTGTGCGATGACCCACCGACCTGGCTCGCGCCCGCTGAGGGCAAGCTGGACATGGCGGTCGTCAAGGAGGTGATCGAAGAGCTGACCTGGCGTGTACCGATCGGCTTACAAAGCGCGTTGACTGATTTTTGGTCAGCACAGGCCAATACCGGAACCAGTCGCTTGCGATGGCTCAGCCATCTGCTCAAGGACACCCTGAGCATCAGCGTGGTGCAACAAACCGACCTGAACGACACACACCGCGCAGCCATTAAACAAATTCTGGACTGCCCCGAACGTGCGGACCGGATCGGCCAATACGGCGAAGGGGCTACCCGCGCCTACCTGGCCAAAGCCACGCTGGTCAATTCAACCAGCCGATCGATACTGAGCACGCGACTGGTGATCGAATTGCCTGGCCAGGTGCTTTCCTGGTCCCCGAGCGCAACCGTCAGACCCTTCAAAACCCTCAATTCATTTGCCAGAGCCTGGAGCAGGAGTATTGGCCAATCGGTGACCACCGAAGAAGTCCACATCAAACGCTTCGAACTCGACGGCAACATTTTTGATGCCCAGAGCGCGGCCATTTTGAATCAGCAGTTGACCAACCTGAGCATGCTCAAACTGCCTTCCAGCCTCGGCTGGACCCAACTGCAGGCGGTCTACCAAGATATTGCCGACCCTTCGAGCATATTTATCAGCACCCCACGCCTGGCCCCAAACACGCTGGCCGCACTTGAACAGAAACTGCCTGACTGGCTGAAAAAAGCCGCTCTTGCGGATCAAGCGCTCTACCGCCAATTCAGCCTGGCACTGGCCAGCACGAAAAAAAACCATCAAGGCAAAACGTTTTTGAGTGGCATTGCCGATATACGCAGCTACACCGTTGATGTTCTGCAACAGCTAATGATGGGTGAGCGCAGCCGGTTAGAGCCCGAGGTTCAGCCGCAAACACCCGAAGCCCAGCTCGCCCCTGACGACATTGAGCTGACGTTTCATACGGTGACGGGTTTACCGGGCACGATTGGCATTGAAGAGCCCGTCACTATGACCCTGACCGAGCTGGCGCTGAAAAATTTGCAGGGTCGCCCCACCGGCCGCTTGACCGTGCGTCATCGCCTAGGGCTCAGTTTGCCCACGTGGTTGACACCTGATTACATCACCCGCAGTCAAGGGCTGATCGAGCAAGCCAACATCGGCGGCGACTACCCCAAGCGACTGGAAAACCTGTTGTTGAGCAATACGCCGGATGCGCAAGCACGCGAGCGCCTGTTTGCCGAGCACCTGCGGGTACAACTGCCGTTGCTCGCGCTGGAGTTAAGTCTCAAACACGAAAACGGCGTAACACCGTTGGGCGCCCGCTATGTGGCAGCGCTGGTAAAAACCCTGGCTGCCGACCGCGAGACCGACGGGCAAACGGTGGTCATTCGGTATTTGGCCCTGGTGCGCAAACCCGAGGCGACGGCGGACGTGGTGAGCAACATGTTCATCATTGAACCCGCCAATATCGACGTCGGACCCCACCTGCTCTATCGGCCGCTTTATGCGCAATCGTTGCTTGAATTCGCCACCCGGGACGCGCTGCTCGACGCCATCGTCAAACCGGGGGCTCTGCAGACCAGCGTACTGACCTGGTTGAGTGACAGTGCCCGCCCGATCTATGACAACGGCGGTTTCCTTGAGCCGCATTACGTTCGGTTCGGCACGGGGGATGAGTTTGCCCCGCGTGAAGTACCCGCCCCTGCCCAACTGGCAACCGATGGCGCCAGCAGTGAGTTGTTGCAATACCTGCATAACGGTCAGCTGATGTTGTCGCTGTACGGCAGCAATGCCCGAGCGCTGGTAGACCAGGCCGACGCAGAGTCGGTGTCTAACCGTGAAAGCCGCTGGGCGGTATTGCTGCAAGGTGGCGGCCTGATTTTTGACAGCCTTTTGCTGCTACCCGGCTTGCCACGCCCCCTGATGCTGACGGGCTGGCTGTTGAGCCTGGCCCGCTCAGCCGCTCAAGACATACCGGCATTGGCCAGCAATGACGCCGAAGAACGGGAATTGGCCATGGTGGACGTGCTGATTAACCTCGGCATGGTGCTTTTGCACCTGGCGCCGAGGATCACACCCGACCGACCGGCACAGCTGACGACGATGAGAAAAATGGCCCTGAGGCCCATCGCCCCACGTCGCAATGCAGAAGAATGGCCCGCTCCTCCGCTCCCCAAAATTTTTGAAGGGGCCGTGGCGCTGCCCGGTGAGTTCCCCAATACCCAAAGCACCGTTCTGGACTTCAGTTTCTTCGGCCCGTATCGGCTTGACGCCAGCCAGCGCACTCGGCTCGCGAGGTTTCAGGTTGCCCGCCCGGTGCCCCTGCCACCGGCACACGCCAGTGGTACAGGCAAAGGCCTGTACCGAATATACCAGAAATGGCACGTGCTGATTGACGCGCAACTCTATGAAGTCCAATTGAATGAGGAGGCAAGCGCCACCATCGTGTTACCCACCGACAACAACCAGTGCGGGCCGAATGTTCGCTCAGACACTGATGGCAACTGGTCGCTGGATTTGGGCTTACGCCTGCACGGCGGCATGCCGCCTAAACGGATTGCCGCGTATCAACAACAGAAACAGGCGCGCATCAACGAACTAAAGGCCACGCTGGAGGGCTTTTTCGATCAGGAACGGTCGCTTTTCGACATTGTGGAGAAAACCCGTTCGATCTATGTCCAGGCAAGCACCGACCCACGCTTCACCCCTGAACAGCTCGCCCTGTTGCGCACGCGACTGGAAGCTGCGCTGTCGCGTCAACTGATGGCCTACCAGGAACTGTTGAACAGTATGAGTGAGCGCATCCAGTTGCAGATCCCGTTCAGCGAAAAGGTGGTGATCTCCCTGCTGCAAAAAGTGTTCGACAATCGCTCCGTCGCCTTGTCCTATCTGGCGACCGAGCAACGCATCCTCACCCGACAGTGGCCTCAGTTCACGACGCCCGGTCCCGAACTGGAAGCGGCCGGTGACGCTGACCCACAAGGTTTTCTGCAATTCATCAAACTGCAAATAGACCTCAATGAGCGCGCAGTCGAGTATGTGGAACTCAGAAACAACTTCCTCGACCAACTGACCAACTTGAGCGATGCGGGGACCGAAGCGGCCAATCAATTGACTTCCAGCCTGTCCCCTGACGAACACACCAGCCTGACGCTAAAGAGCTTTTTACTCAGTTGCCTGAAGCTGGCCAGTTCGAAAACAACGGCCAGCTTTCGAGTACAAGACAGCCTCGACAATGCCATCGACCCCCTCAGGGAATATATCCACACCCACAACCAGCTCAACTCCCTGGAGCTGGAATCCGGTAGACGCCTGGAGGTGCTGGACAGTCTGGTCGAGCACTACGGCCAGGCGCTGGATGCCGTGCAAGGCATCGAACTCATCAACGCCGAAGAACTGGAGATGAACTATTTCAACAAGCTGCGCCAATTGTTGACCCAGCTTTATCAAGACGCCACGACGCAACTGGCCGCTGAAATCAAACCCCCGGCAAAACCCCGCAAAAAGCCCCGCAAACGCGTGCCATCCGCGACCGGCCGGCCGTTGCGAAAAGTCATCAAGGCCCGTGGCAAAGGGAGTCTGATTGGCAGCGTTCGGCCAGCGGGCGGGGAATGGCCGATTGAGGTGGTTGAAATACGGGACGCATACGACAACAAAGTACTGTCGACCTATTCGCAACACGGGGACGAGTGGGTGCAGATCACCTCGCCACGCCCGGTAGCGCCGATTGCCAAACGCCCACTGGATGTCATCAAGGGGCTGGCGCGCAAACTGTACGGCATGTTTGAGACGATTCAGCGCAAAGCCCTGCAATACAAGAACCAGGCACGGCACCCGCAGGAAATAGAAGAAATCCTCACCCATGAAGCGTCAAAATTCGACACGTTGGCCGACGAGTTGCACGCCGCCTGGCTGGGGCAACCTGAACCCGCGCGTTTGCCCGCCGACCAGACCCTGATCAATGACATGCACAGCGCCGCCCAGCGGCTTCAAGCGCAAGGCAAGGCGCTGCGCCTTCAACTTTGCCTTGAACTGCCGCCCACCCACGGCAACCTGCACTACCTGCTCGACGAAGGACTCGTCCAGATTGCAGGGCTGGGGCGCCGTATCCAGTTAACCGGCGAGCGTCAGGACTTCATTCAGGAATATGCCATCAGCGAGCCGGGCAAGACGCCCCTGTGGTATGCCCATTTTCACTATGAGCAACTCGACACCCCAAAGGAGCGCTACACCGTCGCCCATTTGAAAACCGGCGAGCAGCGCAAACAAAGCTACTACTCGCAGCTCAATACGGCTCAAACCGGGCAAGCCATCGTCAACATTCACCGTGGCCAGATCGGTAAGGCCATGGCTGAGCGCTGGTTCTTGCCCCTGGCCAACTAAGGGCGGTTCATCACGCGAGACCTGGGTGGCTTAGCGCGCCAGCAAGCGCGCCAATCCATCCAGCAAGCGCTGCAAAGCGCCTTGATTGGCCAGCATCACGTTCAGGCCAGCTTGTGCCATATGCTGCGCATCTTGAGGCAGCTCGAACAAACGCTGAACGGCAACGGCCAACCCCTGGGCATCCTCCACTTCTTCAAGCGCACCGGCGTTGCGCAGCAGCGCAGCGATTTCCAGAAAGTTGAACAGATGCGGACCACTGAGCACCGGCTTGGCCAGCGCGGCGGGTTCCAGCAGGTTGTGCCCGCCGTTGGGCACCAGACTGCCGCCAACGAACGCGCTGTCAGCCAGCGCGTACAAAAACAGTAACTCGCCCATGGTGTCCCCGAGCAGCACGTGCGTGTGCGGGCCGACCGGGGCGGCCGTAGAGCGGCGCACCGTATCGAAACCTTCACGCTGGCACAGCTCGAACACGCTGTTGAAGCGCTCGGGGTGACGCGGGACAAGTATCAGCAACGCATCGGGATAGTGGCTGAGCAATTGTCGATGGGCCGCCAGTATGATTTCGTCCTCGCCTTCATGGGTGCTGGCCGCAA
Organism: Pseudomonas sp. BS-2016; assembly: GCF_001806145.1. Classification (NCBI taxonomy): domain Bacteria; kingdom Pseudomonadati; phylum Pseudomonadota; class Gammaproteobacteria; order Pseudomonadales; family Pseudomonadaceae; genus Pseudomonas; species Pseudomonas sp. BS-2016. The sequence goes on from NZ_MLCT01000018.1 coordinate 236,897, forward strand.
TCCACACCGGGCGCTCTTGCGCTTGCCATTGCTCACGCAACGCCCGCGCCGCGGTGAGCAGTTGCGGGTCGATGGTCAGGTCGAATTTGATCGAACCGGTCACTTGCACACACTCGGGACGCGCGCCCAACTGACGGAAGCGCTCGGCTTCGGCTTCGGTCTGCACCGCGATCAAGCTCATTTCTTCGAGCATGGGCCGGGTGAGTTTGGCGAAACGCGCATAGCCTTTGGCCGAACGGGCCGAGAGCCGGGCATTGGCCAGCGCCACGGGGATCCCGCGCTTGGCGCACTGGTGGATGTGGTTGGGCCACAGCTCGGTTTCCATGATGACGGCCAGTTTGGGCTGCACCCGCGCCAAAAAGCGCGCCGCTGCCCACGGCAAGTCGTAAGGCAAATAACAATGCTGAATACGCGGTTCATCGGCAAACAGGGCCTCGATCCGCTGTGAACCCGTGGGCGTCATGCAGGTCACAGTGATCGGCATCTGTGGATAACGTGTGAGCAGCGCCCGAATCATGGGCGCGGCAGCAATACTTTCGCCCACTGACACGGCATGCACCCAGATCCCGCCCGGCTGCATCACGGGCAGGTTCAGGGCGAAGCGTTCACCGATGCGTTTGGCGTAAGCGGGCGCCTTGCGTGCCCGCAGCCACAAGCGAATCGCTACCAGCGGCAGCCCCAGATGAAACAGCAAGGTGTACAGGGTTCTATTCATGGGCGCGGAGTTTACTTGAAAACGACATCCACGATGATGGCACCGAACAGGGCCCGCGCAAGATGCAATAAAAAACCGCTACACACTTTTACAATCACTAGAATGCCGTGCTGTTAAATTGCTGCGCCCCTCATTCAGGACTCCAACATGAACGCTTACTACTACTTGGCCATCGCCATTTGCGCCGAAGTGATTGCCACCGTATCGATGAAAGCGATCAAAGGTTTTAGCACGCCCTTGCCCCTTGTCCTGGTGATTGCCGGTTACGCCACGGCGTTCTGGATGCTGACGCTGGTGGTGCGCACCATTCCGGTCGGGGTGGCCTACGCTGTGTGGGCGGGCATGGGGATCGTGATGGTGAGCGTTGCCGCACTGTTTATCTACGGACAGAAACTCGACGTGCCGGCCATGCTGGGCATGGCGCTGATTGTGCTGGGCGTGGTGGTGATTCAGCTGTTTTCCAAAACCGCCGGTCATTAACCCGCTGCACGCCGTGGCGTTGAAGCCCGGCGTCGCAGGGTTAGCCTGATAGGGGCGCGATCAGGATGTATACTCCCGGCCTTGTCTTTGAACGCTGAGGTCGCCCATGCCATCTGTAATTTCCACCGACGTATTGATTGTCGGCGCTGGTGTCGCCGGCCTCTGGCTCAATGCCCGCCTGCGTAAACAGGGCTTTTCGACGATTGTGGTCGAGCGCGAGAGCCTGGGTGGCGGCCAAAGTGTGAAGTCTCAAGGCATCATCCATGGTGGCGCCAAGTACGCGCTGCACGGCGCACTGACCGGCGCCTCCGAAGCCATTGCCGACATGCCGCGCCGCTGGCGCGAAGCGCTGGCCGGTGACGGCGAACTGGACTTAAGCGGCGTTCGTATCCTGTCCCAGGCCCATTACCTGTGGTCACCGGGCACACTGGCGGGCAACCTCACCAGCTTCTTCGCCAGCAAGGCCGTCCGGGGCCGTGTCGATCAGGTCAAGGGCGAGCAATTGCCGCCTGCCCTCCAAGACCCGCGTTTCAAGGGCAAGGTGTACCGCCTGGCCGAGCTGGTGGTCGACGTGCCGAGCCTGATTGAACGACTGGCCAACCTCGCAGGGGATGGTTTGCTCGCAGGCCAATCCATCGAGCCACTCTTTGATAACAATGAGTGGGTAGGCTTGCGGGTCGACGGGCGTGACATCCACGCGCAACGCATTGTATTCAGCGCCGGGGCCGGTAATGCCGAGCTACTGGCCAGTGCAGGCATCAGTGTTCCCGCGCAACAGTTACGGCCTTTGCACATGGTGCTGGTCAAGGGGCCTAGCCTCAAACCGCTGTACGCGCACTGCCTGGGCGGCGGTCCCAAGCCGCGCATTACCGTGACCACCCACCCGGCGGCCAATGGCGAGTGGGTGTGGTATCTGGGGGGCGATATTGCCGAGGCCGACGGGGTGGCCCGCGAACCGGCCGAGCAAATCGCCGTGGCGCAAAAAGAGCTGAGCAACCTGCTGCCGTGGGTCGACCTGAGCCAGGCGCAATGGGCCACATTGCGGGTCAACCGTGCTGAACCCGCGCAATCGGGTCTGGTGCGCCCGGACAACGCCTTTCTGTCCGATCAGGGCCGCTTGCTGGTGGGCTGGCCCACCAAACTGGCGCTGGCACCGGATTTCTCGGACCGCGTGCTGCAAGCCCTGGAGCAGGACGGCATCAAACCGGGTCATGTCCCTGCCCTGCCTGAGCTGCCACGCCCGCCACTGGGCCAGACACCCTGGGAGCAACTGCTGCCATGAGCCAACCTACCTTGCACGACCTGCATCGCCCGCTGGGCAGTACCGGCCTGTCGGTGTCCCCGCTGGGGCTGGGCACCGTCAAGCTGGGCCGTGACCAAGGGGTGAAATACCCCAGCGGTTTTCAGATCCCGGATGATGACGAAGCACGCATGCTGCTCAAGCTCGCGCGCGATCTGGGGATCAACCTGATCGACACCGCGCCGGCCTATGGCCGCAGTGAGGAACGCCTCGGGCCGCTGTTGCGCGGGCAGCGTCATGAATGGGTGATCGTCAGCAAGGTCGGTGAAGAATTCGTCAACGGCCAGTCCAGCCATGACTTCAGCGCCGCCCACACCCGACAGTCCGTGGAGCGCAGCCTTCAGCGTTTAGAAACAGACGTCATCGATCTGGTGCTGGTGCACTCCGATGGCAATGATCTGGCCATTCTTAATGAGGGCGAGGTCTATGAAACGCTCGCTGAACTCAAGCGCGAAGGTAAGATCCGGGGCTTCGGCCTGTCAGGAAAAACCGTTGAAGGCGGGCTGAAAGCCCTGCAAACCGGCGATTGCGCCATGGTCACGTACAACCTGAATGAGCAGGCCGAAAAGCCGGTCATCGATTACGCGGCGGCGCATGGCAAGGCCATTCTGGTCAAAAAAGCGCTGGCCAGCGGCCACGTCTGCTTAAGCCCGGGGGTTGACCCGGTGCGGGCCAGCTTCGAACTGGTGTTTGGCCATCATGGGGTTGCCAGTGCTATTGTCGGCACCATCAATCCTTTGCACCTGGCCCACAACGTGGCAACGGTAGCGCAGGTGTTGCGCACACCCTGATGCCGCCGACGCGGCCGACCCCGACGCAAGAAGGAGCCGACATGCCGCGTTCACTTATCCGCAAGAATCCCAGCGACTTCAAAACCCTGGCTCTGTTTGTCGAGGCCACTGCCGAAGGCCTGAGTTACCAAAGCGTCGGCATGCCGCTCAATTTTGCGCAAACCCTGCAAAAGCGCCGACAGGTCGACGTGGCCGATACCGGGCGCTTCGGGCTGGAGCTGGCGAATCTGGGCGTGTCCGTACGCCTGACGCTGCAATGGCAGGGCCGCGATTACTGGGTATTGGTGCGCCAGCGGCGTCAGGATCGTGGCGATGTGGTGCTCAAGCTGATCTCCGGCTACGTCCCGGCCCATGAGATGAATCTGCCGCTGCACACCGCCATTCAGGAAGTGGCCGAAGAATGCCTGCTGGAAACCCCCGAAGGCTGGCTCGGCGGACGCTTCAACGAGACCTGGCTGCCAGCCCCCTACATCAGCGCGCTGCATTACCGCGAAGCCCTGCCCTTTCGCCTGACGCCCAACTCGGGCGCGGCGCGTCCCGTGCGCTGTGGCAGCCAGCCCCTGCTGGAACGTCCGCGGGCCTACGTGCATTTACCGACGGCATCGCTGCAACTGGTCTATGACTTGCGCCTGGAAGTGCCCAAAGAAGCCAAATCCCTGAGCCTGTTTCATGTGGACGAACGGCTCGAAGGTGATCAACTGGTGGCGCGCCTTGATCGCAAACGGCCTGATTTGTACCTGATCCCGCTGACCGATGGCCAGCCGTGTGCCGAGCTGTACACCCTGAACAAAGACAAATTGCACGCGGCAAGTACCCGTGGCCTGCATCTGGCAGAAAGTTTTGCGGTTCAGGAAGGCTGGGTGGTGCGCGAAGAGCGGATTCGCTGGAAGGACTGGCTCAAACAGCAGGGCTTGAGCGAACCGGACAAAGAGTCGAGGCTCAAACGCTTGACCGGTAAGGCCAGGCAAATATTCAGAAAAGTGGTGAAACGCAAAAACACCTCAACCTGACCCTTCTCCCATAAGGGAAGGGTCAGATCGGGGCAGGCCCGCACACCTTACTGGCCGCGGATTTTCTCGACGATGGCGGTGGTCGAGCTGTTCTCGACCAGCCCCAGCACTTTCACCGTGCCGCCGTAGGCCGACACAATGTCAGCGCCGACTACCTGATCGATGCCGTAGTCGCCACCTTTGACCAGCACGTCAGGCTTGACCTGAGCCAGCAGGTTTTCAGGAGTGCCTTCAGGGAAGCTGATGACCCAGTCCACCGCGCCCAGCCCGGCCAGTACCGCCATGCGGCGGTCAACGCTATTGATTGGACGGCCCGAGCCTTTGAGACGGCTCACCGAGGCATCATCGTTGACCGCGACGATCAAGCGATCGCCCTGGGCACGGGCCTGTTCCAGATACGTGACATGACCGGCGTGCAGGATGTCGAAGCAGCCATTGGTGAACACGATTTTCTCGTTGTGGGCACGTGCATCGTCAATAGCCAGCAGCAGTTGCTCCAGGCTCAACACACCCCGCTCGGACCCTTCTTCGCGCTGGATGGCGCGACGCAGTTCCGGCGCGCTGATGGCTGCCGTACCGAGTTTGCCCACCACAATGCCAGCAGCCAGATTGGCCAGCGCAACGGCGTGGGGCAGTTCTTCACCCGCGGCGATCGCGGCAGCCAAGGTAGAAATGACCGTGTCGCCTGCACCGGTCACGTCAAACACTTCACGGGCCCGGGCTGGCAAGTGCATGGCCGGGAAGCCCGGACGCAGCAGGGTCATGCCGTGCTCGCCACGGGTTACCAGCAGCGCACCGAGGTCGAGATCGGCCATCAGGCGGGCGCCCTTGGCGACCAGATCGGCCTCATCGGTGCAGCCGCCCACAATGGTTTCGAACTCGCTGAGGTTAGGCGTGATCAGGCTGGCGCCACGGTACACCGAGAAGTCTTTGCCCTTGGGGTCAGCCAGCACCGGAATGCCTTTGGCGCGAGCGGCCTGGATCAGCACTTGATGGTTTTTCAACGCGCCTTTGCCGTAATCCGACAGCACCAGCACCTTGATGCCTTCGAGCAAGTTGTCGACTTCAGCCCCCAAGGCCAGTGCATCCGTGGCGAAGGGTTCTTCAAAGTCGATGCGCAGCAATTGCTGGTGACGGCTCATGACCCGCAGCTTGACGATGGTCGGCTGATGGGCAATACGCTGAAACAGAGCGCGTACGCCTGCACCTTGCAGGCTATTGGCCAGACTGTCGGCGGCTTCATCATCGCCCGTCACGCCCACCAGTGAAGCAGGTGCACCCAATGCAGCGATGTTGAGCGCAACGTTGGCAGCGCCGCCCGGGCGGTCTTCGATTTGCTCGACTTTGACAACCGGTACTGGCGCTTCAGGGGAAATCCGTGAGGTTCCGCCATGCCAATAACGGTCGAGCATGACATCGCCTACCACCAAGACAGGGGCTTGATCGAATCGCGGCATGGACAACTTCATGGAGAACCCACATACAAAATGAACAGGGGCGCGATATTAACACAGGGTGAACGCTGGTCAGTTCACGGTATTTATCGCGGGGAATGAGAATCAGACGAGGCTTACATTACCCGTATCGACCTACACACGGGCAAACGCGGGAGAGGGGCAGGCCCGTCTCCCGCGCAGGGTCAGGCGATATCGCCCGAGGTCAGGGGCGCATCCAGTCCCATGGAATGCAGGCGCGCGTAATAACCGTTTTGCGCCAGCAGTTCGGTATGGGTGCCGCGCTCAACGATCTGGCCCTGATCCATGACCAGAATCAGGTCAGCCTTTTCGATGGTCGAAAGACGGTGCGCAATCACCAACGTGGTGCGCCCTTCCATGACGTGATCGAGTGCCGCCTGAATATGGCGCTCGGACTCAGTGTCCAGGGCCGAGGTCGCTTCATCCAGAATCAGCAACGGCGCGTTTTTCAACAAGGCCCGCGCGATTGCCAGACGCTGGCGCTGACCACCGGAGAGCAGCACGCCATTTTCACCGACCTGTGTGTCGAGGCCTTGGGGCAGTTGCTCGATGAAGTCCATGGCATAAGCGTCGCGCGCGGCTTTTTCGATATCGGCACGCGGTGCGCCGGCCAAGTCGCCATAGGCAATGTTATTGGCGACCGTGTCACTGAACAGGGTCACGTGCTGAGTCACCTGCGCGATATGACGGCGCAGGTTGAGCAAGCGGTACTGCTCGATTTCGATGCCGTCGAGCAGGATTTCACCCGAGTTGTGATGGTAGAAACGCGGAATCAGGTTGGCCAGCGTCGACTTGCCGCTGCCCGAGCGCCCGACCAACGCCACCATCTGGCCCGGCTCGGCCGTGAACGTGACGTCCTTGAGCACCTGACGATCCGTGTCCGGGTAGGTGAAGTTCAGGTGACGGACGTCGAGACGACCGCTGACGTGATCACGCTCCACCGTACCGGTGTCCACTTCCGGTTTTTCGTCCAGTTGCTCGAAGATGCTTTCAGCGCCCGCCACACCCTTCTGGATGGTGGAGCTGACTTCGGACAGTTGGCGAATCGGCTTGGGCAACAGGCCCGCCAGAGTGATGTAGGCAATCATGTCGCCCGCCGAGGCGTCGCCGCGCATGTACAGCACCAGAAACATCAGGATGCCCATGGCCACGTAGATCACCAATTGCAGCATCGGCGTGTAGATGGCCCCGGTACGGGTCATGCGCAGTTGTTTGTCGGTGTTGCTCTGGCTGGCCTTCAGGAAGCGTTGTTGCTCGTACTTCTCGCCGCCGAAGCTGCGCACCACGCGGTAACCCTGGATGGTTTCGGACGCCACGTGCGTCACGTCGCCCATCGCCACCTGAATCTTCTTGCTCTGTTTGCGGAATTTTTTACTGGCCGTGCTGACCATGACCGCGATCAGCGGCAGGATGGCGATCATCACCAGCGTCAGGCGCCAGTTCATCCACAGCAACGACGCAAACAGGAACACCACGGTCATGCCTTCACGGATGACGACCTTGATCGCATCGGTGGCCGCACCGGTGACCATGGTCACGTTGAAGGTGATGCGCGAGATCAAGTGCCCCGAGTTGTGTTTGTCGAAGTACCGGTTAGGCAGCACCAGCAGGTTGTTGAACAACTGGACCCGCAGATCGTGGACCAGGCCCAACGAAACCTTGGCCAGGAAGTAGTTACCCAGGAACGAGCCAAAACCTTGCCACGCCGCGATCAGGACGATCAGCAGCGGGACCGCCTGCAGCAGGCGCAAGTCTCGCAAGTAGGGAACCGAGGGGAACAACACCGCATCCGGATTGGACAGGCCATCCACGAAGTACTTGAGGATGTAGCCCAGCATCGGCTGGGTAGAAGCAAAGATAAGGAAGCCGATGATGCTCAGCAGAAACAGACCGATATAAGGCCGGACATAACTGAGGAGGCGCAGATAGATCTTCAAGCTCGATTCGCTTGAGCTGGGGCTGGATTCGGTCATATCACGCGACAGTTGTGAAAAAAGGTTGCTGACTTTATCACAGCTTCTCTGGTGTACTGCCAGCCGGTTGGGACAAGGTCTCACAGGACGCCTAAAACGACATTAAATGGCCATTACGTTAATATGGTCATCCAAAACCTGGAATGAACCTTTCAGCATGCAATTCAGTTACTTGAGCTACTCAAAACATCGGATGTTCGATTTCATTTGCCTGTGGCTTTTGCCGGTCGGGCTTTTTTTGCTTCTATCTGATTTGTATTTTGTGCCCGACCGCAGCATCCACCACAAACTGTATTACGGTTTGTTCAGTATTCCGACACTGATTGCCCTTCTCTTGCGACCGCGCGAGATGAAAACCTTGCTTCAAGAGCCCTTGATCCTGGGCATGCTCGCGTTTATCGCCTGGGCAATGATCACCCTGATCTGGAGCCCGACCGATAACAGTCCGCTCGGCCTGCTGAAGCCTCCGCTGCATATCCTGATGCTGTTTTTGGGGTGCTCGCTGCTGGTCAAATACCGCAGCGAAAGCCTGCAACCCGTGTTCTTCGGCGCCGCCGTCGTTGCGCTGGTGATGACCGTTTACAACTTGTATGTGTTTGCCGGCATCTATTCACCGGAAGCGCGGATGGTGGGCACTGGTGCCTTCGACAACCCGCTCCTCAGTTCCCATGCGTTTGGTTTCTTTTGCATTTACTGGCTGACCCTCGGCATGACCAGCAAGCGCCAAGCCATTGTTCTGGCTGCGGCCCCCGCGTGCCTCATCATGTTTGCCGCGCTGCTGGCCACAGGCTCCAGAACACCGCTGGTCGCGGTGGTGTTGAGCATGATCTGGCTCAGTTTCATTTGCTGGAATCGCCGCTCGCTGGCCTTGATGGGCATGCTCATCGCTGGCGCTGTCGTGGTTTTTGCGCTGTTCTCCGAGATGATTTTCAGCCGTGGCAGTTCGTTTCGCTTTGAATTGTGGGGCATGGCGCTTGAACTGATCGGGCAAAAGCCTTTCTTCGGCCATGGTTATGAAGCTCCACTGGCGCTGGAACTCGAAAACTCCGGCTATTTCCTCAGCGAACCACACAACTTTGCATTGGGCGTTCTTTACTACGTCGGCATTGTTGGCCTTATCCCATGGGCGTTCATGCAACTGTGGGGCCTGTACAACAGCTGGCGCCACCGCGTAAATCCCCTGTTCATTCTGGCTTCCGCCTGGCTGGTGTACGGCATTGGCGCCGCGCTGACTGAAGGCGGGGGCATCCTGCCGCGGCCAAAAGAACACTGGTACCTGCTATGGATTCCCTTGGCACTGATCGCGGCATTAAGCGTGGGCCAGCGGCTCAAGGCCGTTCTCGATCGACCGGTCAAGTGCCTGAACAAAGCCGATTTCAAGGCTCTTGAAGTCAATGCCAAGGTAATTGAAGAAGACGGCCTGGGGCCAAAAGTCCTTCGACTGGAAAACGGCAATTTCCTGAAACTCTTCCGCGAGCGCCGCTGCTATACCTCCGGCAGTTTCAATCCTTATTCACAGCGCTTTGCCGTCAATAGCGAGCGCCTGCAAGCACTGGGCATTACCGCACCCGCCATTCTGGACCTGTATGTCTTTGCCGACGGCAGCAGCGGCGTGCTGTATCAGCCATTGCCTGGCCAAACGTTGCGACAAGTGATGCAGTCAATGGGCTCCGGCGCGATGCGACAGGCGCTGGTGGAGCGCTTCGGCAAGTTTCTGGCGTTGCTGCACGAACAAGGCGTTTACTTCCGTTCACTGCATCTGGGCAACGTCTTACTGATGGACGACGGTGAGTTTGGCCTGATCGACATTGCCGACCTGCACCTGTACCCGTCGCCCTTGAGGCTTGCTTTACGCCAACGCAACCTGCGCCACATGCAGCGTTACCCCGAAGACCGCCGCTGGCTGTTCGAAGAGCAGCTGCAAGCGTTGCTCGATGGCTATGCCAGCCTTGCGCCGGAAATTGCCGTTGGCCGTTTGAGGCGCCAGATTGAACAACTGGGCCAGACTGGGAGCACCGTCAGTTGAGCCTGGGGAGCAACAACCCGTTATGGGCCGTGATTGCTTACGCACTGGCGATTACCACTTCAGCGTTGTTGCTCCGCTATTTCCCGCGTATCCGGGGAAGCCTTGAGCATGTCGGCGAAAACCGTTTTTCTAGTGTGGATGGACTGCGCGGGTATTTGGCGTTCGGGGTGTTTATCCATCACGTCGCCATTACGTGGGTCTATTTGCACACGGGTGAGATAAACGTCCCGCCGAGCAACTTTTATACGCAGATTGGCCTGGCCAGCGTCGCACTGTTCTTTATGATTACCGGTTTCCTGTTTTGGGGACGCCTGCTCAAACATGGGCGCCACCACGACTGGCTGGCGTTCGCCGTGTCGAGGGTATTCCGGCTTTATCCGCTTTACCTGCCGCTATTGGCACTGGTGATTTTCAGCGTTCTCTACATTCAGGATTGGGAGCTGAAAGACTCGCCTGGCGAGGTGGTACGGCAAGTTTTGGCATGGCTCGTATTCGACCGTCCAGATATCAATCAGTACCCGCAGACGGGGATGCTGATCTCCAACGTCACCTGGACACTCAACTATGAGGTGTTCTTTTACATGGCACTGCCGCTGTTCGGCGCAGTGTTCCTGTACCGAAAACACTGGATTCAGGTGGTGGCGTGCCTGATCGGCATCTATACCCTGTATCAAGTGATTGGCTGGGAACACTCGCTGAAGAAGCACATCCTGATGAGCTTTCTGGGTGGCATAGCGGCTGCCTACTGGGTGCGCAACCCTGAGCGGATGGCGTGGGGACAGACCCCGAAAGCAGGCTGGATTGCGTTATTGGCGCTGGCCATTGAGCTCCTGCTGTTTCGTAAAAGTTTCGCCATTTTCCCGCTGATGCTACTGACCGTTTTTTTTACGATTGTGGCCTCGGGCAACACACTCTTCGGTGCACTGAGACTGCGCAGTATCCGCTGGATGGGAGAAATCAGTTACAGCACCTACTTGCTGCATGGCTTCGTCATCTGGCTGTTGATGCAACGCTTGCCACTGGCGCTGCCATTCGACACCAAGGAGCCCTTAGTTTTCCTGACTCTCACAGCCTTCAGCAGCTGTCTGTTGATAGCAGTCAGCAGCTTGACGTTTTTGTTGATTGAGAAGCCGGGCATTAACGCTGGCAAGCGTTTCTTGTCTTGGCTGCGCAGAAATTCGCCAGTCAATGGCCCCGTCAAATCGGCCTCTGAAACCCACAACGCAGACTAAACGCTGCGTTGTCTCGCATAAACCAGAAAACCGTCAATGTCGTCACTGCACAACGCACCGACCACTTGCTCGATCTCCGGTAATGGCCAGTCCCACCAGGCACTTTGCAGCAACGCGAGACGCTGCTCTTGCGGGAAGCGCCAGCGCAAAAAGCGCGCCGGATTACCGCCGACAACGGCATAAGGTTCTACATCGCGAGTCACCAGCGCACCGGCTGCCACAATAGCGCCATGCCCGATGGTCACCCCCGACAATAAGGTGCTGTTAGAGCATAACCACACATCATTGCCGACCACGACATCGCCACGGGTACCGTTGTAATCAGCAATATGTTGCGCCGATTTGAGCATGGCCGGAAACGGGAACGTGGTGACCCAATCAGCACGATGATGCCCGCCCAAAAAAATGTTAACCCCCTCGGCGATCGAGCAAAAAGCCCCGATGCGCAAGGTTGAACCTTCCTTCCAGTCGTGCACCTGCGGCAGCCCGTAGCTGCCATAGCCGATGGCGTAATCCGGATACTGTTGCTTGAAACGCGCTACACCGCGCTCAATTTTTGGCAGTTTTCGAATAGCGCGCTTGGCACGCTTTTCCCGATAACGCTCCAGCCATCCCATAACGACTCCCGTTCGCTCAGCTCTTTTCCAACGGCGAAAAATACAACCGCCCCAGACCGCGCCAGGTTTTGCCGGTCCAGTGTTTGAACGGGATCTGCTTGAGCAGTTCTCGGGCCAGCGCCCGGTCACGGTTGGCTGTCTTGAGGAACATGGAGTTGAGAAACTTGTACCGCACCTCGTCGTAGAGCGGGTGATCGCTAAACAGGGCGTAGATGCGCAAAATGCTGTCGATCATGAACCGGTGATTTTTGTACGAGTTGGTCGCGTGCTTGCGGTATTGCGCCATCACCACGTTCAGGCCGTCGATAAAGTACCCGGCGTGGGTGATTTTCAACTCGATGTACAAATCTTCCAGACGAATGCTCGGGTCAAACCCTCCCACCTTGTCCAACGCTTCGCGGCGAATCATCAGCGTGGTCGCCGGCGGGTAAGGCTTGCGCTCCAGAAACATGTCATCAAAGTCCAGACGACGGAACGGCACATCACGGCGCTGGCGCTTCTCGGGATATAAATTGCCCTGGGCATCGATCAGTTCAATGTTGCCCGCGCAAATACCGACTTCGGGTTTGCCGTCCATGTATTCCACCTGAACCGCAATGCGGTCGGGTTTCATGATGTCGTCGGAGCCGAACGGTACGATTAACGAACCCTTGGCCCGCGCGATAGCGCCGTTGAGGGTGTTGGTCAGGCCCTGATTCTGCTGCACGCGAAAATCAAACCCATGGGCTGCCTGCAAGCGCTGGATGCGCGCCACGCTGTCGTCGGTCGAGCCATCGTCGACCACCAGCAATTCAATGTTCGGATACGTCTGATCCAGAACGCTCTGAATGCTTTGTTCGATGTAAGGGGCGTGGTTGTACGAGGCGATGATCACCGTCACCAACGGTTGAGCGTGTGTCATGAGCGTTCCTTGCGAGCCTGACTCAAGCCTGAGTCGATCAAATCTAAATACGCCTGGCGGAACACCTCGATGTCATGGTGCTCCTGCAAATAGCGGTAAGCCTGTTCGCCCTTGGCGCGCAGGGCTTCGTCCGGCAGCGCCAGGTAGTCATCGAGCGCAGCGGTCAGGGTGGCGACATCGCTGGGTTTGACGGCCAGCCCGCCAGCGCCCTGAATCAACGGCAACATGGCCGGCACCTCGGTAGCAATCACCGGCAGGTGGCCGCTCATGCCTTCCAACAATGCCAGCCCCAGCCCCTCGGCCAGTGACGGCATGGTCCAGATGTCGAAAGCGCGCACGTACTGCAAGGCGTTTTCCTGAAAGCCCAACAAGTGCGCCCGGCCATTGAGGCCCAACTGCTGGATTTGCTCGCGCAAGCGCGACTCTTCTCGCCCGGCGCCAATGATCGCCAGTTGCGCGTTCGGGTATTTGTCTTTCAACGCGGCAAAAGCCTGCAACAAGAAGCGGTGCCCCTTGATAGGCACCAGTCGTCCCAAGGCCCCCACCATGCGTGCATCTTGATCCAGCCCGAGCTTTTCGCGTGCCTGAACGCGCGGCAATTGCAGGGCTTCGGCCTGCTCAATGTCGATGGCATTGGTGATCGCGTAGGTATTTTCGTCAGTAAAGCCGCATTTGCAGTCCAGCAGGTACTGCTTGACCGCAGGCGATACGCCAACAAAACGCCACGCCTTGTCGATCAGGCGCTTGGCCTGGCTGCGGCGATAGACGCGATCGTACTCACCAAAACCGTGGGAAATCCCCACGCACAACGGGATTTTCAGCCAGCGATTAAGCTGCAACATCATGTTGACCGGCTTGAAGCGGTTGCAGATCACCACGTCGAATTGCTCTTTGCGGCAGAACTTGTACAACGCCCACATCGCGCGGATGCGCATGCCTTTGAGCGCCTTGTCGCTGAACTCGAAGTACACGGAATGATCCGCTTTGCTCACCGGCTCGCCCGGACCGGGGCGCCCGCGCAAAAACGCGGCGGTGATCTCGTAACGCTCACGGGGCAGCGCACGCACGATTTGCTCGGCTAGGTCGGCAAAGTCGTGGGATTTGACGTTGTAATCAGGCTGCAACTGCAAAACCTTGGAACGTTTCATAGCTCTCCCCGGTGGAATCCGGTGGCATCAATAATCCAGGCGGGCTCTGCGGCCAGACGCTGGACAGTGACGGGATCGGGTATGGGCAAGGCCGCCCATTCATTGCGCTTCCAGCAGACGAAGTGAAAGTACGGAAAGGTGTGGTCACCGTCACGATCATTCGTTAATTGGCCGTTCTTCCAGAACCATTGGCCCGGGAAATTTTCTGTGCCGTCGTGCCATTTGATGCAGCCACCCGGCGTACTGAAGGCCTCGGTGAAATCGCTGGTACGTCGCAACGGGTTGAACTTGCCCACAAGATCAAACAAGGGCTTCGGAAAATTCTTGCGCCACAAGAAGATGCGGCTGAATGCGCCTTCATCCAGCGCATGATGCTGATCATCGGTAAAACGCTGCTGCCAGTTTTCGATTTTCATGAACAGCTCGCGCTTGCAGCGCGTATTGCGCATCAGGCACAGATGGCCAGCCACGCGGCGCTCGTGGGTCGAGAACAGGTCATAGCGCGACAGACGCTCAGCCGTGAAGTAGCTGCGCAAGTTGCCGTACACCAAGTCAATGTCGCCAAACGCCCAGAAATCGTAACCCTGCAGGCGGTCTTCATGGATGTAACCCAGCGCGGGCTTGATGTCGCACAACTTATAAGCAGCTTTGGGCGCGAAGTGGATATTCAGACGCTCAGACACCGTGCGGCAATAATCGCCAAAGCTGATGCTCTGGATTGTTACGTTGGGTGGCAGGTTGTCAGGCACGCCGCAGTCGCTGAACAGCAGCCAGTCAATGTCTGGGTTGCGCCGGCAACTTTCCAGGAAAAAAGGCATCCAGAACGGCCACTGGCCGAAGTATGGAATGACAAACACAATACGCGGCGATGGTTTTATCACGGGGAACTCAATGTAAAGGTCGAGATAGAGGGCAATGCTATGCCCCTGATTACGGTGATTCTTATTATTTGAGCCGCCAAAACAACTCATGGCGGCGAACCGCTTTACGGAAAAACTCGTTTTCACCCCAAGGCGATGGCTTTCGGCCAGCCAAGAGTGTCTGTATCGACCGCCGCACCCGGCGCTTGAGCGCTGCACGCGGTTGCAGGTCATGCATCATGCCCAACGCCATGGCCTTGTCACGCTGCTGCTCTGAACTCAACAACAGGCAGCAAGGCCGCAACGTGAGTGCGGTGTCGAACACCGGTGGCAACGCGATGCCATCACCGCTGTTGCCCATTGGCCAGCGGTCATTGTCATGCAAATGGTTGGCGTAGCCCAAAATCGTCTGCGGCTGCCACTCCAGCCCTTCAAGCGCCTCAATGACCGCTGCATGTGCGCAGACATGGTCGGGGTGTGGATCGATGGCGGGATGCGGCAATACCAACACATCAGGCCGGGCTCGCAAGATCAATGCGCGAACATCAGCCAACAGGTTGTTCCAGGTCGGCGCACCGTCCAGGTCACCCGGCAATTCGAACGCGTTCAACTGGCGAAACAGCCGAGTATCGGTCAGGTCGGCTTCGCGTGAAGGCACAGGCTGGTCGGGCGCTGCCTGCATCGCGGGCAGTTGCAGGCAGAAGTAACCCAGTTGCGCGCATTGCGCTTCGGGCACCCCGGCCCAGCGCGGCACAGCCAAACTGTCCCAGGCGCGCAGACGGCCCTTGAGCCGAGCCGCTTCAGCGCGTCCAAGGCCCATCTGCTGATAGTGCTCGGCCTCGATTTCGCCCGCTGTCAGGGTCACGATCCACGCCTCGTTGGCCTGACTGTACAAACCGAACGCCGCCAACTCGGCATCATCGGCGTGAGGTGCAATCACCATCACACGCTGCTCGCGGTAATCAGGCTGGCGCATGACCCACAGTTGAGGCGGGCCCATGACCCGGCAATAACGTCCACGAACGTTCAACTCACCTGCGATCAACGCGTCGGCATTGCCCGTGAGGTTCACATAGCGCAGGCCATTAACGCCCCGTTCAAAGGTTTGGCGGTCGTCGGAAAACACGACAAACGGGTCGATAAAACGTCCCAGCCAGCTGCTTTTGACCTTGAGCGCGAGGATCAGGGTTTCGTTGCCGCACAGGTCAATGGGCGCGTCCAGTACCAGGCGACTGCCTTCAAGGCGAACAGCCGGGCACTCGCTATCAGGTGTAAAACGGTACTGATAGTCGTCTTGGGGCGCGTAAAACAGGTGGTCGGCAAACCACGCTTCGTGGGCGATCCAGCCCAGGACGGCCAGTACTAACGGCAGCCACCAGGCCACCAGCACCCCGCAGGCAATCAGTATCACCAGGCCGATCAGCAAACTGATGCGCTTGTTGCGTCGATGGCGCTTTAGGAGTTGTTGCTTGCGAGTCATGACTGGGCTCTTGTTTGCTGGCGGTTTGCCTTTAGACGCGCGCTGACCCCGTGATGGCGTTAACCCGGTAGCTCACACTCCGCACCGGTAGCATCGCGAGACGCGCGCTTGCGCGTCCATTCACACCTTGAAGACAGGCACCGGGTTGCACCAGCGCTCTTTGTATTCGCGGTCGGCGCGGCCGAACGAGAACCGCAGAGGCTTGTCGACGCTACGGGCCTGTTCCCAGGCCGACTGGGTATTGAGAAAACTCAGCACACTGCCGGGACTGAACGCACGGGTTTCGGGGTCGACGCCGCCATTGACGTATTCGACGCTGATCCATTGCGGCGATTCAACCCGATACACCAGCTGGATTGCAATCGGGGCATCGTTGAGGAAAATCACCGATCCCATCAAAAACTCGCGCAGCAGCTCAATCACCTCAGCCATACGCTCGGCCCCGGTGGCGACAAACCCCCAACGACGCAGAAACAAATCGCAATAGATTGCCGACAGCTCGACACTGGAAAACGTCGAAACCGGGCGTATCACGCCGCCCGCTTCTTCCAGCAAACGCAGTTCGCGACGCTGGTTATAACGGAATTTCTTTGACAGCTCTTCCGGCGTGCGCGCCATGGCCAACTGTTCGGTTTGCGGCTGCAAGGTGCTGAAACGCCCCTCATTGAGCTGCGACAAGTAGCGCCCACGATGGCGCAACGGCGCGTGTGCGTCTGCGGCGGCAGGCAGGATCAACTCGGCATTGCCCAGATCGAAGAGGCCTTTTTTGCCGTGACGCTTGAGCACATCTTTGGATAACGCCAGATCGCGTCCCCAGGTCGGGATGGCAGCTTTCAGCTCGCCGTTGTGCTCCCAGGCCAGGTAACGCACCGGGATGCCGGCCAGGTTGGCGAGACGTTCCACCACCTGTGGGTGTGTCGCGACGCTGCCACCAAAACGCTGCCAGGCAGCGGCATAGGTGTGCGCGTCAACTGCGCGCCAGCCGCGCTCGCGCCAGCCTTGAAATCGATTAAGCATCAGGACTCCGCAGTCAGGTCGGTGACGTGCGGCAACTGCCAGAAGGTGTCGCGCACGGCCTGATCGCAGAAGCGTTCGTGCAGGCGCGCCAGCATCAGTTCACCGCACGCTTGACGCTGAGCGTCATCGAGTTGCGCCAAATGCTGTAAACCTTGAGCCAGATGATCGGCGTCGCCCAGCGGGAACAGGATCCCCACGCCCTCGACCACTTCCTTGGCGCCACCGCACGCCGTGACCAGCAGGGGAACACCCGCCGCCATGGCCTCAAGCAGCACCATGCCAAAAGGCTCGTGGTCCGAACTCAGCGCAAACACATCGAAGGCACGGAAAAAGCGCCGGGCGTCAGGCACCTGCCCCAGGAAATTCACCTGAGCGGCGATCCCGAGCGCTTTGGCCAGTTCTTTGAGGTCCTGTTCCAGACGGCCCTTGCCCATGATCACCAACTGACTGCCAGCAGGCAGTTGCGGCAATGCCTTGGCAAACCCCTGAATCAGCGTGGCCTGGTCCTTGTCGGGATGCAGGCGGCCGACGTTGCCCACGATGAAGGCTTCAGCGGGCAGGCCAAGGTCGGCGCGAGCTTCGGCACGTGGCAACTGACTGGCTTGTACCGCCTGAATGTCGATACGGTTGTAGAGCGTACGAATACGCCCGGTCGGCCACTTGGGCAAGCACGCGCGCATGTCATCGCGCACTGCATCCGAGACGCCCACCAGGCTCAGGCGCTTACGGAACAGGTGCGCGAACAGCTTGCGACTGCGACGCTGGTAGTCGCCAAACGCGTGATGCACGCCGATCACCGGCAAGTCAGTGGCCAACAAAGCGATGTAAATCGGCTTGAACCTATGGGCGATGCAAAAACTGAACGAACGCGAGGCGGCAATTTTGCGCATCTCGCGAATGGCCCTAAGCTTCAGGCCACGAATGGCGCTGGAGCTGAATTCCATGAACAGCACTTCGTCCGACCCACAGCCCGCCGCCACCTCGGGGTCGGCCGCCCCGGTCAGAAAGACCGTGGTGACCTTGTACCCGGTGCCCGCAAACAGGCTGGCGTATTGACGGGCGCAGTCCAGAAACGGCCCGTCATAGCCGTGGCAGAACTGCAACACATGACGCTCAGTCGAGCGAGTCATAAGCGTCCGCGCCGTCTTTGACTACCAGAATGTCTTCCATGATCAGGTACTGCAGATCCGAGCCGAAGAACATGTTCAGTGCGTCGGTCGGTGAGCAAACCATCGGCTCGCCACGGCGGTTGAGCGAGGTGTTCAGCGACACGCCATTACCGGTCAGCACTTCAAGGGCTTTCATCATGTCGTAGTAGCGCGGGTTGTATTCACGCTTGAGCACCTGAGCGCGCGAAGTACCGTCTTCGTGTACAACTTCAGGCACACGGGTTTTCCATTCTTCCGCCACTTCAAAGGTGAAGGTCATGAACGGTGCCGGGTGATCGACCTTGATCATCTGCGGGGCCACGGTGTCGAGCATCGACGGGCAGAAAGGCCTCCAGCGCTCGCGGAACTTGATTTGCTCGTTGATGCGGTCAGCCACGCCTGCGCTGCTCGGGCATCCGATGATCGAACGGCCGCCCAATGCGCGCGGGCCGAACTCCATACGGCCCTGGAACCAGGCCACCGGATTGCCATCGACCATGATTTTGGCGATGTTTTCAGGCGTGTTATTGATCTTGCGGTACGCCGGTTTGCCAGGGTGACGGGCACACGCGGCAATCACGTCTTCGTTGCTGTACGCAGGGCCAAGGTAGACGTGCTCCATCTTCTCGACCGGCACGCCACGGGCTTCGGACACATAGGCTGCCGCGCCCACGGCCGTGCCTGCGTCACCGGAGGCAGGCTGCACGAACAGCTCCTTGACGTCAGGACGGGCGATGATCTTCTGGTTCAGCTTCACGTTCAGCGCGCAGCCACCGGCGAAGGCCAGCTTGCCGGTTTCCTTGAGGATGTCACCCAAGTAGTAGTCGATCATCTGCAGAGACAGTTTTTCGAACAGCGCCTGCATGCTGGCCGCGTAGTGGATGTAAGGTTCATCGGCGATATCGCCTTCACGCTTGGGCCCCAGCCACTCGATCAGTTTTGGCGAGAAGTAGAACCCCTTGCCTTTCTCTTTGTAACGACGCAGGCCGATCACGTTGGCGTATTCGGTGTTAATCACCAGCTCGCCGTTCTCGAACGAGGCCAGACGCGAGAAATCATATTTGCTGGCATCGCCGTACGGCGCCATGCCCATGACCTTGAACTCGCCGTCGAGCATCTCGAAACCCAGGAACTCGGTGATCGCGCCATACAGGCCACCGAGGGAGTCCGGGTCGTAGAATTCCTTGATCTTGGTGATCTTGCCGTTTTCGCCATAGCCGAAGAAGGTGGTGGCGTACTCACCCTTGCCGTCGATGCCGAGGATCGCGGTTTTCTCTTTGAAACCCGAGCAGTGGTAAGCACTGGAGGCGTGCGCCAAGTGGTGTTCAACCGGTTCGATCTTGATTTTTTTCGGATCGAAACCCAGCTGCTCAAGGCACCAGACAATCTTGTTGCGATAGCGCTTGTAGCGACGATTGCCCATCAGGATGGCGTCGAGCGCGCGATCCGGGGCGTACCAGTAACGCTTGGCATAGTGCCAGCGCGCCTCACCGAACAAGCTGATCGGTGCGAAAGGGATCGCGACCACATCAACGTCAGAAGGCTTGATACCCGCCTGTTCAAGGCAGAACTTCGCGGACTCGTAAGGCATGCGGTGCTTTGCATGCTTGTCGCGGACAAAACGCTCTTCTTCGGCCGCTGCTACCAGCTTGCCGTCGATATAGAGGGCCGCTGAGGGGTCATGGCTCAGGGCGCCGGACAGGCCAAGAATCGTCAATGCCACAGGTTGTGCCTCTTTTGAATGCAGGCAGGCGGCGGGCGCCTGAAAAAAATGAAGTGCTTCCTACACAGCAGGAAACAACTAAAGGGCGGGATTATAGCGTAAAGAGTGCCGCAATGACCCAGCGCTATTTGCCGCGCCCTGGCGCCCTGACCGTCTACTTCAATAGCAGGCTGCCATCGCGGTTCTGCAGAAAAATCGTGTAGGGCAGCACCACCGAGTCGACGACCGCGCTGGCCAGCACGTCAAAAAAGAAAATCGGCACAAACCCTTCGGGCACGCCACTGACGGTATTGGGCGTGGCATTCATCACACACAGGTCGAACGCCACACCGCTATACACACGCGGCACCGACTCACAATATGTGCGCTGTTTTTTCAGGTCCCGGACCACGCTCGCATCGCTGCCGATCAGGGTTTTGGCGGTTCCGCAGCCGATTAACAGGCACGGCAAGACACACAACAGCGCACGTTTGCAGGTCATCCGATTGACTCCAGAAGGACTGGGCAACCTAGCACCCGACTTACTTGATTTGCAGGTCATGGCTTCTGAAGTCCTCGTATGAACGCTCTTACGCCCGCTAAACTGCACCCCCTCTGCTAGCCTGAAACCCGTCGCCCTGACGGGTCGCGTCACACGGAACCCCGATACCCCCCATGAAATTTTTTGTACCCGCCCGTTTTGCCCTTTTGCTGCCGGGCCTGTGCCTCGCCCCCTTCAGCGTTGCTGACACACTGGAACTCGACCCAAGTGTCATCACGGGTTCGCGCAGCGCCAGCCCCAGTTTTGACCTGCCCTACTCGGTAGACAGCATCAATCAGCAGCACATCAGTGATGGCCAATTGGGTATCAACGCGTCGGAAGTGCTGTCCCGCGTTCCAGGCCTGGTGGTGCAAAACCGGCAGAACTACGCGCAGGACCTACAGATCTCGTCCCGTGGCTTTGGTGCCCGCTCCGCGTTTGGCGTGCGCGGCATCAAACTGATTGCGGACGGCATCCCCGCCAGCACACCGGACGGCCAGGGCCAGGCCGCGACCTTTAATCTCGACACCGCCGAGCGCATTGAAGTCTTGCGCGGCCCGGCAGCCACGCTTTACGGCAGCAATGCTGGCGGGGTCATTCAAATGTTCTCCAGAGACGGCGAAGGGCCGCCTCGTATTGGCGCCGAAACCCTCGTCGGCAGCGACGGCCTGAGCAAAAACCATCTCACGGCCGAAGGCGCTGCCGATGGCGTTGGTTTTGTGCTCGATGCTTCGCGCATGGACACCGACGGCTACCGCGACCACAGCGCTGCCCGCCGCGATCAGACCTTTGCCAAGCTCAACCTCAAACCTGACGAAGACAGCAAACTGGCGCTGATCTACAGCAGCCTTGAGCAAAACGGCACGCAAGACCCGCTGGGGCAAAGCTGGGACGCCTACAAGGCCGATCCGCGCTCAGTCACGCCCAACGCACTCACGTACAACACGCGCAAAAGCATCGATCATCAGCAACTGGGCATGAACTACGAGCGCTACTTTGGCGACGCGACCTTGCAGGTCAATGCGTACACCGGTACGCGCAGCGTGATTCAGTATTTGGCGATTCCAAAAACGGTAGGTAACCCTCCAAAACCAAACCCGGCAAATGAACAAGGGGGCGGCGTTGTCCAGTTCGACCGTAAATTTTATGGCGGCAGCTTGCGCTGGCTGCAACCGGTGTACAGCGTTCCGGGGGATCTGACCTTGATTGCAGGGCTCGATTACGACCAAAGCCAGGACAGTCGCCATGGTTATAACAACTACCTCGGCAACCAACTTGGGGTTAAAGGCGCACTGGTTCGCGACGAAGTCGACACCGCCCGCAGCCTCGATCCGTACGTGCAGGCCAATTGGGCCATCGACAATTGGACCGTTCAAGCCGGGCTGCGCTACAGCACCATGGAAATGGATGTACATGATCAATTTATAACCGCTACCAACGGCGATGACAGCGGCAACAAACGTTATGAAAAAGCCACGCCGTCGATGAGCGTGATGTATGCCTTCACGCCTGAACTGCATGGCTATGTCAGCGCGGGCAAAGGTTTTGAAACCCCGACTCAGGCGGAAATGGCTTACACGGTCGGTAACAAAGGCTTCAACTTTGGGCTTAAGCCTTCTGAAAGCACGCAGTACGAAATGGGTCTTAAGGCGCAGCTCAGCAATACCCGCCTTAACGCCGCTATTTTCCAGATCACAACTGAAGATGAAATTTCTGTTCTACAGAATGACCAAGGCCGAGCTATTTACCAAAACGCTGGCCGCACCCTGCGCCGCGGTTTTGAGCTGGGCGTCGAAAGCCAGCTCAGCGAGCATTGGACCACCACCCTTGCCTACACCCGCCTTCAGGCAACTTACGACAGCGACTTCGCCAGTAGCAAAGGCCCGGTGGACAAAGGCAACTACTTGCCCGGCGTGCCTCAAACCACGCTGTTTGCCGAAGTGAACTGGAAGCCGACCGACTGGGTCAGCACCGCCGTCGAAGGCATGTACCGCAGTAAGGTGTACGTCGAAGACACCAACAGCAAAAAGGCGGCACCGGCTTACAGTGTGTTCAACTGGCGGGCGCAGTTTGAGCAGAAGGTCGAGCACTGGACCTTCCACCAGACCCTGCGCCTGGACAACTTGCTGGACCGCCAATACGTGGGCTCGGTGATTGTGGCCGACGGCAACGACCGTTTTTACGAAGCAGCCCCCGGCCGCTCGTGGTACGCGGGTGCTGGCGCGCAGTACAGCTTTTAAGGCATGTAAAGCGAGAGAACGCCACCGGCAGTAACTATCTACCACCCTAGCCCGACTCCGTTCATATCTCCTGTCAGCACTGGCTCGCGCGATCCCCGCGCGGGCTCTGACAAGGACGTCATATGACCACGCACCTGGATCGCCTCAAAAGCGCTGAACATAAGCTGCACACTCTGCGTTTGCACGTGCCCACGCTAGAGGCGGCCTTTAATCATCGGCTGTGCAAAACCTTCCCGCGGCTTCCCCAAGACACCCGGACCGAAGGTTTGCACATCAATCACGAAGCCCTGCCCGAGCCGGGGCAGTCCCCGGTGCTCGTCAGCAAGACCCTCAGCTCGCAGATCGAAGGCAGCTTTCTGGCACAAACTCCGCCTACCTTCGTACAAGGCCAACACCATGTTTACAGTCAGGCTTACTCCGTGGACGAGGCGCATCGAACTCCGGGTCTGCCACCCGCCGACCTTGAAAGCTACCTAGAGCATGTCATTCGCAACTATGACCTTTGTGTTCAGGACGTTTGGGCTGACTTCTGGCAAACGCCGCATGCCGAGTTCCAAGCGATGCCGCCCCAGCAATGGTTGACCCAGTGTCTTCAGCATTTGCTGTTGGACGAGGCTGCGGTGCGCCTTGAAGACCAAACCCTGAGCCGCGCAGCGGCCGATGCAATCACTCACGGCTGCAGTTCGGTCCTGCCTAAGCACCCCTCAACACAAGGGCTGTACGAAGTTTTCCTGAAGGCCGAAAGGCCTATGCCCGATATCAAGCTGAGGGGGGTGTTTGCCATGACCGACAAACACCTGAGCGACACGGACGACTCAAGCCTGCGCACTGTCGTGTTTTACACGCCTGACAACGGCCTTGAGGCGTTCGACTCGCTGCATCTGCTGACACAGGAACTCAACGCCAGGCTCAAGGACCCTGACCAGCGCACCGCTTTACTTAACCTGGTGCTGGCCAAAGAACACCCACACACACAGGGTCTTGAGCTGGTCAGGCTGGTCTCGACCGAACAAGAGGCCCCGGCCTTTTGCGCAAACGACTTAATCGAGAAACTGAAGCACGACATGCTGCATGCTTGCGCCGAAGTCCGACGCGATCACCTCGCAGGGACCACGTTCGTGTCGCCGCAACGGTTGTTCAAACGGATCGAACAGTCCGTGAACGCGAGCTGGTTCGTGAACCCGGCGGCCATTGTGCGTTCGCGCTATGCCCACCTGTTTGAGAAGCAGTTGCCGCACTGGCTCAAAACAGCAACCGACGATGAAAAAGCGCAATGGCGGCTGGCCGCAGCACGGCTGATCCATGAACAGCAGGCCTGCGAAGCCCCGGATGCCTCCCCCATCACCGAAAGCGGTAAGAAACACACGCTGCTGGGTTACGCCCGCACGCAACTCAAGCAGCAGATCAAAGCCGACCACGGCATTGAGTGCGACCCCGACAGCCTGTGCATTCTGACCACTGAGGCGGTTCAAACAGGCCCCGTGATCTTCCCCACGTTTGGTTCGGCCTACACCGCCGGGAACAGCATCGACAGGACCGGCCCTACGATCAGCTACGTCACCCACCGCATGAGCCTGACCCAGCTGGCACTCTCCAATGTCGGTGTGTGGGACGTGACGTTTGCGCTCACGGCCCAGATCATAGAGGCCAATGGCACCCCGCATCCGGTCCTCACCAAGGACTACATCAAGACGCTGGTCCGCCAGCTGGATGTGGGCGACAGCTATATCAAACACTTGAATCATGTGTTGGTGACGTCGCCACAAGCCGGCTGGCGTAAAGAACGCTACGTAGCGCTAAAGCGGGCACAACTGAGCCTGGACCTGCTTGAAGCCAAATTGGCCGGCACCCTGAACGCCACGCAAGTGGCCATCGTACAAGCCGTGCTCGATCAGCCTGATGATGCGACACGTGCAAAGGTCGAGGGTGCGCAGATCAGGGCACAGCTATTGATCGTGAATAAGAACGTGCTGCCCGGCGTGATGGTGTTCAGTTCGACCGCAAGCACCGAGCTGCTCTGTTACCTGCCTGATGCGCCCGACAATAGCCGGTTTCTAGTGGCGAACGCTCGTCAGGCGCTGGGGCAGTTAATGTCCCGCGAGCATTTGCACAGCTATGTGCAACAGCGTGTGACATCCGCTCGCCAGCCTTACCTCGCGCCCCTGTTGAAAGCAGGCCTGGATGAATCCAACACCCAGCTGCAGATCATCTATGACCATGCGTTCGAAGCGTCATACAACAATGAAGTGTCCTACGCGTTCCGGGACGCGGATGAGCAAACGACCTCCACCTACGAAAGTAACGTCAACACTGCCAAGGACGCGGTGTTGGCCGTCGTTGATGTGGTGTCCTTCGTATTACCTGTCCGCGTGCTGCTGCCCATTGTGGCGCTGCGCTTCATTTATCAAATCACGCTGGGGGTGGACGCACTCGCACGCGAAGACGAACACGAAGCCTTTTTGCACTTCATGGGGGCTATCGCCCATGTGACCGATGGCGCTTCAGATTTCGCGGGCTCCTCTGTTTTCGCGCGCGCCATCCGCCAGCGTGTCAAACCCCCAGCGGCAACACTCAGTCCCGGCGCGGCATGCGCGAAGCCCGGCAGCGACCTGCTTCTGAAAACGGGCGGGGCCTATGGCGGCGGTGTGTATGAGTCAGTTGCAAGCGCAACCGGGCCAACGCGGCACTATATAAAAGATGAAACCGGCAACGTGTACCGCGCTCGCTACGACACGCTGGAGAACACCTGGCGCGTGATTGATGAACGCAACCCCAACGCACCGTATCAGACGCCTGTTCGGGAAATCTCGGCCGGGCGCTGGGGCGTTAATGTGGTGGCGCCATTCTTCCAACGAAAGAGCGCCCCTGTACGCCTCGTGGAAAGTGCACGGGTAACTGGCGTGAACCTGTCGGCTCATACGGCCGACAGCCAGGGCATCTATCACCTCAATAACAAGCGTTACATACAGGAAAACGGCCATGTATATGAGGTGTACAAAGGTTGGCTGGGCCGCAACGTATATTTGCAAACACCCGGCGGATCAGCACAGCGTGCCGGCCCGTACAAACTGCGTAAACCCGCGGAGCACTGGGAAATCAAGCTGGGGCCAAACTGCTGGCGGTCACTGCGAAACCCCGACATTGAACTGCCTGCTGCCCTGCCCGTAGTGCCTGAAGGTCATTACGACGTGCCTGCGCAATACAACAAGGCCCTGCAACTTCATATTGAAAACACGCCCAAGTTTTTGGACAGTCACTATATTTTTCCCAATCCCGAAATCGCACGGCTGGCTAAGTTCTTCACTGAGTTTCGGCTTAAGTTGCTGGCCGACGCTCAACACTTTTTCGCAAGCAACCCTATACAGCCACGGGCTGCACGCCCCACGTTCCCGGAGCCCATGGCGCCACAGGATTTTTTCAAGCGGTTACATGAAGACTTCAACGGCATCGTGGTCGGTGAATGCCACTCGGACATCGGCGCTAAAAAGATTCTTATCGAGAGCATGAAGTCTCTGTCTAAAAACAAGGTGAAGGTGATTTATCTCGAACACCTTCAAACCGACGCGCATCAACCGTTGCTCGATAAATACTTTAAAACCGGAAAGATGGATCGACCGTTAAAGCAGTTTCTGAAAAACCAGGATGCGGGTCACCAATTGCCCGAGGGCACCCCCTATACCTACAGCAACCTGGTACGAGAGGCGAGGCGTTACGGGATTGAAGTGAAAGCCCTCGACTGCATGGCCAGTTACTACTCGCAGGACTTGCCAATAACCGCCTTTAATCTGGAACGGTATGAAATGTTCAGTTACGTCGCTTCTCGTGTTATCCAAAAACATATGGCAGACACCGGCGGACACAAATGGATCGCCTTGACAGGCAATTCACACACCAACACGTTCAAAGGTGTACCGGGGTTGTCTGAACTTGAAGGGGCTGTCGGCATACGAGTGTCCGATGCCGCTTGCGGAACGCCCTACACCCTTCGCCAAGACATCAGTGACCTGATAAAGAACAGGCCCGGCGCTGACTATACATGGCTGAAAAACGATTATTGGCTTGAAGTAAACATCGAAGGCGCCCAACCCGGCAGGCCACCCTTGAGCGTAGAGCAGCTTGAACATCAACTGGATAAACCCGGCACATTCCTGCTCGACAATTCCCCGCAAGGCGCACGGTTAATACATCGATCCACTTCCAATGAAATCGTTTACACGCCTTTGAAAACAACCGAATCAGGGCACTTTTTTATCGAGCGCCCTCGCTGGCAACCCGTCCATGAAAAGCGCTACGTTTTCGTCAAAGACTTGATAGAAGACCTCAACGCTATCGGCCTGCGGCATGCGCCGTAAATTAACTACATAGCAGTCTGGCACTGCGCCTGTCTGTCAGGCTCCGCCGAAAGGGGCGGGGCCTTGCAGAGGGGCGCGCGGGTCAAGCCACATCGATCAGCACGTAGGCAGGCGCTCGTCCAGCAAACGATGCAACGCTGAAGCCTGCGGCCAGTTGCGCATAAAGCGCGCCCTGTCACGGGCGTAGGCCGCGGAGAAGCTGGCAGTGCTGCGGTGCTGGCACATTGAGTCCAGATCAATCAGCGCCCAACGTCCGGGCGCCCGTGATGGGTCCCAAAACACGTTATGCCCCTTCAGATCACCATGGCTGATGCGCTCACGAATCAAGTCAGCAAACAGCTGATCCAGCGCCTGCAACTCGGCTTCTGGGGCATCGCCGCTCTCAACGTAAGGCGCAAAACGCTCAATGATGTCCGGCCCGGGCAAGTATTCAGTGACCAGATAGGCCTTGGTGCGCAACCACAAAAACCGGGTTTCCAACAGTGCCAACGGCTTGGGCGTGGCGATACCGAGAAACGCCAGCCGATTGCCTTCACGCCATGAGTGCCAGGCGCGGCTTGGGCGCCAGAAGCGTTTAAGCCAATGGGCAACGCCCTTGATGTTGTAGCGTTTGATCACCAGCGTGCGACCGTCTACTTCAACCTTGCCGACACTGGCTGCGCCGCCGGTTTTGTAGAGATGGCCCTGATCGAGCAACGCATCAGCTCTGGCCAGCACCGGCACCATCGCCGCCTCTTCTTCACGTCGCACAGCCTGAAAGGACATCGCCCCACGTTGCACGCTGAACAACGAACAGTCGCGGCCGACCTTGTCGAGAAAGTCGTTCAGACGCCAGGCGCGCACTTTTTCGACGTGCTTGAGCAATGCTTCCAGCGGCAAGGCGTGCTCACCGTTACTGAGCAGGTAATGCACCAGCAACTCTTCGATAAACGGCTCAAGGTTTTTGGGCAACTGGGCGAAGAACACCCCCAGGTTTTCCAGCACCTTTTGTCGAGACAACGGCGTGCCCGCGGTTTCAACGCAAATACCGCCACCGTCGATGACGAACAGTTTGCCGTTTTGACGCAACAGGTTGTCCAGATGCAGGTCTTGCTGCCACACGCCTTTGAGGTGCATCCGGGCAATGGCTTCCAGGGCTTGCGCCAATACAGCTTGTTGCTCGTCTGCCAGCACCGGCAAATCCTCAACGGCGCGCCACGCGTCGCCCAGGCTCTCGGCGTGCTCCAGAAACTCAAACAGCAACCAGCCGCCCTCACCTTCCTGCAACCCGTCTGCCAGCAACAGCGGTGTAGTCAACCCCTGCTCGGCCAACACGCGCACACCCGTCAGCTCACGTTCAAAGTTGCGCGCAGCCTTGCTGCCGACCATCAATTTGGCCAGCACGGTGCGACCACGCCAGACACCGGCGCCGACATAGCGCTGGCCCGGCAAGACGCGCAACAACGTCAGCAGTTGCAAGTGCGCGGGCCCGGCGGCGTCCGCCAGCTCAATACTCAGCGGCAATCCCGGGGCACGCCCGGTTTTTTGCAGTTCGGATAGACGCATCAGCGGTTCTCCTTTTGATTACGACGCACATTCAGACGTTGATACCACGCCTCGACCAAACCGCTGTCCAGGGGCTGATCGAGATAAGCCGCCAGCATCGTACGCACGTCTGTTTCAGTCCAGACCTGCGCGCGACGCAGTAACGGCTCAATATCCTTGACCCGGTCGCGCTGGCCCAACAGCAACGGCCGGGTTTTTTCAAGGTCGATCAACTGCGCGCGGTACGCCGGGCCATCAGGCTGCAAGAAGATGTGCTTGGGGTAGAAACAGCCGTGCACCTGACGCACCTCGTGCAGACGCCGCGCCAGTTGGCCGCAGGCCTGCAAGATCGCCTGGCGCTGGGGTGCGCTCAACTGGGGCCATTGCTCCAGCAACGAGTCGAGGTCATTCCAGCCATCTAGCGCACGGGTCATCAGAATGGCCCGACGCTCGCCCCCGACTTTGCGCTCACCAAAAAACACCGCTTCCAGCGCGGGAATGCCTAACTGCTGATAGCGCTGAATATTACGGAACTCGCGGGCGAAACTCGGCTCACCCAACGGGCTGTGCAGCGTGCGGGTCAGGTAGTTGCTTTGACGTTTGAGGTAAAACCCCTGACCGTCGAGGTCCATGCGAAACACGCTGCTCCAGCCACCGCGACTGGTGTTGGGTTCGTCCACCGCATCGAGTTGCAGGTTCCACAACGCATCGAAATCCGCCAGTCCATTGCGCTCCAGCAAGGCGCGATCAGCGTCTGCCACAAAATCAGTCATTCCCGGCCCTCAAAAAAACGCACGATATGACGGACGCGTTCCTTGTCCGCCCCAGTGAGCGTCGTCCGCCCGGTGTATTGGAAATAAAACCGCAGGCGCTGGGTGGCCGACAGGTGGTATTTGGCCACTTTGTCGAGGCAGGCCAGATCTTTGGTGATGCGGTACTTGAGCCAGAAACCGCGCCAGAAGTCGCCGTTGGGGCAATCGATCAAATACAGCTGCGCCTGATCGTCGATCAGCAAGTTGCGCCACTTCAAATCGTTATGGGTGAAGCGGTGGTCATGCATGGTCTTGGTGTAACGCGCCAACTGGCGGCTGACTCCATCGACCCAACGCCGGTCCTTGAGCAACGGGTCGTTGTTGTCGGCCAGCTCCGAGAGGTCGCGGGTGTTGGGCAGTTCGCGGGTAATCATGGCGCCACGGGCGTAGGCGAGACCTTTACGCTCAAGGCCCCAGGCCACCACGTCAGCCGTCGGAATGCCCCACTTGGCGAACCGCTTGAGGTTCTGCCATTCGGACTTCACGCGCGGGCGGCCCAGATAGCGACGCAGCCCTTTGCCAGCCCCGGTGTAGCGCTTGACGTAATAATTCACGCCCTCGCGCTGAACGCGGATCACCTCCGACAGCGGATCGCGGGTCAGGTGTTCGCCCTTGAGCGCAAACACCGCGTCCAGGGTGCCAAAGTCGCGGGCCAGCGCGCTGTAGGCCGGGTCCAGATTCCAGCCCGCCATTACAGTGCATCCCCATAACGCACTTTGCGTTCGTAGAGTTTTTTCGCCTTGCCTTCCAGCCAGGCCAACAGACGGGCTTCATCGCGCAAGATCTGGCGCAGCGGCATCTGGAAATAACCACGCAAAAAACGCAGTTTGTCGCGCGGGGTCAAGCCGATGTCCAGCGCCGAAAAATACAGCGCTGCCAAGTCTTTGTTGCGCCAGCGGCGGCTGATGACCGGGCGGGTCTGGGCGCGGTGCAAATCGATGATCGACAGACGGAAATTGTCCGGCGTCACCGGTTGGTCGGTGTGCAGCAAAAAGTGGCAAATGTAGCAGTCGCGATGGTTGACGCCTGCGCGGTGCATCATGCCGGTCATGCGCGCCACTTCAGCGATCAGCGCGTGCTTGAGCCGGGGCTGAGGCGGTTGCTTGACCCAGTTGATGCTGAAATCTTCAAGGCTGACCGTGGGCGCCAGTTCTTCGGTGATGATGAACGAGTGCTGTGCGGCCGGGTTGCTGCCTTTCTCGCCATAGGCCACGGCGGTCATGGTCGGAACGCCGACCTCATGCAGGCGATTGATCGCCCGCCACTCCTGACCTGCGCCGAGCACGGGCAATTTGGCGGTCAGCAGGTTCTTGAACACTTCGCCCCAGCCAATGCCCCGGTGGATTTTGACAAAGAAACCACGCCCGTCGACCTCAGTACGCAACGTGCGTCGGCCTTCCAGCTCGCGGTAAACCTCGCCTTCCAGACGCTCGACTTCGGTGAACGCATCGCGCCCGGCCCATAAGCGCTTGAACGGTTCGGCAAGTATCAATTTCATCAGTGTTGCTCCGCCAGAATCACATCCGCAGCGTGCTGCGGCATGCTATAGAGGTCGGCCGTCTGCGCGAAGGCCAAGCCGTTTTGGCTCCAGGCCGCGCGCGCAGCATCATCGGACAACATGTGGGTCAGGTACTCATTGAGTTGCGCCTGCTCGAACGGCTCATCCAGCACACGCCCCGCATTCGCTTCGGCAATGTAATGGGCGTAACCGCATACCGCGCTGACCAGCACCGGCAAGCCGGCCACCAGCGCTTCAAGCAGTACGGTGCCGGTGTTTTCGTTGTAGGCCGGGTGAATCAGCACGTCCGCGCCCAACAGAAAGCGCGGGATGTCGCTGCGCCCTTTCATGAACTGCACGTGCTCGCCCAGCCCCAACGTGGCACTTTGCAATTGAAAGACTTTGGGGTCGTCCTGACCGATGACAAACAGGCGGGTGCGTTTTTTAAGGTCCGCGGGCAAGGCCGCCAGCGCTTTAAGGCTGCGATCCACGCCTTTGGTCTTGAAGCCAGAACCGATCTGCACCAGCAACAAATCATCGTCTGCCAGCTTGAACTCACGCCGGAAATCCGCGCGAATGTCAGCCGCATTCGGCGGCGCACGGCGATCCAGCGCAATCCCCGGCGGCAGCAAATGGAAGCGCTCGATCGGGGTGCCGTAGTGCTTGATGAACAACGGTTGCTGGACTTCGGAAATCATCAGAATGTCGGTTTTAGCGTGCTTGTCGAACACCGCGCGCTCGTACTCGGCAAAGTGCCTGTAGCGCTTGAAATAGCGGTACATCGAGTGCCGCAGGTTTTGCGCCTTGTCTTCAAAACAGCCGTCAGCGGCGTAATAGACGTCCAGCCCCGGCATTTTGTTGAAGCCAATCAGGCGATCCACCGGGCGCTTGGCCAGGTCGGCCTGCATCCAGGCGAGCATTTTTTCATTGCGCGTGTGGTTGAAGAACGCCTTGACCGGCGCCACCAGCACTTCAAAACCCGGCGGGATATCGCCTTCCCAGATCATGGTGTAGACGCGGATCTGGTGCCCGCGTTTCTGGCACTCCAGCGCAATGCGCATGAAGTCCCGTTGCAGACCGCCAAACGGAAAGTATTTGTACAGGACAAAAGCCAGTTGCATCAGCGCAGTTCCTCAGCCAGTAACAACGTGCTTAATCGACTTGCGACACGCTCAGGGCTCAAACGAGTGAAGCACAAGGGCCACTCGGTTTTCAGGTCAAACCGCTGCTGGTCCTGTGCAGTCGGTGGGTATGTGCATTTTTTCTGCAGGCAAGGCGCGCACGGGAAATCGCTGGCGAGGTGGATTTGCGACTTGCCATAGGCGCCCGTCAGACCGGGGTTGGTCGGCCCGAACAGGGAAATGGTGGGCACATCCAGTGCCGCCGCCAGATGCCCGAGGCCCGTGTCCACCGCCACGCAGGCACTGGCGCCGGCCAGCACTTTGGCGACGCCTGCCAGGTTCAACTTGGGCAGCACCACCACGTGAGGCAACTCCCTGGCGATACGTTCCGCGCGGGCCTTCTCAGCCGGGTTGCCCCACGGCAAGCGCACCTGAACGCCCAGGTGCCCCATGCGAATGGCCAGGTCGCGCCAGTACACTTCGGGCCAGTGTTTGGTGTCCCACGTGGTGCCGTGCAGGAACAGGACAAACGGCTTTTGACGCGGCAACTCGACCAAGCGGTCGACATCCAGCCCGTAATCGCCCAAGCCTTTGGGCAAGTCGTAGCCCAGCGCAACGGCGAACAGCTGACGCAAACGTTCGACGGCGTGCTGGCCGCGCGCCACAGCCAGGCGGCGCTGGTAAAAGCGGCTGGCCAACGGCTCCCGGGCCGAGTCGCGATCAAACCCTGCGACGGGCGCCTTGACATAGCGGGTCAGCCACGCACTTTTGAGCAAACCCTGCGCGTCGATTACCAGATCGTATTTTTCAGCGCGCAAGCGTTGCTTGAAACGTCGCCATTCGCCGCTTTTGATGGTTTCCCAGAGGTTCTTGCGCCAGCGGCGGATGGCCACGGGAATCACGTTGCCCACTGACGGGTGCCAGGTCGGGATCTCGGCAAAGCCTTCTTCCACCACCCAGTCAAACGTGATGCCCGGAATCGCCCGCGCGGCGTCGGTCAGCGCAGGCAATGCATGAATCACATCCCCGAGGGATGAGGTTTTCACCAACAGGACGCGCACCTAGTGAACCTCGACCGGTGAGCCCTGCAAACGCTGCAAGGCGTCTACGACGAGTTGCGGCATCAGTTCGCGCAGGCAGTTGTAATGACCGAAACGGCAGGTGCGTTCAAAACACGGGCTGCATTCGAGCCCCAGGCGCACGATCTCAACCTTGTCGGCCAGCGGCGGGGTGAAACCCGGCGAGGTTGAACCATACACGGCCACCAGCGGGCGATTCAGCGCAGCCGCCACGTGCATCAGGCCCGAATCGTTGGACACCACGGCGTCGGCACAAGACAACAGATCAATGGCCTCGGCCAGCGAGGTGTCGCCGCTGAGGTTGACAGCCTCTTCACGCAAGCCGGGGATCAAGCGTGCGCGGATCTCTTCGCCCACCGCGTGATCGTTTTTCGAACCGAATAGCCACACCTGCCAGCCTTCGCGGATCTTCTGTTCAGCGACGTTGGCGTAGTGTTCAGACGGCCAGCGCTTGGACTCACCGAATTCCGCGCCTGGGCACAACGCCAGCACCGGGCGGTCGAGGGTCAGGCCAAAGGTGTTGAGCGCGGCGTCGCGGCTTTGCGGGTCAATTTGCAAGGCCGGGCGCGGGTACGGCGTAGGCAACGCGGCGCCCGGCGCATACGCCAGCGCCATGAAGCGCTCGATCATCAGCGGGTAGCGTTCTTTGTCGAGCGTGCGCACGTCGTTCAGCAGGCCGTAGCGAAATTCGCCGCGCCAGCCGGTGCGCTTGGCAATCCCGGCGAAAAACGGCACCAGCGCCGATTTCAGTGAATTGGGCAGCAGGATGGCCTGATCGTACTGACCCTTGAGGGACTTGCCGATCTTGCGCCGCGTGGCCAGTTCCAGTGCGCCGTGGCCGAGCGGAAAGCTCAAGGCCTGGCGAACTTCAGGCATGCGCTCGAGAATCGGCCGGCTCCACTCAGGCGCCAGCACATCGATTTCGCACTCTGGGTGACGCTGTTTCAGGCACTGGAACAGTGTCTGCGCCATCACCATGTCACCGACCCAGCTGGGCCCAACGATCAAAATTTTCATAAGTTTCCATAAACAAGCAAGGGAGGCATTCGCCTGATGCTCGCCAGTCAAGGGCCATCAGCCGCAAGAGTGAGCGAACTCGCTCGTGCAGGGGCAGCCTGTTCTTAACTGGCGGGTCTCAGGCTTTCGCCTCCCCGCTGTGATGCCATTTCGCTTTATTTGACCAGTGTACGCCACTCGGCGTGGGCCGACGTTTTGCCGGTAACCAGATCAAAGTAAGCCTTTTGCAGTTTTTCAGTGATCGGACCACGACGGCCGATCCCGATTTGACGCCCGTCGACTTCACGAATCGGCGTCACTTCAGCGGCCGTGCCGGTGAAGAACGCTTCGTCGGCGATGTACACCTCGTCGCGGGTGATGCGTTTTTCAACAAATTTGTAACCCAGCTCGGTGGCCAGGGTCAGGATCGTGCTGCGGGTGATGCCATTGAGGCACGCGGTCACGTCCGGGGTGTAGATGACGCCATCCTTGACCAGAAACACGTTCTCGCCCGAGCCTTCGGCCACGAAACCTTCCGGGTCCAGCAACAGCGCTTCGTCGGCACCGCCGGAAATCGCTTCCTGCAGGGCCAGCATCGAGTTGATGTAGTGACCGTTGGCCTTGGCACGGGTCATGGAAATGTTCACGTGGTGGCGGGTGAAGGAGCTGGTACGCACCTTGATCCCGACTTCCAGTGCTTCGGCGCCCATATAGGCACCCCAGCTCCACGGCGCGATGATCACGTGGACTTTCAGCCCGGTGGCACGCAGGCCCATGGCTTCAGACCCGTAGAACACCATCGGGCGAATGTAGGCGCTGTCGAGGTTGTTTTCACGCACCGCCACGCGGGTCGCTTCGTTGATTTCGTCTTTGCTGAACGGGATCTTCATGCCCATGATGTGGGCCGAATCGAACAGGCGGTCAGTGTGCGCCTGCAGGCGGAAAATCGCGGCGCCCTGCGGGGTTTCGTACGCACGCACGCCTTCAAACACGCCCATGCCGTAGTGCAGGGTATGGGTCAGCACGTGGGTTGTTGCGTCACGCCACGGCACCAATTTGCCGTCATACCAGATCACACCATCACGATCAGCCATCGACATCATTACGCTCCTCAAAGAATCCAGCACCTGCGCCTTGAGACGACAGGCAAATTGGACGGACCTTATGGGCCCGCCGGATACGTTTTACAGCTTTAACTCTGTGTTCTGGCTGACCGGGCCCAGGCCCAGCTCAGACCAAATGCGCCGTACGTTCTGACGTTCGACGACAAACTGATCGCCCGTGACCACCCCGGCTTCCTTCTGCAAGGCCTGGCGGTGGGCAACGGCACGAAAGGCCTTGTAAGCCTCGCGCAGCAGGCTGGCATCGGCGGCGGGCATCAACCCGGCCTCTTCCAGCCCTTCCAGAATGCGGATGTTATCGGTGAAACGGAGCAACTGCGGGTAGTCCCGCGCCCATGCAAGGGTCGCGTATTGCACCATAAATTCAATATCGACGATACCTCCGGCGTCCTGCTTGAGGTCGAACGGCACGGTGGCCTCGAAGGCGTTTTCACCCAGGCCGGCGGCGGTTATGCGCGTGCCGAGGTTGTCGCGCATCTTGGCCCGCATCTCGCTGACCTCCTGACGCAATGTGGGCAAGTCCCGCTCGCGGCCCAGCACGCTGGCGCGCACTTGCTCGAATGCACTGCCCACTTGCTTGCAGCCCACCAGCACACGGGCGCGCACCAACGCCTGATGCTCCCAGGTCCAGGCTTCGTTTTGCTGATAGCGCTCAAAAGCACCGAGGGAGCTGACCAACAACCCGGAAGCGCCTGACGGACGCAAGCGCATATCGACGTCATACAACTGGCCAGAGTTGGTTTGCGCGGTGAGCAAGTGAATGATCCGCTGCCCCAGGCGGGTGAAAAACTGTGCGCTGTCGATGGGTTTTGGCCCGTCGGTATCGGCGTTCGGGTCGCCATCGTGGATAAACACGAGGTCCAGATCAGAGCCGTGCCCCAGTTCGATACCGCCCACTTTGCCGTAGCCGACAATAATAAAGCCGGGGTCGCACAGGCTGCCGTCGGTGCGCTGCGGCGTGCCGTATTTGGCCACCGTCTGACGCCAGGCCAGCGCCAGCACTTGTTCCAGAATGGCCTCGGCCAGCCATGTCAGGTAATCGCTGACCTTCATTAAAGGCAGGCTGCCCGCGATTTCCGACGCCGCCACGCGCAAACGGTGCGCCAGCTTGAAGTTACGCAGCGCTTCCATCTGCTGTTCCAGGTCATCTTCCGGAATGCGCGTCAGGCGCTCACGCAACTCCGCAGCCAGCTCCGGTGCCAGGGGCGGCTTGAACAGACGGCCCTCATTAAGCAACTCATCGAGCAGCAGCGGAAAGCGCGTGATTTGCTCAGCGATCCACGGGCTGGCCGCACACAAGGTCAACAGACGGCGCAGCGCGTCGGGGTTTTCGGTCAACAGCACCAGATACGCCGAGCGACGGGCCACGGCTTCCACCAGCGGCAACACCCGTTCCAGCACCAAATCCGGGTTGGCGTGTTCAACCGCTTGGGCCAGCAGGCGCGGGATAAACGCGTCGAGACGTTCCCGCCCCAAGCGCTGCATTGCGCGCAGTTGCGGACTGGAACGCAGACTGGCCAGTTGTTTCAGTGCCTTGGGCGCGTCGACAAACCCGGCCTCTTCAAGTTGAACGCACGCCGCTGCATCGTCCTGAACTTCTTCCCACAGCGGCAACCATTCCCCGCCGACAATCAGCTCACCGTCATCGATGTCTTCTTCGTCGTCCGGGTCGGCAATCACCTGACGGAAATGCCAGTCAATTCGCCCTCGCCACGCCATCAGTTGCGCGTGAAACGCGGCCCAACTGTCAAACCCCATCATGAACGCAATGCGCGCCTGGTCCAGCTCGCTGTCGGGCAGCATCTGGGTCTGGCGATCGGCAATCGCCTGAATCGCGTGCTCGGTGTAGCGCAAAAATTCATAGCCTTCGCGCAATTCAGCGACCACAGCGGCAGGCAAATAGCCTTGCCCCTCCAGAATGCTCAGCACTTTGAGCAGCGGGCGCTGTTGCAGGCTCAGGTCTCGCCCCCCGTGAATCAACTGGAAGGCCTGAGCAATGAATTCAACCTCGCGAATCCCGCCCGCCCCCAGCTTGATGTTGTCGGCCATGCCTTTGCGCCGCACTTCCTGCTGAATCAGCTGCTTCATGGTGCGCAGCGCTTCAATCGCCGAAAAATCGAGATAGCGCCGGTACACGAACGGGCGCAACAGATCGAGCAATTGCGCGCCCATGACTTGATCGCCTGCCACCACGCGGGCCTTGATCATCGCGTAACGCTCCCAGTCGCGGCCCTGGTCCTGGTAATACTGCTCCAGCGCATTGAAGCTCAGCACCAACGCCCCGGACGAGCCATACGGACGCAAACGCATGTCGACGCGGAATACAAAACCGTCGACGGTCATGGGGTCCAGCGCTTTAATCAGGCGCTGGCCCAACCGAATGAAGAACTCCTGATTGTCCAGCGGGCGCTTGGCGCCGACCGTTTCGCCCCCTTCGGGGTAGGCGAAGATCAGGTCGATGTCCGACGACAGGTTCAGCTCCACCGCCCCGAGCTTGCCCATGCCCAGAATCACCATCGGCTGGGGCTCGCCACTGCGCTGCCCGATCGGTGTGCCGAACTGCTGGCAATGACGTTCGTACAGCCAGCGATAAGCCTGATCGATGCAGGCATCGGCCATGTCCGACAGGTCGCGGCAGGTTTCGATCAAGTCCGCCTGGCGGGTCAGGTCGCGCCAAATGATGCGCACTTGCTGCCGCGTGCGCTGGCGACGCAACACGCGAGCCAACTCCTCATCGGTTTGCGCCTGCTGCACAGCGGCAGCAATTTGCCCGCACAGCTCGCCAGGCGCGAAGTTGCGGTCCAGCTCACCGAAGCTCGCCAGCTCCAGCAACATCATCGGGTCGCGCACCGCCTGCTCAATAAAGAAGTCACTGGCCGCACTGACGCGACTGAACGCTGCCCAACGCGCGTCAGACCAATCGTCCAGCCCCGGCCCGCCGTCAAGCCCGGCCACTGCAGCGCGCCAAGACTGTTCGGCACGGTTCGCAACGGGCATTAAAAGGGAGGGAATTGGAGCAAGCGACGGAAGGCTCATGGTCTATCCTTGATCGGCGAAGGGAATGCCGGGTACGGTGACAGGAAGAAACAGCGGTTTAATCCGACTGTCGAACAAAGGTTATAAATAGCTGACAATTGTTTTTTATTGGCACAAAACCTGCGACAACTCGGCAAAAAGATAAATTTCGCACCAACAGTATCGATTTTTCACACAAGCAAACAGGGGGCCGTTGAAGCCTATCCTGTAGTTTTACTACTGACTCACCCATTTGAAAGGCTGAAATGGCCAACGATTTGTAGTAAAACTACACAACCCCGGAATCTACTTCCGGCTATCCAAGAATTTATGTCGTCTGCCCACAAGGCCAGTCGCAAACTCAGGCAACCGATTCTGGAAGCCTTTCCGCCCTGGAGCAAGCCATGCAAGACCTCGATCCCGTCGAAACCCAGGAATGGCTGGACGCCCTGGAATCGGTTCTCGACAAAGAAGGCGAAGACCGTGCTCACTATCTGATGACCCGTATGGGTGAGCTCGCTACTCGCACCGGTTCGCAGCTGCCGTACGCCATCACAACGCCATACCGCAACACCATTCCCGTGACCCACGAAGCACGCATGCCTGGCGACCTGTTCATGGAACGCCGCATTCGCTCGTTGGTTCGCTGGAACGCCATGGCCATGGTTATGCGCACGAACTTGAAAGATTCTGACCTGGGCGGTCACATCTCCAGCTTCGCTTCCAGCGCAACCCTGTATGACATCGGCTTCAACTACTTCTTCCAGGCCCCGACCGAAGAACACGGCGGCGACCTGATCTACTTCCAGGGCCACACCTCCCCGGGCGTTTACGCCCGTGCGTTCATGGAAGGCCGCATCACCGAAGAACAAATGAACAACTTCCGCCAGGAAGTCGACGGTCAGGGCCTCTCGTCCTACCCGCACCCTTGGCTGATGCCTGACTTCTGGCAGTTCCCGACCGTTTCCATGGGTCTGGGTCCGATTCAGGCGATCTACCAGGCACGCTTCATGAAGTACCTGGAAGCCCGTGGCTACATCCCGGCCGGCAAGCAAAAAGTCTGGTGTTTCCTGGGCGACGGCGAGTGTGACGAGCCGGAATCCCTGGGCGCCATCTCGTTGGCAGGCCGCGAAAACCTCGACAACCTGATTTTTGTCATCAACTGCAACCTGCAGCGCCTCGACGGCCCGGTTCGCGGCAACGGCAAGATCATCCAGGAACTCGAAGGCGTGTTCCGCGGTGCTCAGTGGAACGTGACCAAAGTCATTTGGGGCCGTTTCTGGGACCCGCTGCTGGCCAAAGACGTCGACGGCATCCTGCAACGCCGCATGGACGAAGTCATCGACGGCGAGTACCAGAACTACAAAGCCAAAGACGGCGCGTTCGTCCGTGAACACTTCTTCAACACGCCTGAACTCAAGGCGATGGTTGCAGACCTGTCCGACGACGAAATCTGGAAACTCAACCGTGGCGGCCACGACCCGTACAAGGTCTACGCGGCGTACCACGAAGCGGTCAACCACAAAGACCAGCCAACCGTCATCCTGGCCAAGACCATCAAGGGTTATGGCACCGGTGCCGGCGAAGCGAAAAACACAGCGCACAACACCAAGAAAGTCGACGTCGACAGCCTGAAGTTGTTCCGCGACCGCTTTGACATTCCGGTCAAAGACGAAGAAATCGAAAACCTGCCGTTCTTCAAACCCGAAGAAGGCAGCGCTGAAGCCCGCTACCTGAGCGAGCGTCGTACGGCACTGGGCGGTTTTGTGCCTCAGCGTCGCGCCAAGAGCATGAGCATTCCGACTCCGCCACTGGACACCCTCAAGGCCATCCTTGACGGCTCCGGCGATCGCGAAATCTCCACCACCATGGCGTTCGTGCGCATCCTGGCCCAGTTGGTCAAAGACAAAGACATCGGCCAGCGCATCGTCCCGATCATCCCGGACGAAGCCCGTACCTTCGGTATGGAAGGCATGTTCCGTCAGTTGGGCATCTACTCGTCCGCCGGCCAGCTCTACGAGCCCGTCGACAAAGACCAGGTGATGTTCTACCGCGAAGACAAGAAAGGTCAGATCCTCGAAGAAGGCATCAACGAAGCAGGCGCCATGAGCTCCTTCATCGCCGCCGGTACTTCGTACTCCAACCATAACCAGCCAATGCTGCCGTTCTACATCTTCTACTCGATGTTCGGCTTCCAGCGTATTGGCGACCTGGCCTGGGCCGCTGGCGACAGCCGCACCCGTGGCTTCCTGATCGGCGGCACCGCCGGGCGCACCACGCTCAACGGTGAAGGCCTGCAACACGAAGACGGTCACAGCCACATCCTGGCTGCAACCATCCCGAACTGCCGCACCTACGATCCGACCTACGGCTATGAGCTGGCGGTGATCATTCAGGACGGCATGAAGAAGATGACCGAAGAGCAACAGGACGTCTTCTACTACATCACCGTGATGAACGAGTCCTACCAGCAGCCAGCCATGCCGGCCGGTGTCGAGCAAGGCATCGTCAAGGGCATGTACCTGCTTGAAGAAGACACCAAGGAAGCCGCTCACCACGTTCAACTGATGGGCTCCGGCACCATCCTGCGTGAAGTGCGTGAAGCTGCGAAGATCCTGCGTGACGAATTCAACATCGGTGCTGACGTGTGGAGCGTTACCAGCTTCAACGAACTGCGTCGCGACGGCCTGGCCGTTGAACGTGCCAACCGCCTGCACCCTGGCCAGAAGCCACAGGTCAGCTACGTTGAAGAGTGCCTGAGTGGCCGTAAAGGTCCGGTTATCGCGTCGACTGACTACATGAAGCTGTTCGCTGAACAGATTCGCCAGTGGGTGCCGGTCAAGGAATTCAAAGTGCTGGGCACTGACGGTTTCGGCCGCAGCGACAGCCGCAAAAAACTGCGTCACTTCTTTGAAGTAGACCGTCACTTCGTGGTGTTGGCAGCCCTTGAAGCGCTGGCTGACCGTGGCGATATCGAACCCAAGGTGGTGGCTGAAGCCATCGTCAAGTTCGGCATCAACCCGGAAAAACGCAACCCACTGGACTGCTGAGGAGAATATTTGTGAGCGAACTCATTCGAGTACCTGACATCGGCAGCGGTGAAGGTGAAGTCATCGAACTGTTTGTAAAGGTCGGCGACCGCATTGAAGCCGACCAGAGCATCCTGACGCTGGAATCGGACAAGGCGAGCATGGAAATCCCTGCGCCCAAGGCCGGTATCGTCAAGAGCCTGAAAGTTAACCTGGGCGACCGCCTCAAAGAAGGCGACGAACTGCTGGAGCTGGAAGTCGAGGGCGCCAGCGCGGCGCCTGAAGCCGCCGCTCCGGCCGCCGCTGATGAGCCTGCCAAAGCCCCTGCCGCAGAAGCGCCAGCCGCCCAGGCACCCGCCGCTGCGGCCCCGGCAGAAGCCACCGTGCAGGACATTCACGTCCCGGACATCGGCTCGTCGGGCAAAGCCAAAATCATCGAGATTCTGGTCAAGGCTGGCGACACCGTTGAGGCCGATCAATCGCTGATCACCCTCGAATCCGACAAGGCCAGCATGGAAATTCCATCGCCAGCTGCCGGTGTGGTGGAAAGCATTTCGGTCAAGCTCGATGACGAAGTCGGCACTGGCGATTTCATCCTCAAGCTCAAGGTTCAAGGCGCGGCGGCACCTTCTGCACCTGCGCCAGCCGCCCCGGCTCCGGCCAAAACTGAAGCGCCTGCCGCTGCAGCCCCTGCGCCAGCCGCCAAAGCCGAGGCAGCCCCTGCCCCGGCCGCAGCGCCTGCGCCAACAGGCGCCAAAGTTCACGCAGGCCCTGCTGTGCGTCAGCTGGCCCGCGAGTTCGGCGTCGAGCTGAACGCCGTGAGCCCGAGCGGTCCGCACGGGCGCGTCTTGAAAGAAGACGTGCAAGCCTACGTCAAAGCCATGATGCAGAAGGCCAAGGACGCTCCGGCCGCCGGTGCAACCGGTGGTGCTGGCATTCCCCCGATTCCGGCTGTCGATTTCAGCCGTTTCGGTGAAGTCGAAGAAGTGGCCATGACCCGCCTGATGCAAATCGGCGCGTCGAGCCTGCACCGCAGCTGGCTGAACATCCCTCACGTGACGCAGTTCGATCAGGCTGACATCACTGAGCTGGAAGCTTTCCGCGTCGCGCAAAAAGCCGTGGCTGAAAAGGCCGGCGTGAAACTGACCGTACTGCCCCTGCTGCTCAAGTCGTGCGCCCACCTGCTCAAGGAAATGCCCGACTTCAACAGCTCGCTGGCGCCAAGCGGCAAAGCCATCATCCGCAAGAAATACGTGCACATCGGCTTCGCCGTGGACACACCGGACGGCTTGCTGGTCCCTGTGATCAAGAACGTTGATCAGAAGAGCCTGCTGCAACTGGCTGCTGAAGCCGCTGCACTGGCTGCCAAAGCCCGCGACAAGAAGCTCACCGCTGACGACATGCAAGGCGCCTGCTTCACCATTTCCAGCCTCGGTCACATTGGCGGCACCGGCTTTACGCCGATCGTCAACGCGCCGGAAGTGGCGATCCTGGGTGTCTCCAAGGCAACCATTCAGCCTGTCTGGGACGGCAAAGCCTTCCAGCCCAAACTGATGCTGCCCCTGTCGCTGTCCTACGATCACCGCGTGATCAACGGCGCTGCCGCTGCACGTTTCACCCAGCGCCTGAGCCAGTTGCTGGCTGATATCCGCACCATCTTGCTGTAAGCCTGACCCCGGTCTTCTTCACCGAAGACCGGGGCCGCGCACTGTTTTCCGAGCGCCACGCTCGTACCTCAACCCCGCCCATTTGGCGGGGCTTTTTTTGCCCTAAAAACACCCTCAAAAACATAATAGCCCAAGGCCATTATGCGCAACTTCTTGCACACCTCATTGTGGATAAGTGTGTGGATACATCGCTGAAGCCCTTACTGTTCAATACATTCAAGCAAGTGCGCAAGAAGTTGCACAGTACTGCGCAACTTCTTGCGCACTTTTTCGAACTTTCCCTAACTTTTGACGGGTAAATTACCCCTCTAAAAATCCAAAAAAAAATAACTACCGTATAAACAAGGCGTTAAAAAACAGTGGCATGAAAGTTGATTACCCACTTAGCTCCCATTCAGGCCTGCGGGGCTGAATTCACTCTTTTCATGGGTAAAAAACATGTTCGCGCAGGCCAATACAGCTCACTTTTCCTTGCTCATCCCGAACGTGCGTAACGACTTCAAAGTCTTGGCATTCAACGGCAAGGAAGCGATCAGCCAGCTGTACGCCATTCGCATCGAGTTGGTCAGCGAAAATTCGAATATCGATCTGGAATCATTATTGTGCCAACCCGCTTTTCTACAGTTCGGCCATAAAGGCGAAGGGCTCCACGGCCATATCGAAGAGGTATACGTCGGGGAATCCGGCAAGCGCCTGACGCGTTATAGCGTCAGCCTTGTACCCGCCCTGCACTATTTGCAGTTCAGCCAGAACCCGCGCATTTTCCAGCACCTGAGCGTGCCGCAAGTGCTGGCCAAGGTGCTTGGGGGCCATGGCATCCAGGCAGATGCTTACGCCTTCAACGTCCACCACAGCCCGGTGCGTGAATACTGCACGCAATACGCCGAGACTGATTTTGAGTTCTTGCAGCGCCTGTGCGCCGAAGAGGGCATCGCCTGGCATCACCAGCACAGTAAAGACGGTCACTTGCTGGTCTTCACAGACACCCAGACCTACTTTCCTCTTTTGGGAGAAACGCCTTACCAACAAGGCACTGGCACCGTGGCCGACCACCCTGTGATTCAGCAGTTCTCCCAGCGCCTGAGCACCCGGACCAGCACCGTGACGCGTCGCGACTACGACCTCAAGCGCCCCAGCCTGCTGCTGCAAAGCACTTTCACGGCGGACGTTGCCCCCGCGCTCGAGGACTATCAGTACCCGGCGCTGATCGACACCGAGAAACGCGGCATGCAACTGGCCCGGCAAGCCCTGGAGCGCCATCGCAGCGACTATCGCCTGGCTGAAGGCCATAGCGATCAGCCCGTGTTACGCAGCGGCCACTTCTTCACCCTGACCCAACACCCGCGTAAAGCCTGTAACGACTTGTGGTTGCTGCTCAGCGTCCATCACGAAGGCCTGCAGCCCCAGGCGCTGGAAGAGTCCGTCAGCAGCGATGTGCAACCCGCAGATGGCTTCACCCAGGGTTACCGCAACCAGTTCAGCGCCATCCCGTGGGACGTGTTCTACCGCCCGCCCCTGACACCCCCGCGCCCTCCG
Organism: Pseudomonas sp. BS-2016; assembly: GCF_001806145.1. NCBI lineage: Bacteria > Pseudomonadati > Pseudomonadota > Gammaproteobacteria > Pseudomonadales > Pseudomonadaceae > Pseudomonas > Pseudomonas sp. BS-2016. The sequence continues at coordinate 281,303 of NZ_MLCT01000018.1, forward strand.
CTCGTGACCCAGACCGCCCGCGTGACCGGCCCGGAGGGCCAAGAGATTTTTTGCGATGAACTGGGACGCGTGCGGATCGAGCTGCCATGGGACCGGGCCGAACTGGACAGCGACAAAAGCAGTTGCTGGGTACGCGTGTCATCGAGCTGGGCGGGCGAGCATTTCGGTGCCAGTACCATCCCCCGCGTCGGCATGGAGGTGGTGGTCACCTATGTCGAAGGAGACCCCGACAAACCGCTGATCACCGGCTGCGTGCCCAACACATCAACACCTGTGCCCTACCCGCTGCCGGCCAATAAAACCCGAACAGTGATGCGCAGCCACAGCTCGCCGCACACCGGCGGTTACAACGAACTGTCAATTGAAGACCGTGCCGGGCAGGAAAAAATCTTTCTGCGGGCACAGCGCGATCTCGAACACATCGTGCTGAACGACAGCGACACAAAAATCGGCCGCGACCGCGCCGAACACATCACCCGCGACAGCCGCAGCCTGATTGATAACGACCGTTTCGAGCAGGTTGGCGGCAACAGCACCAGCCTCATCAAAGGCAACGAACAGCACACCACCCAAGGGCTGCGCGACACCGTGATCGAAGGCAACGAGCAACTCTCGGTCACCGGCAACAGCAGTACCCAGGTCGACGGCACGTGGGTGATTCAGGGGGGAGCCCACGCCCATGTCACCGCGACCCACGTGGTAATCAACGGTGGGGCCAGCTTGACCCTGAGCGCGGGCGGCCAACACATCGTGATCAATGGCGGGGGTATTTTCAGCAGCGTGCCGATCGTGGTCGGCGGTGCGCCCGTGCCCGGCGTCGCGCCATTGCAGGCAGCCCAGGCGCAGGCCATCGCGGCCAAACCTCTGATTGCGCCCACACTGTCGGCCCTGATGAAGGCCAGTAAAGCCAAGGGGACTGACTTCTGCCCCCTCTGCGAGGCGTGCAAAGACGGCGTCTGCCTGCCGCAAGGAGCCACATCATGAGCCTCACCACCGTCGTGCAATGGATGAGCGAACAGCGTCAACTCGGCCAGGCCATTGCTCTGGTGCTGGACTCCGAAGACGAGCGCGAGACCCGTCAACAGTTGTTGCGAAGCTGCGATTACGAACGCTACTGCGGGGTCTATCACCAGACCCCGGTCAGCGAACTGGCCGATGCCGGGCCCTTTATCTTCATCATCGAGCCCCGGGAATACGCCGTGCTCGAAACACTGCTGGCCGAGCCGCAGCGCCACTGGGGCTGGCTGGCCAGCCTGCCCCAACAGCAACTGCCCGCCCTGACCCGGCACTGGCGCGAACGCATCATCACCGGCACCCGCCCGAATCAGGCGCTGTACCGTTTCCACGACAACCGGGTGCTGGCCCGGGCGCTGGCGTTCATGCCAGAAGACGCTCGGCCCGGCTACCTGGGGCCTGTCACCAGCGTGTGTTACTGGGCCCAATCGCGCTGGGACGTCACCCACAACCCCGCGCCCGGTGAACACCCCGTACCCGACCAACCGGCGTGGCTCAACGTCCCGGCCCCGCCGTTGCTGGCCATCGACATCCTGCACACCAATATCTACCGCTACCTGTGGGCCGAACGCAGCGATGAAATGCTCGCACTCAGCCAGCATCGAGACCCGGACGAGTGGCTGGCCGAGCAACTGACCCAAGCGCGGCACTGGAACTGGAACACGCCCGAACAGCTGCACTTTTTAGTGCTGCACCGTTTAGAGACCCTGGAGCGGCCGCTGATAAAAAACTGGTCCCCCCGCGACCACGAAACGCCCCAGGCCCACTTTGAGCGACTGTTGAGCGAAGTGCAGTTCTGGGCGGGAGAAACGCCCCTATGAAGCCCAACCTGCGTGCATGGCTCTTGAGCACCAGCATAAGCCTCCTTACCGGCTGCTCACTGACCCCACCCAAAACCTTCACCTTTCAGGCTGACGTGCCTGAAAACTTTACGGTGACCGGCACGGCCAACTACAAACCCGCGCCCGGTGAGACCTGCATCGCCCCCTCCGGCGAAGCGTTCACGACAGGCAGCCTGTTCTTCAAGCCGGAGCAACCCAAAACAGCCCATCAGGTTGAGTTCAAAGTCCCACTGACAGACGACGACCATGGCTGCTCGATGATACTGCGAGGGCTGAAGCTGATGATTGAAGGACAGTGGGGCAAACGTGAATTGGACATGAGTTTGGCGTCTGCTGGTTTTTCTATCAGTGATGAACCCTCTGCACATTTGCCCGCCAATTCGACACCACCGGTCCGCGTTTTTAAGAGGCAATGTCAGTGGTTTTTTCGAACAGCCGGCCCTAAGCGATTTATCAGAAAAATACTGCAATGCAAGGCCCTTGGTGCAAACGGCGAAATGGCAAAACCCATGATCGGCGGCAGCTTGCATCGCGATCAGCTGGCGGATTCAACAGTCAAGTTGGTGTTGTCTGTGGCGAAGGAAGAAGAACCTTACTTCAACCGCTACTGGATTAAGACAGCCGCCGGCTGGAAACCCTGTAAAGGGAATTGGGGGCGGGATATAGAAGAACTGTGCATAAGTCCCCCGCAATTTAAAAACTTCAAAATGCCTGACGGTCGCGATTGCACTGTTTATCCCAGCTGCACTGAACAAGAACAATAAACAATGAAAACACGTCTAAACATTTGCGATTGGAACGTGCGAATACCCGCCATCAACTGGGTGCAAACAGCGTGCCTGGGCGCTTTGGCTTTGGTGATGTCGGGCTGTTCCATGACCCCACCCAAAACCTTCACCTTTCAGGCTGACGTGCCTGAAAACTTTACGGTGACGGGCACAGGCAATTACATACCTGCGCCCGGAGAAACCTGCACGGGCCGATCCGGCAAACCGTTCCGCGTCGGTCGTCTGCACTTCAAGCCGGACCAGCCAAAAACGGCCCACCAAGTTGAATTTAAAGTGCCACTGACCGACAACGAACATGGTTGCTCGTCAGTGCTTCACAGTTTGAAGCTGACTATTGAGGGGCGGTGGGGGCCAGGCAGAGAGCATACTTCACAAGAATCTGCCAACTTCTCTATTTCAGATGAAACCTCGCAACAAGCCTCTACGCCTCAAGTGTTTGAAGGGCAATGCCAGTGGTTATTCAGAACTATGGGCCCATATCGCTACATCGTAAAAATCCCGATGTGCAGAGCCTTGAATGCAAACGGCGACATGGAAAAACGCATGATCGGCGGCCGCTTGCATCGCGATCAATTGGCGGACTCGACAGTCAAGTTGGTGTTGAGCGTGGCCAAAATTGAAATGCCTTACTACAAAGGCTGGTGGATTGAAACTCCAAAAGGGTGGAAAGCCTGTACAGGTGTTTGGGGCACCCAAAATGAGGAGCCTTGCACCAAGCCGTATAAATTCCTTGAGTCTTTCAAAATGCCGGGCGGTCGAGAGTGTACCGTTTATCCGAACTGTACAGAATAAGGAAAATAACGATGGCTATATTTCCATCAATAGATAGCGATGAAAGATCCACTTTTCAAAGCAACATACTTTCCTGCCCATCGAAAGAGCAATGGATAAGTTTCCAGCTTGTGGATGAAAACGGAAATGGTGCTCCCTATGCAGGGCTTTGTTACAAACTTATGGATAGCACTCTTGTGCAATACGTTGGGGTTCTGGACTCAAAAGGCTCCGCGAAAATCCATGATTGTTATAAAGGACCAGCAATACTCCACTTCGACTCTCTACATTCTGCTTTAGAGCAACCCTATCGACACTTGGCTGACAGATACTTCTACCCGCTCCCCATCACCGAACTCCAAGTCCGAGCAGAAAAAACCCATTTTTTCCACAAAGACGGCTTCCGTACCGAACACAACCCTGCCAATAAGAACGACGGCAATTTCATTCAGGTGGAGGTTCGCGACCTGGTTAAAAACGGCGCGCATTTACCGCCGGTGGTTGACCGTCACTACCCGCCCAAAAAAGTACTGCTTGATGCAGTGGCCCAGTTATCGCCGGGGCAAGACGCGTCCGACCTGTACGGTGTCGGGCTAATGCCTAATCGCCATACTGTGCTGGAAGTTCGCCCTCTGCGTGCCTTCAGGCCCCTGCTTTCAACCGCGAATGAATTCAGCGCCTTGAATTTGTATCAGCTCTCCATCATGGCGGGGCTGAGTTATTCGGATTTCGGCCAAAAGCCGCCCGTCAGGCCTACCCATACAGTCGAATTCAAATTTAACCCCAGTGTTGGCAACTTTTTCGGGGATGCCCTGGCAAACTTTCGCCAAAGCTGGAGGGTCGAAAAAGACCAATCTTCGGTCACCCGCTATTACCCTCTTTATGAAGAGGTGCCCTACTCCAAACGCTTCGAAATCCTGCCCTTCGACCCCACGCTTTATGAAAGCAATTTACCGGAGAAAGAAGAAGAGCAAGAGCACCCGGCCAATCTTCATTTTTTCACCGATCACGATGAGTACTTGCTGAGCGGTAAAAGCACACAGGCCTATATCACACACCATGATGAAATCATCCTGATCGGCATACGTGGCACGCTTGAAAAGGCAGACTGGTGGCGTGACGCCGATGCTGAACAAGTGCCTTTTGAAGAGGGTACAGGTCATGTTCACCACGGTTTTTACGATGCCTATAAAGCCCTGAAAAATTTCATAAAAAAATATCTTTCCCAATTCTATACAGGTCAAAAAATCATCATATCGGGCCATAGTTTGGGCGGGGCAATTGCACTGATCCTCGCCGAGGCCTTGCGCAACGATAAAGAGCAACAGTACGACATCCTCCTCTACACCTACGGCGCGCCACGCGCGGGTGATGCGGCTTTCGTCGAGGCCGCCAGGCCGCTGGTTCACCATCGTATGGTCAACAACGACGACGTGGTGCCCAGCGTACCCGCGCCCTGGATGAATGCCCGGCGTACCATCTGGCTTCCGGGGCTCGCTTCGCTGTTTGTGATCAACCCGGTGATGGCCATTTTGATTTTTGTCGGAGGCCTGGTGCGGGTCGGCGGCAAACCGTATGAGCATCACGGCACGTTGCACCACTTCATGCCCGTGCGTTTCGGCGCCGAGGAAAAATCTTCCATTCTCTGGAACCCTGGTTGTGCCTCTATCGAAGAGGCCGCTTGCACCCGCGCCCTGGCCAAGGACGGGGATCTTCCTTGGCGCGGTGGTTTGATCCAACAGTTCATGAGTTTTGGGGATCACAGTTTGGCGGGCTCTTACATCCCGTTCTCATGGGCCACCTTGCGGCGCTGGCAGCAAACCGAGAAAGACAGTCAGACGGTGGTCACCAACCGTGAGTACAGGCTGGTCAGTGAGGCGCTGCAAACCATGCGCAAACAGGTGTTGAACAAGAGCAGAGAAGCCGCCGACACCAAGGGGTATGCCAATAACGAGCCCGACTACATTCAGACCGTCAACGACTATTCAGGCGAGTACGGCAAGCTGGGCACGGCCCTGCAACGCCTCAAAACCCAGAACGATCGTTACCTGACCCTCAAGGATGTCTACGGCACGGCCGCGCAGTCTGACCAGTTGCAACCCACGCTGGATCGCTGGATGGCCCAGCGCGAGAACCAGGTGCAGGTGCAAATCGCGATGATCCCTCAGCTCACGGGGTATGACTTGGAGGTCGCTTCAGCCGGGAAGCCATATTTCCTGGACTTAGACTCCATTGTGTAACGCCTCGCCAGCAGCCCGGTTGCGCCAGTCACCGGGCTGGAGGTTGTGTTTTGCGGTGTTCATATCGATAGGATCACACAGGCGCTGATCGCTGCGGCCTACAGCGCGCGTCGAACTCACGGACAGGTCATCCAGTGGGGCCACTTCTATGTTTAAAAAAGGATTTTTTTAAACATCAGAAAGGATTTCGATGTGAATGGACCCACTGTCGGCCCAATTCTGGGCTACACCACTGCTCACCATGCGCGCATTTTTCTGCGCGGCGCCCCCAGCCAGGATTACCCGGTTTTCGCAGGCATTCGGCACCGTAAACGCGGCGAATCGCTGTGGTCTTCGGGTGTTTACTCAAAGCTCGATGACGCCTACGACATGTCCGACACCCTGGTGCTGGACAACCTTGAAGCCGACACGCCCTACGAATACCAGGCGGGCTGGTTCAACACCACGCACCCCGACCACACCGCCGAAACCGTGGCAAAGATACCGCTGGAATGGCCACAAACCGTTTATACCTTCAAGACTGCAAGCACCGAACGCAATCGGGCACGTCGTTATATCGTGGGGTCTTGTCGCTACCTCAGGCTCACCTTGGGCGTGCCATCTGCGCCCGAACTCGGGGACGCCATTTTCAGCGCGATTCAGTCGCTGTCAGCCCACCAACCGCTCGATGCGCTGCTGATGATCGGCGATCAGGTCTACGTTGATGATTTGAACATCGTGGCGCCCGACCGTGATTACCCCTCCATCGCGCACAAATACCGCTGCGCCTTTTCTCAGCCTCACATCCGCACCTTAATGTCGGGCACACCGACGTACATGATTCTCGATGACCATGAAATCGAGGATAACTGGCCCGCCAATCAAAGCAGCACCGACAAAGCGCTTTATCAAAATGCCATCCGTGCTTATGAAATCTATCAGTGCAGCCATGGCCCGGCGCTTGAGCGGCTGCCCGACGGACAAATCAACCGAAAGGCATCGCGCTATTGGTACTCGTTTGCCGACGGCGACAGCGACTGGTTTGTCATGGATTGCCGCACGCAGCGCACACTTAAGGACAGCAACAAACGCATGCTGGGCGTCGAGCAGGAAAACGCGTTACTTAAATGGCTGATCCAGAGCCCGGCCAAAGTGAAATTCATTGTCAGCAGCGTGCTGGTCTTCCCCGACCAAAACAAACATGGCGACGATGGCTGGCAGGCTTACTCAGCCCAGCGCACACGTCTTCTTGAGACCATTCGTACCAACAAGATCAAAAACGTCATTTTTGTATCCGGCGATATTCATGGCTCATTGACCAGCCAATTGCGGCATAGCCAAGACCCTGACTTCCTCGTACACAGCATCGTTTCTTCGCCACTGTGCAACTCAAAAATGCTGCCCTACGCCAAAGCCAACAACCTGATCTTCGACCGCCCCTTGGCCACCAACAGTGCCGGCGCTTATGAGGTCTCAATGACCAGCCGCATGATCAGCGAAGACAATTTCGCTTGCCTGACGCTGCAAGCGGACCAGTTAAACGTGGACTTTCACGATAAAAAAGGCAGAAAAATCGAATCCGTGACCCTCGCCCTGATGTGAAAGTCATAAATCTGAAACGTACGACAGTCGGCATGCAGGAATGGGACTGCCTGCCGATAACCCCATATAGCACTTAGCCTGCATGCTCACTTGTCAGCGCAGTGAGCATGATGCAACCTTGCTCAAACCGCAGTAACAGGCGCCAGCCCATGCGTTAACAGCATTTGTGAAGCGAGTTTCCCGATGAAAAGCCAACCCGATGCTGTCCCGCGAGCGGCAGCCGAGGTCGTCACGCAGTTACCTGTGCCTTCCCGGCTCGGGATGCTGCGTTTCGAGCGGCTTAATGACGCCAGCTGGGCACTGCTTTACCTGGACCCTAATTGCGAGCGCCAATTCGGCTTGCCGGCCGTGGAGCTGTGTTCGTTGCTGGGGTCGCCTTATGCCAGCCTGATGGAACCGCAAGCACGCTACCGGTTGCACGACGCAATCCAGCTCCAGTTGGGGGTCAACCCGTATTACGTGGTGCATTACACCCTGCACACCTCCTTGGGCGCGCTGAGCCTGATGGAACTGGGCGAAGCCTACAAACAACATAATCGGCACCTGTTACGTGGCTACCTGCTGGTGGTTGAGTCGGCCGTCAACAGCGCCCCCCCGGTGCCGCTGGATGATCTCGAAACCCAGAACTCCCGCTTGCAGATTGCCCTTGAACTCAACCAGCGCGCCCAGCAAGAGCAACTTCAGCATCTGGAACGTGTCCGCGCCCAGCAAGACTTGATCCTGCGCCTGGCCCGCCATCGTTATAGCCAGAACAACTCCCTGCAAGAAGCCGCGGAGCTGATCACCCGCAGCGCCTGCGACATCTATCAAATCGACGGCGCCAGCCTGTGGAACCTCGAAGGCAACCGCCTGCTGCCTATTTCCGCTTACGAGCGCGAAAGTAATGCCTACGTCGCCCACGATATTTTCGATGCCAGTGACTTCCCGGATTACCTCGAAGCCCTGCACACCAGCCGCTCAATTGACGCGCAAAACGCCACCCGTGACCCACGCACCCGCGAACTGGCTGCCAGCCTCAGCCGGAGCGATGTCAACGCCATGCTCGACGCCAGTATCCGCATCGATGGTCAGGTGGTGGGCGTGCTGTGCCTTGAGCAAACAGGCAGCACCCGCGTGTGGCAGTCCGATGAAATAGCCTTTGCCGGAGAGCTGGCCGACCAGTTCGCGCAGGTCATCAACAATCACAACCGGCGCACGGCCACCAATGCGCTGCATCTGTTCCAGCGGGCCGTGGAACAAAGCGCCAATGCCTTCTTGCTGGTCAATTGCGATGGCGTGGTGGAGTACGTAAACCCCAGTTTTACAGCCATCACCCAATACAGCACCGAAGAAGTGCAGGGTCACAAACTGTCCGAGCTGCCCGCGCTGGAGAACCTCAGCGAACTGCTGTTCGACGCGCAATCGAGCCTGAGCAAAAGCAACAGCTGGCAAGGCGAATTCAAAAGCCGACGTAAAAACCTGGAACCCTACTGGGGGCAACTGTCGATTTCCAAGGTCTACGGCGACAACCGCGAGTTGACGCATTACATCGGTATTTATGAAGACATTACCGAGTCCAAACTGTCCCAACAACGCATCGAGCGCCTGGCCTATACCGACAACCTGACGAATCTGGGCAATCGCCCCGCCTTCATTCGCAACCTTGATGAACGCTTCAACCGTCACGATGACGCCCCGCTTTGCCTGCTGCTGGTGGACATCGACAATTTCAAACGCATCAACGACAGCCTCGGTCACCAGACCGGCGACAAACTGCTGATCAGCCTCGCACGCCGCCTGCGCAATAGCCTGAGCCCTAGCGGCAGTCTGGCGCGGTTTGCCAGTAATGAGTTCGCGGTGTTGCTCGACGACACGGACCTTGAAGCCGGCCAGCAGATGGCTTGCCAGTTGTTGATGACCCTCGACAAACCCATGTTCGTCGACAACCAGTTAATCAGCGTGACCGGCTCGGTAGGCGTGGCCAGCGCACCGCTGCACGGCCGCGACCCGCAAACCTTGATGCGTAACGCAGGCCTTGCCCTGCACAAAGCCAAAGCCAATGGCAAACATCAGGTTCAGGTGTTTACCGAAGCGCTGAACGCCGAAGCCAGCTACAAGCTGTTCGTCGAAAACAACCTGCGCCGCGCCCTGACCCAAAACGAGCTTGACGTCTTTTACCAGCCCAAACTGTGCCTGCGCACAGGCCGGTTGCTGGGGATGGAAGCGTTGCTGCGCTGGAACCACCCGGAGCGCGGCATGATCCGCCCGGACCAGTTCATCAGCGTGGCCGAAGAAACCGGCCTGATCATCCCTATCGGCAAGTGGATTGCACGTCAGGCCTGCCGCATGAGCAAGCAGTTGAGCGCCGAAGGCCTGGGCAACCTGCAAGTCGCCATTAACCTGTCGCCCAAGCAGTTTTCCGACCCCGACCTGGTTGCCTCGATTGCCAGCATCCTCAAGGAAGAACAACTGCCCGCGCGTTTGCTGGAGCTGGAACTGACCGAAGGCCTGCTGCTCGAAGCCACCGAAGACACTCACCTGCAGCTCGACCAACTGAAAAAACTGGGCCTGACCCTGGCCATGGACGATTTCGGTACGGGCTACTCATCGCTCAGCTACTTGAAGAAATTCCCGATCGACATCATCAAGATCGATCGCAGCTTCATCAATGAGATCCCGGACAACCAGGACGACATGGAAATCACCTCGGCCGTGATCGCCATGGCGCACAACCTCAAGCTCAAAGTCGTGGCCGAGGGCATTGAAACCGCCGAGCAACTGGCCTTCTTGCGCCGCCATCGCTGCGATGTGGGCCAGGGCTACCTGTTTGACCGACCGATTCCTGGCAGCGAACTGGTGGAAAAACTCAAACGCTACCCGCGTGGCCCTCTGGACTGACAGCGCCGCAACACTCGGGCACACTGGCGGTCTACATTTTTACAAACTGACTGAGAGGGCTTGAAACATGGTCTTGCGCTCGGAAATCCTGGTGAATAAAAACGTGCTACCTACCCCTGAACAAGCCCTGCCGGGCCGTGAAACGCCTATGGTGCTGCCCGAAAAGCATTTCGTGTTTGAAAACACCCCGCTGCTGGGCCCTTTTATTGGCAATGTCGGCTTTGCCATTTTCGGCCTGGGTTGTTTCTGGGGCGCGGAACGCAAGTTCTGGCAAAAAGATGGCGTGGTCAGCACCGTCGTGGGCTATGCGGGCGGCTCGACCCCCAACCCGACGTACGAAGAAGTGTGCTCGGGCCTGACTGGCCACACTGAAGTCGTGCTGGTGGTCTACGATCAGGACAAGGTCAGCTATGAAGCACTGCTGAAAATGTTCTGGGAACTGCACGACCCGACTCAGGGCATGCGCCAGGGCAACGACATCGGCACCCAATACCGTTCGGTGATCTATTGCACCACGCCTGAACAACTCGCACTCGCCCAGGCCAGCAAAGAGGCCTACCAGGCCGAACTGACCAAAGCAGGTAAAGGCACCATCACCACTGAAATTGATGAGGCCCCGACGGTGTACTTTGCCGAGGCTTATCACCAGCAATACCTGGCCAAAAACCCTGAGGGTTATTGCGGGATTGGCGGCACAGGCGTGACCTGCCCGATTTAAAGCGCCATAACGCGTTAACCGTGTCACACCCGTCGCAGCCTCACGCAGCCTCACGCAGCGCGTCACCGACTACAGACACCCGCCACCCTGTGGTCGCTGCCACGCTGCGTGAGGCTGTGATTCGATACCGCCGCCGACTGCGCCCACCCACCACACACCGCCCTGACCGTCAGTGTGTGCGGGCGATGCCTTATTCCGCGATCAACCATTCCATCTGCCAGCCGCCCTGGGTTTGCCCCAGTTTTTTGGCCAACCACGGCAACAGCTCGCGCAGCTCTTCTTCCAGGCCCCAAGGCGGGTTGGCAATCGCCAAGCCCGAGCCATTGAGGCTATTGGGCGTGTCGAGCGGGTGGACAAACAACTCCACCTGCAACAGTTTCGGCGCGCCTGAACCCGCCAAATCCTGATAAAAGCGACGCAGCTGACGCTTGTCCTTGATCGGATACCAGATGGCTACCACCGTCTGACGCATCCGGCTGATGGCCTCTTTCAACGACTCGGCGCAGCGTTTCATTTCGTCGAGCTTTTCGAACGGCGGATCAATCAGCATCAACCCACGCTTTTCGGCCACGGGCAGCAGCGCACGCGGCACATGCCAGCCTTCCCCCAAATGCACCGCAACCCGACGATCGCCCTTCATGTTGTCTTTGAGCAACACACCGTCTTCGGGGTGTTTCTCGTTCAACAACACGCGGTCCTGAGAGCGGGTCAAACGCCGCGCCAATTCAGGCGAGCCCGGGTAGTAACGCAACTCACCGTCCGGGTTCAGCTTGTGCAGCACTTGCATGTAATCCGCCGTCACGGCGGGCAAGTCTTTCTGCCCCCACAGGCGTGCAATGCCCTCCAGGTACTCGCCAGTGCGAGTGGCCTGATCCCCTTGAAGGTCGTACAACCCAATGCCCGCGTGGGTATCCAGGTAGGCAAAGGGCTGCTCTTTACGCGACATCAAGGCGATGAGGCGGGTCAAAACAATATGTTTAAGGACGTCGGCATGGTTGCCGGCGTGGAAGGCGTGACGATAGTTCATGGTTGCTCCTGCGCAGGGGCCGAAGTTTACCCTGTGCAGCCCATGTCGTCAGGCGTTATGCCGCTCCCTGCGCTCGACGGCGGCTCCCCTCAGATGGCCTGGGGTTCTAGCACCAGTTGTTGAAAGCTGGGCGCGTCGTTATGCCAGGCAATCGAAAAGCTCTGATCGGCATCCGCCACCACCACGGTGCCATCCAGTACTTCAACCCGAATCCCATAGTGCCCAACACCGTCGGGGGTATGGTCATCATCGAAGTTGAACGCAAAATTCCAGGGCTCTCTGATCGAGGTGGGTTCGCTGATCATCCCGAGTTGCTTGCGAACACCGTTGGGCAACACGGTAAACAGCTGAATCGTCCAGACATACTGGCTCTGGAACTGAAACGGTATTTTGTGCAGCGATATATCGCCGCGAATGACTTTCCTGCTCATTAACAACCTCCTTGAGTGAACGCTCGAACGCGAGCGCTGGTGCAAGGCTAGTCGTTGAATCACGGGTTAAAACAGGCTCAGACGCTTCGTCAAAATCTCCAAGACCCCTCCTACGGCGCGCCTTCTTGAATTCCGTGCCTGTTGAGGTTGTGGATAAAAAAACGGCCCGTGTCCAAAGGAGACGGGCCGTTTTCAGAGGCAGTGACTTGAGCCCAGGCTCAATCCACTCACTGGTTCAGCTTGAAGTCTTTCTCGGCCGCATCGAAACGCTCGACCATCATCTTGCTCGGGCCTTTGCCCATCGCGCTGACCGCCAGAATGGCGATGCTGGCGAAGATGAAGCCCGGGATAATTTCGTACAGACCGAGTAGCTCGAAGTGCTTCCACACGATGACGGTGATGGCGCCCACCACGATACCGGCCAACGCGCCGTTACGGGTCATGCCTTTCCACAGCACAGAGATCAGAACCACGGGGCCGAACGCGGCACCGAAGCCTGCCCAAGCGTAGCTCACCAGGCCCAGAACGCGGTTGTCAGGGTTGGCCGCCAGTAAGATGGCGATCAACGCAACCACCAGCACCATGGCGCGACCGACCCACACCAGTTCTTTTTGCGAAGCGTTTTTACGCAGGAAGGCTTTATAAAAGTCTTCGGTCAGGGCGCTGGAACACACCAGCAACTGGCAGCTCAAGGTGCTCATGACGGCCGCCAGAATGGCCGACAGCAATACACCGGCAATCCATGGGTTGAACAGCAACTTGGCCAGTTCAATGAACACGCGCTCAGGGTTTTCGGTCACGGGACCGGCCACTTCAGGGTGTGCCGAGAAGTAAGCGATACCGAAGAAGCCCACAGCAACCGTACCGGCCAGGCACAGGATCATCCAGGTCATGGAAATGCGACGCGCCTTGGCGATCGATTTCACGGAGTCGGCAGCCATGAAGCGCGCCAGAATGTGCGGCTGGCCGAAGTAACCCAGACCCCAGCCCATCAGCGAGATGATGCCGATGAAGGTTGTGCCTTTGAGCATGTCGAAGTTGCTTGGGTCTTGCGCTTCGATCGCCAGGAAGGTGGTATCCACGCCGCCGGTCGCCAACAGCACAATGATGGGCGTCAGGATCAACGCGAAGATCATCAGGGTGGCCTGAACGGTGTCCGTCCAGCTGACCGCCAGGAAACCGCCGACGAAGGTGTAGGCGATGGTCGCTGCAGCGCCCGCCCACAGTGCGGTTTCGTACGGCATGCCGAAGGTGCTTTCGAACAGGCGGGCACCGGCCACGATGCCGGAAGCACAGTAGATGGTGAAGAACACCAGAATCACGATGGCAGAGATGATCCGCAGCAGCCCGCTCTTGTCTTCAAAACGGCTGGCGAAGTAATCCGGAAGGGTCAGTGCATCGCCGTTGTGCTCGGTCTGTACCCGCAGGCGACCCGCCACAAACAGCCAGTTCAGGTAGGCACCGGTCACCAGACCGATGGCAATCCAGCTTTCCGACAGACCGGAAACATAAATCGCACCCGGCAAACCCATCAACAACCAGCCGCTCATGTCGGAGGCGCCAGCGGACAACGCCGTCACGACACTGCCCAAACTACGGCCACCGAGAATGTAATCAGAAAGGTTGTTGGTGGAGCGATAGGCCATAAAGCCAATCAGCACCATTGCCACGATATAGATCACGAACGTGATCAGGGTTGGGTTACTAACACTCATTGAATTAAGCCCTGGCATTGTTTTTATGTTTAGCAGCGGTCTGGTGGGACCTCACAAACGTCCTGTTTGAGACGAAGAACATAGCCGCGCATTTATAACTGACGTTTCCCCAGGAAAATCATCAGCCGATGAACCAAACAGTGAAGCGGTTGCACCTTAGCGGCGAATGCTATGCAACAAAGCAAATCAGGTGCAACCAGTTTTTGTCTGACAAGTTGCACCTTGTCGCCTTTTCATCTCAATTCGGTTTTTTTGCTCCTTTTCGGAGCAAGAACCGCACATAAGCAAAGAAAAAGCACCAACGCTGTGCAAAAAAATCCAGCCAAGGAAAATTCCTGACGAAGTGTCGAACAATCCTCAAAAAAACGGGTTGCACTAGGTTGCACCTCGTTGTGCGCGGAGCTAATCTTGCCGCCAGCTGCTGCCGCGCAAATGCGGCACCCATGAGGATAAAAATATGGCTACCACCACCCTTGGGGTCAAACTTGATGACCCGACCCGCGAGCGCCTGAAGGCCGCCGCGACTTCGATTGATCGCACGCCCCACTGGCTGATCAAGCAGGCAATCTTCAATTACCTGGAAAAACTCGAGGGTGGTGCAACCCTGACCGAGTTGAGCGGTATCCCTGGCGCGGCCAGCGATGACGCCGACGACGTGCAAACCGATCACGCTCACCAGTGCTTCCTGGAGTTCGCAGAAAGCATTCTGCCCCAATCCGTACTGCGCGCCGCGATCACCTCGGCGTATCGTCGCCCGGAACCTGAAGTGGTGCCGATGCTGATCGAGCAGGCCCGTCTGCCTGCGCCGATGTCCGAAGCCACGCAAACCCTGGCGGCCTCGATTGCCGAAAAACTGCGCAATCAGAAGAGCGCCGGTGGCCGTGCAGGCATCGTTCAAGGCCTGCTGCAAGAATTCTCCCTGTCGTCTCAGGAAGGCGTGGCCCTGATGTGCCTGGCCGAAGCGCTGCTGCGCATCCCGGACAAAGGCACCCGCGACGCCCTGATTCGCGACAAAATCAGCACCGGCAACTGGCACCCACACCTGGGCAACAGCCCGTCGTTGTTCGTCAACGCGGCGACCTGGGGGCTGTTGCTGACCGGCAAACTGGTCTCGACCCACAACGAAGCGGGCCTGACCTCCTCCCTGAGCCGCATCATTGGTAAAAGCGGCGAGCCGATGATCCGCAAGGGCGTCGACATGGCCATGCGCCTGATGGGCGAACAGTTTGTAACCGGCGAAACCATCGCTGAAGCCCTGGCCAACGCCACGCGCTTTGAGGCCAAAGGCTTCCGTTATTCCTACGACATGCTGGGTGAAGCAGCACTCACCGAGCTTGACGCGCAAAAATACCTCGCGTCCTACGAGCAGGCGATCCACTCCATCGGCAAAGCGTCGAACGGCCGTGGCATTTATGAAGGCCCTGGCATTTCGATCAAGCTGTCGGCCCTGCACCCGCGTTACAGCCGCGCCCAGTACGAGCGCGTGATGGACGAGCTGTACCCGCGCCTGCTGTCGCTGACCTTGCTGGCCAAGCAATATGACATCGGCCTGAACATCGACGCCGAAGAAGCCGATCGCCTTGAGCTGTCGCTCGATCTGCTGGAGCGTCTGTGCTTCGAACCACAACTGGCGGGCTGGAACGGCATCGGCTTCGTGATTCAGGCTTACCAGAAGCGTTGCCCGTACGTGATCGACTACGTGATCGACCTGGCACGCCGCAGCCGTCATCGCCTGATGATCCGCCTGGTAAAAGGCGCCTACTGGGACAGCGAAATCAAACGCGCCCAAGTTGAAGGCCTGGAAGGCTATCCGGTCTACACACGCAAGGTGTACACCGACGTGTCGTACCTTGCCTGCGCGAAAAAACTACTGGCCGTGCCAGAAGCCATCTACCCGCAATTCGCAACCCACAACGCCCAGACACTGTCGGCCATTTACCACATCGCGGGTCAGAACTATTACCCCGGACAGTACGAGTTCCAATGCCTGCACGGCATGGGCGAACCGCTGTACGAGCAAGTGGTGGGCAAAGTCTCCGAAGGCAAGCTGAACCGTCCTTGCCGCGTGTACGCACCGGTCGGCACCCACGAAACATTGCTGGCGTATCTGGTGCGTCGTCTGCTGGAAAACGGCGCCAACACCTCGTTCGTGAACCGCATTGCCGACCACAGCATTTCGATTCAGGAGCTGGTGGCCGACCCGATCGCGCAGATCGAGCAAATGGCTGCGCAAGAAGGCGGCTTCGGCTTGCCACACCCGCGCATCCCGTTGCCGCGCGACCTGTATGGCAGCGAACGCGCCAACTCCAGCGGCATCGACATGGCCAACGAACACCGCTTGGCGTCGCTGTCCTGCGCCTTGCTGGCCACTGCCCACAATGACTGGAAAGCCGCGCCGATGCTCGGTTGCGCGTCCAGCACTGAAACCCCGGCCCCTGTGCTCAACCCGTCCGATCTGCGTGACGTGGTTGGCCACGTGCAGGAAGCCACGGTTGAAGACGCCGATAACGCGATCCAGTGCGCCCTGAACGTTGCGCCGATCTGGCAGGCCACCCCGCCCGCCGAACGCGCGGCCATTCTGGAACGTGCTGCTGACTTGATGGAAGCCGAGATCCAGCCACTCATGGGCCTGTTGGCACGTGAGGCGGGCAAGACCTACGCCAACGCCATCGCTGAAGTCCGCGAAGCCGTCGACTTCTTGCGCTACTACGCCGTACAGGCACGCAACGACCTGACCAATGATGCCCACCGCCCACTGGGCCCAGTGGTGTGCATCAGCCCGTGGAACTTCCCGCTGGCCATTTTCAGCGGTCAAGTGGCTGCCGCGCTGGCTGCCGGTAACCCGGTACTCGCCAAACCTGCCGAGCAAACGCCGCTGGTGGCGGCACAAGCGGTGCGCATCCTGCTGGAAGCCGGTATCCCGGAAGGCGTCTTGCAACTGTTGCCGGGCCGTGGCGAAACCGTGGGTGCCCGTCTGGTCGGCGACGATCGCGTCAAAGGCGTGATGTTCACCGGCTCCACCGAAGTCGCCCGTCTGCTGCAACGCAACATCGCGGGCCGTCTGGATGCCCAAGGCCGTCCAATCCCGCTGATCGCTGAAACGGGTGGCCAGAACGCCATGATCGTCGACTCCTCGGCGCTGACCGAACAAGTGGTCATCGACGTGGTGTCCTCGGCCTTCGACAGTGCCGGTCAGCGTTGTTCGGCGCTGCGTGTCTTGTGCTTGCAGGAAGATTCGGCTGATCGCGTCATCGAAATGCTCAAAGGTGCCATGGCCGAATCGCGCATGGGCAACCCTGAGCGTCTGTGCGTGGACATTGGCCCGGTGATCGACGCCGAAGCCAAAGCCGGCATCGAAAAACACATCCAGGGCATGCGCGACAAGGGTCGCAACGTGTACCAAATGGCTATTGCCGACATCGAAGAATGCAAGCGTGGCACCTTCGTCATGCCGACCCTGATTGAACTCGAAAGCTTTGACGAGCTGGAGCGCGAAATCTTCGGTCCGGTGTTGCACGTGGTTCGCTACAAGCGCAAAGACCTCGACAACCTGATCGCGCAAATCAACGCATCGGGCTACGGCCTCACGCTGGGTGTACACACGCGCATCGACGAGACCATCGCCAAAGTGGTCAACAGCGTCAATGCGGGCAACGTCTACGTGAACCGCAACATCGTCGGCGCCGTGGTCGGCGTGCAACCATTCGGTGGTGAAGGCCTGTCAGGCACTGGCCCTAAAGCCGGTGGCCCGTTGTACCTGTTCCGCCTGCTGTCGACCCGTCCGGCCGATGCCATTGAGCAATCGTTCGCGAAAGTTGACGCCATCAGCGCGCCAGACACCCAGGCCCGCGAAGCCTTGAGCAAACCCCTCAAAGCGCTGCAAAGCTGGGCACAAAACAATCAGCAAGCGGCACTGGCCGAACTGTGCAGCGAGTTCGCCGCCCATTCGCAAAGCGGTATTACCCGCCTGCTGAATGGCCCGACGGGCGAGCGCAACAGCTACGCCATCCTGCCGCGCGAACACGTGCTGTGCCTGGCCGACACTGAAAGCGACCTGCTGACTCAACTGGCTGCCGTTCTGGCCGTGGGCAGCTCGGCGGTCGTGCCGGACAGCGAATTGGCCAAAGCCTTGCTGACCCGCCTGCCCAAAGAAGTACAGGCACGCATCAAACAGGTCGCTGACTGGACCAAGGACGAGGTGGTGTTCGACGCCGTGCTGCACCATGGCGACTGCGACCAATTGCGCGATGTGTGCCAGCAAGTGGCCAAACGTGCGGGCGCTATCGTCGGTGTGCAAGGTCTGTCCCAGGGCGAAACCAACATCGCACTGGAACGCCTGGTGATCGAGCGCGCCCTGAGCGTCAACACCGCTGCAGCGGGGGGTAACGCCAGCTTGATGACCATCGGTTGATGCCGTAACCGTAAGCTGAAAAAAAAACCGGGCACCTGTGAAGGTGCCCGGTTTTTTTATTGCCTGCGAACAATCAATCAACCTCGCAGGCGCGTTTATTCAATGGGCATATCCATCACAAGTGACGACGTCACGATCAACAACACCCACATAACGCCCCCTCCGACTGCGCACACGCTTTCGCCAAGACTCAGTGCCTGGTTCTGTTTGCCTTGAAGGTCGTTGTGCAGAAAATTGATGGCCTTCTGAGCCCCTGCCAGTCCCCAGCAGCAGAGCGCCAACACCCCTGCGTGAAGCACAAACAGGAAGGGTTCCGGCTCCATCAACAGGGTGGCGTTCGAGACGATCCAAGCGGTAAACAGCACGATGGCGCGGGCGGTCGGAAACCACTCATAGTCGCGACCGGACTCAACGAGTGCGCACTGCACTTTGCTGAAGAGCGAAAAAACATACAACAAACCAATAGCACTTCTGAAGGCAGGCCACACATTATCGCCGGTCGAACGCTTGTACTGCCTCCACTGCAAATAGAACCAAATTATCAAGTACCACCCCATGGTGATGGCGTACATGAAGATGAACTTTTTGATCGAAATGACATGAAACTCGGCGGGCCTAACGCCCGCGAGTGCTGTGTCCTGTGCCATAGGGAAATTCCAGACGAATGAAAGCGGCGACATTGCTCCCTTCCACAGCGCCGAAACATCATCCTGTTCCGAGTTTCATGCAGGACAAATCTCAACCATATGAACGACTCAGTCGTTAATCAAACCCGATCCGGGACTTCAATATTGAAATACCCCAGCACGTTTATGCCCTTGCCATAGGCCTCGCGCATCTGCGCACTTTTTTGCAGCAACTCGGCGCTGGGCTTGGCATGGTGTTTCGGGGGGAGTGATGTCGACCATTCAACAATGGACTTCGGAAACGTCGCCTTGGGCCGCGTTTTTAGCCATTGAGCCAGTCGGCAGGGCAAGGTCCAGCCGCTACACCACTGAACCATCAAAAATCCAAAGCAGTACGCCAGCGCCGAGTGGGTGTCGCGGTATACCCGGCGGCACTGATGGAAGTGGGCAACCGTGCCGGGGGTGCATGCTTCATCCGTCAACAACGTGTCCCGCATCCCCCGCAGCTGCCCTTCTTCCATATAAACCCGCAGTGCTTCCCACTCGCTGATCGCCAGTTTCAGGTTATCCCTGGGAATGCTCATCCATTCCAGAGCGCCACTGGCGCGGTCATGCAATCCGATCATCAACGAAGCAGTCACCTTTATGTGTTCATTGACCGTCCGGCTGAACGTAACCCCGGCAACCACTTCCTCCCACGGCACGATAAACGGCGGCTGGCCATGTTTGGGCGCATACGCCACTTCGCGGCGCTGGCGATTAAAACGCATGCAGGGATGAGTCATATCGCGTTTGACCCACTTATAGAGAAACATCCCGACGGCGATCAACAGGAACCCTGCACCCCCCAGCACATAGGCATTGTTAACGTTATCGATCAGCACACGCCTGAAATCATGCCCTTGGGCGTAAGCGCCCAAAGAAATAATCACATTCAAAATCGTAAAAATTAAAGCCACACTCACTAAGAATCCCGCAGCCAGTCGAAACTCAAACTCGAAATTACGGACTCCAGGTCCCACATCTATAAACACATCACTCGTGTGTCGATTTATCTTCTGAATACTAAAGGGCGTAAACCCCGTGGGAACCGGCTTGGGCGCTAGAAACAACATTTCACAATCAGCGGCTTTAGCATGGTCGCCCGCGCGCGGTGTGTGCTCATATCGATCTTCATTCATTTAAATCACCCTTTTTGATTGCTGCCGCAGGCCCTCACGTCATGACGAGCCGGTACTCCAAACCGGAGGGTTAACCCTGCGACTTGGCTCTCTACCCCATAAACCTCCAGCGCCTTCGCCGCCTGTTTGAACCCTTGTTGTTTAATCTCGGGATGCCCTGTCGCCTTCACCCAACAGGGGACATAGGCCATCCAGGACCAAGGGTATGGGCTTTATCTCGCCCTGCGCTCATGCCGTGAGGTCCTCAGCGGCGTGTGTAATGCGCTGGGCAGGCGTGAGCGAGGACGGTCGGGTCAGCAATTCGACGATGTCGGGGTGCTGTGTCACCCCGTCATGCCCTAATAACACTTGCACGTTGGCGTACAGGCAGATGTCGTGTTCGCTGCTGAATCCCAACCCATACGCCTCCTCGGTGATTTGGCGAATCCACGCCCAGCGCGCTGGCGCGTCCTGACCGATCGGCGCATGCGGGAATGCTCCACGCACGTGCTGATGCAGGTTGATCCAGGTAGACCGCAGACGAACCTCATCAAGCAAGGCCACCTGGCGATCACACAGCGCATACGGTTGAGGCCCCAAGGGCTGAGGCAGATCACCGTTGCGCACATGGTGGTGCCACGCCTCGCTGACCACATCCGGCAGCACCACCTGCTCCATCGGGCCGAACATGTGTGGCGTGTGCGCGCTGGCGGCATGGGTGAGCAAGGCGTGCATCACGGCGGGGTCAGCCACCCGCAACCAGACATTCGGCCCTTGCGGGTACTGCGCATTGAGCAGCGCGCGCAAATGACAGATGACCTCATAGGCGCTGGCCTGGCTGAAAATCAGGTAGCCCCATTCTTCAGCAATCTGCTTGAAATAAGGCTGCAAGCCTGGCGTTTGCAGGCCGTTGAGCGTAACCAGGCAGGGAGAGACGGCATTGCAGGACGCCAGCGGTGTGTTGGCATACAACAGCTGGAAATCCGGCGCGTCGAACCACTCGTGCAACCGGACGCGCAGGTTGCTCACACTGATACCGTCCAGAAACAAATAGGCATTGCGCTGCCAGGGCAGGTCGCGAGGCAAGGCGTCAGGCGTCAGCATGAGCGCCTCCCACTGCAACGGTCTTTTTTAAGGTTTCGCACTGCGGACACGCTGGTGCCTTGAGGCTCAATGCCTGTATCTGGGTCGCCGGGTCCAGCTCAACACTGTGCAAGACCTCCACCGCGCCCGGTGTTAACGGCATCGCCGGCGTGCCCGGTATTGGCACGCCTCCCAGCTGGATGGGCGAACTGCAATAAATCCCCGCCGCACTGATGACGATATGTTGCCCGCCCGCCTTCAGCGTCAGCGCTGCGCCCGCTTCCAGCACCACCATGGCGCCCGCCTTGAGGTGTATTTCCTGCCCGGCTTCGGCCAGCACGCTCTGTCCGGCACGGGTATGGGCGCTGGTTGCAACGTGCAGATGATCGCTGCCCAGGATCTGCACTTTGCGGTCCGCGCTGACGGTGCGCTGTTCTTCGGCCTGGAGCACGCTGATGCTGTTGCCGGTCACGGTTTCGCTGCGCTGACCGTCGACCTGCAAGCGGCTGTCGTGTTTGATGTGTTGCTCAAGGTCACGCTGCGCATGCAGGTAGATCAGCTCCTGGCCTTGGCGGTCTTCAATGCGCAGTTCGTTGTAACCGTTGCCGCCGGGGGTGCTGCGGCTGCGGAACACGCTTTGGCTCTTGTTGGCTGGCAAGTCCAGCGGTAACGGGTTGAGGCTGTTGGCCAGGCACCCGGAAATGATCGGGCAGTCCGGGTCGCCGTTGACGAAGTCCACCAGCACTTCCATGCCGACCCGCGGCACGCTGACGCCGCCATAGCGCGCCCCCGCCCAGCTTGACGAAACCCGTAGCCAGCAACTGCTGCGTTCATCGGTGACGGGGCTGCGGTCCCAATGGAATTTGACCCGCACCCGGCCATACGGGTCGCAATGGATTTCTTCGCCCGCCGGGCCGGTGACGCGGGCGGTCTGGCTGCCGAAAATGCGCGGCTTTTCGTACACCGTCGGGGCCCGAAAGGTGCCGATCTCCGGCGTTCCTTCAAAAGTGTTGCGATAGCCCTGAAACCCTTCGTCGGCGGCGGGCGCCGCTTCTTCCAGCACTTGCGGCTGGTGGCCTTCATGCCGCACGCGGGTCAGCAGCCACTGCGCGTTGTTTGCAGGGGTCGGGTGCTCGCTGAGGGTCAGAAAATGCCCGCTGAGCAAGGCGGGCTGATCGCTCTGGCCGCTGACCACGCAGTGTTGGGCCTGATGGCGCTCCAGCGTGCGCAGGCTATGACGCAGGCCTTCTTGATCGCGGGTGAAGCGGCCGGGATAGGTGTAGCGTTCCAGCGGGCGCATGCTGGAGGGCGACTGGCTGTCTGCCTCAAGGGTGCGCCCGGCTTTATCGAAGTCGTAATCGCGGGTAAACGTGCGGTTGGTGCAGGCTTGCAGGCTCATCTGAAAATCATGGACGACAGGGCCTTGCGCAACCAGGCCACTGCCCGGCACGTAAGGTGTGGGCGCTTTGAGCGGGGTAAAGGCCTGTTGTTTATCCCCGAATACCAGCTCATGCCTGTCGGGCGAATGCCTGAAGTAATAGTGAAAACCTTCCTCAAAACACAGCCGCTGGATGAAGTGCAGGTCCGACTCGCCGTATTGCACGCAATAGTCGCGAGGCGGGTACTCCGAGAACCCGGCAAAGCTATAGACGTCACTGAGCAGGCCGTGCTCTTCAAGCACCTGCTGGATGATCTGCTGCACGCTCAGGTGCTGGAAAATCCGGTGGTTGGTGCGATGCGCGAGGTACGCAAGGCTTGGGACCAGGGTCAGGCGGTAATGGGTCAGGCGCTTGCCGGTACTGGCGCGAGTGATGCGCTCAATCTGGCCATGAATGCCGTGACCGGGGCCAAACGAGAGCCAGGCGGGTTGGTGCAAGAGGGTTTCGAGGTCAAGACTGGGCCGTTCACTGACCAGTTGAAGGTCAAAGGAAAACGGCTCGCTGATGGCCTCTTCGCCTTTGAATGCCAGCACCGAAAAGGGCTGGTCACTGCCCATGAGGGTCAGCTGGAAGCGGGTTTGGCGGCTAACGGTGGACATCCTTGGTTCCTCAGAAACTGAGGACGGGACGCTACAGGATTAGCTTAGGAATCACGTGTCAGACGATTCGGAATGTTTTAAAAGAAACGGGATCGGCCGGTGAATGACCGCCCCCCTACCCTACGTCCAGCGATCAGCCGCTGCGTGATCGCTGGCGCGTCCCTCCACCCAGCGCGGGCCGTCGGGGGTGTGTTCCTTTTTCCAGAACGGCGCCCGGGTTTTCAGGTAGTCCATCACAAAGGCACACGCGTCGAACGCCGCTTGCCGATGGGCGCTGGCGACGCCCACAAAGACGATGGGCTCTCCCGGTTGCAAGGCGCCCACGCGGTGCAGCACTTCAAGTTTGAGCAACGGCCAACGCTGCTCGGCCTCGATGACGATCTTGCCCAGCGCTTTTTCAGTCATGCCGGGGTAATGCTCCAGAAACATGCCCGCCACGTCGCGACCGTCGTTGAAGTCGCGCACATAGCCAACAAAGCTGACCACGGCGCCCACGCCTGCGTTGGCGGCATGCAGGGCGTTGACCTCAACGCCAGGGTCGAACGCCTCTGTCTGGACGCGAATGGCCATGTTCAGCCTCCCGTAACCGGCGGAAAGAACGCAACGTCGTCGCCGTCTGCCAAGGGTTCATCGAGTTTGCACAGGTCTTGGTTACGCGCACACATCAGGTTGGGCTCAGCCAGTACGTCCCACGCGTTGCCACGTTGCAACAGGTGCGAGCGCAGCTCAGCAATGGATGAAAAAACGCCTTCGACCTGCTCGCTGTCCCGCCCCAAGGCTTCACGGTAACGGGCGAAATACATGACGTTGAGCTTCATGACGCATCGGCCTTGAAATGCCCGCTCTTGCCGCCACGCTTCTCCAGCACGCGCACGCTTTCGATGGTCATGCCGCGGTCGACGGCCTTGCACATGTCATACACGGTCAGTGCCGCAACGCTGGCGGCGGTCAAGGCTTCCATCTCGACGCCGGTCTGCCCGGAAAGCTTGCAACGCGCCACGATCAACACGGCATCGGAGCCCTGCGCGCTGAGTTCGACCTTGACGCCGGTCAGCATCAACGGATGGCACAGGGGAATCAGGTCAGAGGTTTTCTTGGCCGCTTGAATGCCAGCAATGCGCGCCACGGCGAAAACGTCGCCCTTGGGGTGGCCGCCACTGACGATCATGTCCAGCGTTTCGGGGCGCATGCGCACCACGGCCTGGGCCGCCGCCTCGCGAAAGGTCACGGCTTTGTCGGTGACATCCACCATGTGGGCACGGCCTTGTGAATCCAAATGAGTCAGCACTGGGTTACTCCCTTCAAGTGCGGCGATTGTAAACCCGCCTCTGCTGCATGCGCACCCTCGATCGCCCAGCAGCCTCAATGCCTTATGGCTCAAGGCCTGTAGCCAGGCGATCCACCTCGCGAATATCGCGCATTAGAACAAAGAATTGGCCCTGTTTTTATATTCGCCGTACAAGATTAAAAAAAAGGACGGCACGCACCATGAGTTTATTTGTATCCATTGTCTTGAGTTTATTGGCGGGTTTTGCAGTGCCCTTGCAAGCAGGCACTAACGCCAAACTGGGCGTGTTATTAGGACATCCCTTATGGGCCACTGCCGTGTCTTTGGTGGTCAGTTGTATTGCCGTGATGGTGGTCATGCTGATTTTTAAAGTACCTCGTCCCAATATTGCCGCCCTGCAAGCAGGTCCCTGGTGGATCTGGTTTGGCGGCATTGCCGGTGTGTTGTATATCACCGCCGCCCTGATATTGGTGCCGCGACTGGGTGCACTCAACTTCATCATGGCCGTGATTATCGGCCAGTTGACCATCTCGGTCATTATTGATTACTTCGGGTTAGTGGGCTTACCCAAACAACCCCTCAATCTGCAAAAGATCATTGGCGTCAGTGTGGTACTGGCCGGTTTTTTAATTGCGGTACGCAGTTAATCCGCGACGCGTTTAAAGGCAACAACTTCACCCACCGGCCTTTATCAGGGGTCGGCATTTAATAACAGCAATCACACTTAATAGGTGAGCAATGAGTTCTTTTACCGCTTATGACGCCATTGGCGATCGCTTTGAAGTCTTCACCGACACCGCATCGCAACGTTCCGTTGAAACCGAAACGTTCTTTCATATGGTGGGTGATGTGAAAGGCAAGTCCGTTTTGGACCTGGCCTGCGGTTATGGGTATTTCGGCCGCGAGCTGTACCGTCAGGGCGCGGCGCGGGTGGTGGGGGTTGATATCTCGCCGTCGATGATCGAGCTGGCACGCAAGGAGTCGGCCCGCAACAACGAGGCCATTGAGTTTCACGTGGCCAACGTCTGCGAGATGCCGGTGATGGGCCAATTTGAACGCGTGACCGCTGCCTGGCTGTTCAACTACGCCCAGTCGCCCGCCGAATTGGAAGCGATGTTCTACACCGTTGCGCAAAACCTGCAGCCCGGCGGCAAGCTGATTGCCTACACCGTCGACCCCAGTTTCCGCCTTGAAGACGGCAACTTCACCAAGTACGGCGTACACGTCAAAAGCGAAAACCCTCACGAAGGCGGATTCCGCTGCCCTTCAGAATTTGTCACCACGCCACCCAGCGAATTCACTTTTTACCGCTGGAGCCACGAAGACTACGAGCGGGCCATCCGCAAGGCGGGGTTCAGCGACTATCACTGGCAACGCCCGTTGATCTCCAAAACCAATCGCCAGAAATTCCCGGAAGGCTATTGGGGTGACTTTGAGCGCAACTGTTTGCAAACCGGCCTGGTCTGCACCCTCTGACACCTTTTGCATCTGTAGTGGAGTTCGACGTGTCAAACACATCCAAGGCGTTTCCCCACTGGCCGGTATTTGACGGCCCGCTGACCGCGCACATGACTGACCGCCAATTAATGGGGCTCGAAGAGCACTTCCAGCCGGGCCTCAACCTGGCCTTGCCGCTGGCTGAGTGGCAGCAATTGACTCAAGCGCCAGCCAGCCTGCTGACGCGGCGCGTGGAAGACCCGCACGCCGCGCTGCCGATCCGCCTGGCGGCAGGCCGCTACCTGGCCGAGACCCTGGACCCGCGTCTGGATGTGCTTAACCCGCCGATGATCCGCATCGAAGGTGGCTGGATTGAAACCGGGCTGGATGAAGCCAGGGTCGACAGTGTCATGGACAGGATGCAAGGGCTGGGGCTGGACCGCAGCTGGATCGAAAAGGAAGTGCCGCGCCACACGGTGCAGCTTCAACCCTATGCCATCGGCAAATACCCGGTCACTAATCTGGAATACAAAGCTTTTCTCGAAGATTCGCTGGAGCCGCGCATTCCGACCAACTGGGCATTTGGGCAATTCCCGGTGGAACGTTCGAACCATCCGGTCTACGGCCTGAGCGCAGAAGACGCCGACGCTTACGTGGCCTGGCTGAGCCTGCGCTCGGGGCGCGCCTTCCGCTTGCCCACTGAAGCGCAATGGGAATACGCGGCGGCCGGGCCGGAGAACCTTGAGTTTCCGTGGGGTGAGCGCTTTTTGCCGGAACACGCCAATACCGCCGAAATGGGCATTTTCAACACCACCCCAGTGGGCATGTTCCCCCTGGGCGCCTCGCCCTTCGGCTGCATGGACATGGCGGGCAACGTTGAAGAATACGTGGCCGACGACTATGCCCCCTACCCCGGCGGACACGCCATCAGCGATGACCTGGTCACCGTGGTAGGCAACCACCGCATCGCACGGGGCGGCAGCTTTACACGGTTTCGCGACCTGGCCCGCAACTGCCGTCGGCATGGCAAATACCCGCGCGAAATCTATGTCATGGGCTTCAGGCTCGCTGAAACGCTGTAACCCCAACTAATAAAAATCCGTTAATAGGAAAGGAATTCTATGAACCCGCTGCGCGTTAGAAACCAGGTAGATATCCACCTGAATGAATCGGGTATCCCCGGTACGTTTTACAGCTTTACGGGGCTGGAAGCCGACAAGGAACATATCGTTATCAAACTGGGTCCGGCGTCGATCAATAGTCCTTTGGTGCGTTTGCACTCTGAATGCCTGACCGGAGATGTCTTCAGTTCCCAACGCTGTGATTGCGGCCCGCAATTGTCCGAGTCCATCGAGCGCATGCACGAAGAAGGCGGTTATTTGATTTACCTGCGCCAGGAAGGCCGCGGGATTGGCTTATATGCCAAGTTGGATGCCTATCGCCTGCAAGACACTGGCATGGATACCTTTGAAGCCAATCAACATTTGAACTTTGGTGAAGATGATCGCGACTTCACGGAAGCAGCCCATATGTTGAAAGCACTGGGGGTGCAACATTGCCGGGTCATTACCAATAACCCGGACAAAGTAATCGCCCTGCAAAACAACGGCGTGCAGGTGGACGACGTGATCCCGACCGGGGTGTTTTTGACCCGGCACAACCGGCCTTATTTACAAGCCAAGATCAATAAAAAGAATCACCACATCAACTTGTTCAAATAAGTCCGTCCATTAAATACCCGCAAGTTCTTTGCAGGGGCCCCGTTATTTATCGTCTGTGGCAGCCCTTGCAAACAATCGGTTTTTAACGGCACGGCATGACGCACTTTTACCTATTCAGGATGAATACACATGAAGCACTTCGGCCCGATCAGCGGTATTGCCACGTTTAAAGATTTCTATGTCGCCACTGCCGGTTATGACAATCAGGTCATTTTGTGGGATGCCACCACCAAAACCCCGATTCAGCGCGTGGTGCATGACCACCTGGCCAACCAGTGCGCGTTCAACCCCACCGGCACCCTGCTGGTCAGCGCCAGCAGTGACTACACCGCGCGCGTCTGGGAAGTGCCGAGCCTGCGCATGAAAGCAGTGCTGATCGGCCACGATGACGACATCGAAATGGCCGCGTTCTCGCCTGACGGACAAACCATCGCCACCTGCTCACGCGACCATACGCTGCGTCTGTTCGACCTCAATGGCCGCACCCTGCGCATCCTCGAAGGCCACACCGCCGATGTTATTTCAGTGTGCTGGGCCGCTGACGGCGCCACGCTGGTTTCAAGCAGCGACGACGGTTCGATCCGCCGCTGGGACGCCATGACCGGCGCACAACTGGAAATCATTGACCTGGGCGGGGTTGAAACCGACACCGTGGCCCTGTCGCGCGACGGCATCATTTTCGCCGGTGACGACGAGGGCAAAATCTCACTGATCAGCGCCCAGGGCACGTTCCTGCAACCGGCTCACACCGCAGGTATCAAGCGCATCATCTGGGACGACGCCCAGCGTCTGTTGATCAGCCTCAGCTATGACCGCTCCGTGATGCTCTGGCACCTGAACAGCCAGAACCGTCTGGAAAAAACCGCCGAAACCTCACTGCCCAGCATCATCTGGCCACGCAGCTGCGCCCTGCTCGGCACAGACCGTATTGCGTTCGTGACCTTCGGCTCATGCTATGCCACCTGGAACTTCCGCACCCAGATCTGGGACCTGGACGGCATCGAACCAGCCATCAGCCTCAACGCCGTGGCCTTGGTCAACGATGACATTTTCAGCATCGGGGATGCGGGCATCCTGCACGTCAACGGCGTGGCCAACACCCAGGCCGGCAGCCTGTGCAACTTCCTGCTGCCGTTCGGCGACAGCGTACTCACCGGCGGCCAGATGGGCACGGTGTTCGACGCCCGTACCGGACAGGCCCTGTACCAGCACCGCTCGCCCCTGAACTGCGGCACCACGTTCATCAAAGACGGCCAGTTGCACGCGGCCATCGGCACGTACACCGGTGAAGCGCTGATATTCAAACTGGATCATCAGCAGCCCGTCTTCCTCACGGAAGTGGCCATGCACGACAACGCCATCAAAGGCATTGCCGCTGACGAAACCTATATCTTCAGCGTGTGTGCCACCGCAGCAGCGGCGTTCTTCACGATTGACGATTTCACCGAACACACCTATCTGGACAAGGCGCACGACCGCATCTCCAACGGCTGCACGCAAATTGAGGGCGGATTCGCCAGCATCGGCCGCGACCTCAAGCTGCGCCTGTGGCGCAATGGCGAAAGTGAAGTCTTCGAAACCCCGCACAACCATTCAATCAAGTGCATCGCCGTGTCCAAGGACCAAAACCTGATCGCCACCGGCAGCTATGGCGGCACTGTGGCCCTGTTCGATGTACGCACCGGCCTTTGGGAGAAGTTCGAGAAGCCGACCGCCAGCGGCATTTCCTGCCTGACCCAGGCGGCCAACGGCAACGGCTTTTTGGCCAGCGCCTACGACGGTCGCATTTACCCGATCACGGCGCGTGCAGGCAGGCCACTGCTGTCATGACCTATTTCACCGAAGTCGACTTTCAGCACATGCAACACGCGCTGTCGTTGGCTGAGCGTGGCAGCCACTCCACCTGGCCCAACCCTCGGGTGGGCTGTGTGATCGCTCACGGCAATTGCGTCGTGGGCGAGGGTTGGCACCGGCGGGCGGGCGGGCCGCATGCCGAGGTGTTCGCCTTGCGCCAGGCAGGCGCCCTGGCCAAGGGGGCCACCGCCTACGTGACGCTGGAACCGTGCAGCCACATCGGCCGCACGGGGGCCTGTCATCAGGCCTTGATCGAAAGCGGTGTCAGCCGAGTGATCGTGGCCCTTGAAGACCCGTTCAAACAGGTCAATGGCCAAGGAATTGCCGCGTTGAGGGCCGCCGGGGTCGAGGTCAAGGTGGGGCTGATGCGCGAAGCGGCGAGTGAGTTGAATCGCGGTTTTCTGTCGAGCATTCAGCGCCAGCGCCCTTGGGTGCAACTGAAAATGGGCATGAGCCTGGACGGGCGCACGGCGCTGAGCAACGGCCGCTCGCAATGGATCACCGGGCCCAAGGCGCGTGCCGATGTGCAGCAATGGCGGGCCCGCAGTGCCGCCATCATCACGGGCAGCGGCACCGTGCTGGGGGATGACCCGCTGCTCACGGTGCGCCAGCTTTCCTCGCCCGAAGCCGTCGCGCCGCTGCGCGTGGTGCTGGACAGCGCCGCCCGAGTCCCGGCCAGTGCGCAGGTGTTTAACAGCAGCGCCCCGAGCCTGCACGTGGTGCGCCACGACACGCCTCTGCCCGCGAATCAGACCACCGAAGTGCTGCGCGTCGACGGCGATATCTACGGGCTCGACCTGCATGAACTGTTGAGCCAGCTCAGCCAGCGCGGGTTGCACGACGTAATGGTCGAGGCCGGTCCGACCCTGGCCGGGGCATTTCTCAAAGCCGGTCTGGTGGACGAGGTGTTGGTCTACATGGCACCCAAACTGCTGGGCGATCTGGCCCGGCCGCTGGTGCACATGCCGGAGCTGGTGCACCTCAAGCAAGCGCTGGACTTCACCCTGTTCGATGTCACGCAACTGGGTCAGGACTTGCGTTTACGCCTGCGCCCGGCTCAGGTCACGGGGGCTGCATGACCGACCACCTGCCGCACTTGCTCGCGCAGCCACCTATGCGCCGGGTCTTCGCCGAAACGGTTGTGCCAGAGCTGCACAAACGGGAACGGCGGAATCGGCAACGGCGGGCTGAGGCTGACCAGTTCTTCATCCAGCAACGCGTTATCCAGCGTACGGGTGGCCACGGTGAGGATCAGGTCGGTGTTGCTGATCATGCTCGGGGCGGTCCGCCAGTGCGGGACACTGACCGCGATGCGGCGCTGCAAGCCTTCGTCACGCAGCAGGCGGTCGATTTCACCGTTCGAACAACCGTCCACCGACACCGAAATGTGCGGGCGCAACAGGTAATTGTCCAAATCCAGCTGGCCGTTGGCCGGCAAGGTGCTGCGATCCAGCAGACAGGAGAAGGTTTCTTCAAACAGCACTTCGCTGGAGATGTCCGCGCTGAGGTTGGGGAACACCCCCAACGCCAGGTCGATCTTGCCTTGGGCAATCTGTTCGAGCATGCCGTGGCGGCTGTCCTGGGTCACGACCAGCGTGGTGTTCGGCGCCTCGGCGCGCAGTTGCCGCAACAGCTTGGGCAACACGATCGCCGCGCCGTAATCAGACATCGCCAGGCGGAAGGTGCGGTGAGAATTGGCGGGCACAAAGTCAATCGACTTACCGAGCAGGATTTCAATCTGGCTGAGGATTTCCTTGAGCGGCGCCTGCAGGTTTTGCGCCAGGGCACTGAGTACCACTTCGCTGCCCTGACGGATCAGGATCGGGTCGTCGAGCAACACCCGCAACTTGCTCAGAGAGTGGCTGATGGCCGGCTGACTCAAATGCAGCCGGGCCCCGGTGCGGGTGACGTGCTTTTCGGTCAGCAGCGCGTCGAGCACCACTAACAGGTTCAAATCAATATTGCGCAGTAAAACCATGACCATCCTGTCATTCACAAATCCGGGATTACCTTCCCGATACGGAGCGCCCCATGCTTCAACTCAAACGGATAATTGAAACCGCTCTTTACGTGAAAGATCTTACAGCAGCAAAAGATTTTTACTACAAAACCCTTCATTTGGAGGTCATGGTCGAAAGCGATGTGCTGGTCGCGTTTAACGTCGGCGACCTCAACACGCTTCTGTTGTTTAAACGCGGGGCGTCCCTTGAAACCAAATACCTGAGCGGCGGCGAAATCCCACCGCACGATGCCCACGGCCGGATTCACGTGTGCTTCGCCATCGACGCCGACGACATGCCCGCCTGGCAGCAAAAACTGGACGACAGCGGTGTGGCCATCGAAGGCCGCACGCAATGGCCCAAAGGCGGTTCCAGTGTGTATTTCCGCGACCCCGACCATAACCTCGTCGAATTGCTCACGCCGGGCTGTTGGCCGATTTACTGATTGCCTCTTTAAGGAAGAAGATCATGCCTCACGTCGCTGCAAGCACTCGTCCGCTGATCCGGCGCACAACCCTTTGGGCCCTGATTGCTCTCGTACTTGCCGGCGTGGCCTGGGGAGTCTGGCGCTGGCAACAGCCTGCCCCGGCCGGGTATGTGGCGGCCCCGATCAAGGTGGCCGTGGCGCCGGTCAGTCGCCAGCCCTTCACCCGTTACCTGGAGGCCATCGGCGAGCTCGAAGCGGTGGAAGAAGTCAGCGTGCCGGCCGAAATCGGCGGGCGTATCGTCGAGCTGCCCATCGAGTCCGGGCAACGGGTCGAGCGTGGTCAAGTGCTGGTGCGTCTTAACGATGCCCCCGAGCGCGGGCAACGGGTGCGCTTGCAAGGTCAGGTGGACAACGCCCGCGTACGCCTCGAACGCCTGCAAAAACTCATTACCTCCAACGCCGTGTCGCGCGAGGCCCTGGACGATGCCCAGGCCGAATACACCACCGCACGCGGGGCCTTGCAGGAACTCATGGCACAGATCGAGCAGCGCACCATTCGTGCGCCCTTTGCCGGCACGCTGGGTATTCGCAAAGTGCACATGGGCCAATACGTGAACCCTGGCGACACCCTGATCAACCTGATCGGCAATAAAGGGCTGTTCGTCAATTTCAGCGTGCCCGAAAAAGCCCTGGCGCACTTTAAGACTGGCAGCCCCTTGCTGATTGAACTCGATGCCCTGCCCGGCCAACCGGTCACGGCGGTGGTCAGCAGCGTCGACCCGTTTTTGGACCGCACCCGCACGCTGAGCGTTCAGGCACGCCTGCAAGACCCGCCTGGCGCAGCACTGCCGCGCATGTTTGCCCGTGTGCGCCTGCCACAGGCCATGCCGGAAAACACCCTGAGCCTGCCGGAAACCGCCGTCACCTACAGCGCCTATGGCGAAGACGTGTACGTGGTGCAACCGGCCCGTGATGAAAAAAGCGCGCCCACGGTACGCCGCGTGTCGGTCAAGACCGGCGAGCGGCGCGATGGCCGGGTGGTGATCGACAAGGGCCTGTCGGCCGAGGACCAGGTCGTGACCTCGGGCCAGATCAAGCTCAGTGATGGCGCGAGCATCGAACCGGTGACCAGCGCCGCGCTGGCCGTCGAAGCAGGAGCGCAAAAGTGAAATTCACTGACATTTTCGTCCACCGCCCGGTGCTCGCGCTGGTGGTCAGCCTGATGATCCTGCTCGCCGGTCTAAAAGCCTGGATGGGGCTGCCCGTGCGCCAGTACCCGCTGCTGGAAAGCTCGGTGATTACCGTCAGCACCGATTACCCCGGCGCGCCCGCCGAGTTGATGCAAGGCTTCATCACCCAGCCAATCAACCAGTCGCTGGCATCGGTGGAAGGCGTCGATTACGTCAGTTCATCGTCGGTGCAGGGCCACAGTGTGATTACCCTGCGCATGGCGCTTAACGAAGATTCGGCCAAGGCGCTGAGTGAAGTGATTGCCAAGGTCAATCAGGTCAAATACCGCCTGCCCGAGCAGGCCTATGACCCGGTCATCGAGCGTTCGGCCGGGGACTCCACGGCTGTCGCCTACGTCGGCTTTTCCAGCGACACCCTGTCCGCCGCCGCCCTGACCGACTACCTCAGCCGCGTGGTGCAACCGTTGTTTTCCACCCTTGAAGGGGTGGCCAAGGTCGACACGTTTGGTGGCCAGCGCCTGGCCATGCGCGTGTGGCTCGACCCGCAGCGCATGGCGGGCCACGGCATCAATGCCGATCAGGTGGAACAGGCGATTCGCGCCAACAACTTTCAGGCCGCACCGGGGCAGATCAAGGGCCACTACGTGGTGTCCTCGATCCAGGTCAACAGCGACCTCAACACCCTCGATGAATTTCGCGACATGGTGATCAGCAACCGTGGCGACCACCTGTTGCGCCTGCGCGACATTGCCGAGATCGAACTGGGCTCGGCCGCCTATGAAACCAGCGCCCTGATGGACGCCAAACCTGCGGTTCACCTGGGCCTGTACGCCACGCCCAAGGGCAACCCGCTGCTGATCGTCGAGGGCATCAAGCGCCTGCTCCCCGACATCCAGAAGACCCTGCCGCCCGGTGTCGAGGTGGCGCTGGCGTTCGAAACCGCGCACTTTATCGAAGCCTCGATTCTGGAAGTGCTCGAAACCCTGCTCGAAGCGATCCTGATCGTGGTGGTCATCATCTTCCTGTGCCTGGGCTCGTGGCGCACCGTGCTGATCCCGATCCTCAGCATCCCGCTGTCGATGCTCGGGGCGCTGGCGCTGATGGCGATGTTCGGGTTCAGCATCAACCTGCTGACCTTGCTGGCCATGGTGCTGGCCATCGGCCTGGTGGTGGACGACGCCATCGTCGTGACCGAGAACATTCACCGTCACATCAAGGAAGGCCGCGCGCCGCTTGACGCCGCATTGGTTGGCGCACGGGAAATCGCCTCGCCGGTCATCGCCATGACCATCACCCTGGCCGCGGTGTACATGCCCATCGGTTTGATGAATGGCCTCACCGGGGCGCTGTTCAAGGAGTTTGCCCTGACACTCGCGGGCGCGGTGCTGGTGTCCGGCGTGATCGCCCTGACCCTGACGCCGGTGATGTGCGCCAAACTGCTGCCGCCCGGCCAGAGCGAAGGGCGCATGAGCCTGCTGGCCGAGGGTTTCTTTCACCGCCTGTCGCGCCTGTATCAGCGCGGGCTGGTGCATTCGCTGCGCGCACGCGGCGCGGTACTGGCGTTCGGCCTGCTGGTGCTGCTGAGCCTGCCGCTGCTATACGGCCACGCGGACAAGGAACTGGCGCCCAACGAAGATCAGGGCAACCTGCTGCTGGCGATCAAGTCCCCGCAACACGCCAACCTCGACTTCGTGGAGCGCTACGCTGCCCAACTGAGCGAACTGCTGGCCCGGATCCCGGAAACCACCAGCACCTGGATCATCAACGGCACCGACGGGGTTGCCGCCAGCTTCGCGGGGATCAACTTCAGCGAATGGGGTCAGCGCGACCGCAGCGCGGCACAGATCCAGAACGAGCTGCAACAACAGGTGGACGCCGTGGAAGGCAACTCGATCTTCGTCTTCCAGATGCCGCCCCTGCCCGCCTCGACCGGCGGCCTGCCGGTGCAACTGGTGATTCGCAGCACCGAGGATTACCGCGCGCTGTATCAAGCCATGCAAGACATCAAGGAGCAGGCGCGGGCCAGCGGCCTGTTCGCGGTGGTCGACAGTGACCTGGACTTCAACAACCCGGTGACTGAAGTGCGCATCGACCGCAGCAAAGCCAACAGCCTCGGCATTCGCCTGCAAGACATCGCCAGCACGCTGGCGGTGTTGGTCGGTGAAAACTACACCAACCGCTTTGGTTTGCAGGGCCGCTCCTACGACGTGATCCCGCAGACGCAAGCCAAACAGCGCCTGACCCCGGACGCGCTCAACGGCTTTTACGTCAGCACTGACAGCGGTGTGCAAGTGCCACTGTCGACCGTGGTCAGCCTGCACAGTGACATCCAGCCCAACCGCCTCAAACAGTTCAACCAGCAAAACTCGGCCACCTTTCAGGGCATCCCGGCCCCAGGCGTGAGCCTTGGCGAAGCGGTGGCCTTTTTGGCCAATCAGAGCGCACAACTGCCTGCCAGCTTCAGCCACGACTGGCAATCGGACTCGCGGCAGTTCATCCACGAAGGCAACGCGCTGATGATGACCTTCCTGTTCGCCATCATCGTCATTTACATGGTGCTGGCCGCACAGTATGAGAGCCTGCGCGACCCGCTGATCATCCTGATCACCGTGCCCCTGTCGATCTGCGGCGCCCTCATCCCGCTGGCGCTGGGTTGGGCGACGCTCAACATCTACACACAGATCGGCCTGGTGACGTTGATTGGCCTGATCAGCAAACACGGGATTCTGATGGTCGAGTTCGCCAACGAACTGCAACAGGCCAGTGGCTGCTCCCCGGCCCACGCCATCATCCGCTCGGCGCGCATCCGCCTGCGCCCGATCCTGATGACCACCGCCGCCAT
Organism: Pseudomonas sp. BS-2016; assembly: GCF_001806145.1. NCBI lineage: Bacteria > Pseudomonadati > Pseudomonadota > Gammaproteobacteria > Pseudomonadales > Pseudomonadaceae > Pseudomonas > Pseudomonas sp. BS-2016. Next base: position 317,384 of record NZ_MLCT01000018.1, read on the forward strand.
GGTCGTGGGTCTGGTGCCGCTCCTGTTCGCCAGCGGCGCGGGCGCCAGCAGCCGCTTTGGCCTGGGGATCGTGATTGTGGTGGGGATGGTCGTGGGCACGCTGTTCACGCTGTTTGTGCTGCCGTCGATCTACACCCTCATCTCAACACGGCACACGGCGCCGGTGACCCACGGGGTCTCCCTTGAAAAAGCCCCCTGCGGCGAGCCTGAAACCGTGTAAATCCCTGCGGAACAGGGCCAGCCAGGGCCAGCCAGGGCCAGCCAGGGCTGGCCCTCAACCGGCGCTACACAATCGAATCGATGTCCAAAAAGTAGGGTTTGCCGTAGACGTGGCCGCCGACCAGTTCGGCAATCGCCTGCTCAATGGGGTCGATTTCCACAGGGCTTGGCCAGCGGGATTTGCGGGCGGCGGTGCGAGCCAGTTCATCGGTGCTGGGGACGGGGATTTCGGCGGGTTCGCCTTTGAGGATGGCGATCAGGTCTTCGGTCGTGGCTGTGGCTTCGCTCAGCAGCGGCGCCAGCGGCAAGGCCTGGGCGGCTTTGACGGCGCTGGCCGTGTCTTTGCTGAAGGCGCGGATTGAGGTCAGCCCTTCAACCATGGGCAGGGCGCGGCGCGTGACGGTGTCAAACGCGCTGATGCTCGGGAAGCCCACTTTGCCGCGAAACACCGGGGTGCCAAGGGTCGGGATCATCAGCCCCACCAGAAAGCGCGGGTCATGGCGTTTGACGCTCAGGCCGACGCTGGCCACCGCCAGCGCCACGCCCACCACGCGCTCAGTGGTCACCAGCAACGTCAGTTCGTTGTTGGACTCGGTGTCGAAAAAGATGTTGCGATAACGGAAGTAATCACTGAACAACTCGCGCTCATTCAACTCCGCGTTCATGAACCAGGCGCGGGAGTCATGCACATGCTCATCGAACAGGCGGATGATCGGCAACACACTGTCGTTCAACGCCTTGCCATCATGGCCGAACAGTTGCCCATAACGGATCTCCCCATCCCTGCGCATGTCGGCATAGTGCTGCGCTTCATCCTGCTCATTGGTCATGTAGACCAACCCGCCGAGAAACGTGTTTAACAGCGTTCCGAAGCCGACAAACTCGCTGGCGTCCAGGTTCCATTCCGGCACGTAGTCACGTCGAAAATCGGCCATGGCGTTGCGCAATTGCCGGTATTCAAGGGACGGTTCGTACACCTTGCTGGTGTTGAACCTCTGCACGGGCGTGGTCTTGCTACGTTCCTCGTACTTCTTTTTGATGGCTTCGTGGGCTGTTTTTTCAGCCAACTGCACCTCGGTCAAAACGGGAGCAGGCGCGCCCGCCAGCGCGGCCGCGTCTGCCTTGAGTTGCATGCCGTGCAACGCTTTGAAGGCCTTGACCTCGTCAGAGCTCATGTCTTTGGTCGCGCCATCCCTCATCACATCGCTGTACGACTGCGTGTGAGGGGCACAGCCCTTGGCGTAACGGCTGATCCGCCACCCGGTGATCAACCCCGCCTCGCGCCTCATCACCTCCTCCAGCGGACCGTTGTCCATGGCATTGAGCCAGGCGTTGAAACGGGTGATGACGGTGGGGCCTACCTCGAACTCACGAAGGGTGGTTCCATCCATAACCAGCCATGGCCAGCGCGTTTTCAATTCAGGTTCCAACGCTGGTTCAGGGGCTTGCAATGGCGCCCCGACCTTGTATGCCTCGCTGTACATATGCTGCAGGGCAATCTGCGACACCACCTCATACATGCCCTTCGATGCCTTGCCCTGATCGCCGGGCGGGTAACCGCCGCCCACATCCGAGTGCATGCCGGGGTAGATGTACTCCGCCGTACCGGCGCGGTAAGTGGACGGACACATCGGGTCGTCCGGGTTGGCTTTGCGTCGAATGGAATCCACCGGGAAGCAACTGCGCTGCTCGTGGGCCGCCACCATATGCACGCAATGCTCAAGGAAGGCCTCGTCATCGCTCAGGCGCAGGCTGCCATCGGCCCAGCCCATGTGCCCGGCGGCAAAGGGCACCATATACGGTAACCCCACCGACGCCACGGTATCGAACAGGCCCATGAACACGATCTTGATCGGTAGGCCAGCGAACAGGTAACACGTGCGGCCCTCCACCTCCACCTTGGTCAGGGCCTCCAGCCAGTTGGCAAACGTCCGCGCCTGGGCTGCGCCACGGGAAAAGCCATACACGAACAGGCGCACGGCCTTGATTTCAGGAATGGTTTTAGACGCGTGTGCCGCATCAATCTGGCTTTTAAGTTCAGCCAGTGGGGCTGCCAGTACTTCCTGGCGGCGGGTATAGCTGTTTTTGAAAAGCGAAACGCCGAGTAAGTCTTCGGTGAGGCTGGTGCCCATTTTCTGCACCAAGGCATAGGCGTCATCTGTATCCAGATAGGTTTCGCCTGAAGCCCTTTTCAAGGCATCGATCACTCGGGTAATACCCCAGTTGATCCGGTTCTCACCGCCCACCGCCTTTGTCAGGCCGTCACTGTTGGGTTCAAATTCACGTATTTCCTTAAATTCGGTGCCAACGCCTGGCATGTAATAGGCGTAAAAACCCTCACGTCTTACCACTTCATTTTCGTTACGCCCCAAACTCGCGTGGTAAAGACGCGCCACGTTAGTTGTGGTGGAAGGCTTTGCCTCGCTGTCAGACGGTTCATGGTTGTTCGTACCGTCAAAACACAGGCTGATCGTCACAATTTTCATGCACGGGGCGCCCGCGTACGCATGTCCCGCAGCCCAAGCAGCACTCATCGCGGCTTGCTCAAACCCATGAAAGGCCGCTTGTTGCTCTCGGTAATTGCGCAACACATCGCCCGGCGTTTTTGGCAGCAACCCGTCTTCCTTGAAATAAGGAGTGGGGCTCATAAATTCCGGAGCCGGCTTTTGGGAAGATGAATTCATGGTTGTGGGCATGTGGCAGGCTCCTGCATTTTTTGAGGGAATTGATAAGGGTATTTGGGCGTTCCGGGCATCATGAGCCCCGCGGTAACTGCCACTTGGTTGCACGGTAAGAAGTGCACGTTCACAACCCCTAACCGTTCGTACCGTGCAACAGGCACAACGGCTCGATGACGGGTGTAATGCGTTTCGTGCTCGTCCATACGCTTGCGCCACTCATCAGAAAACATCCGTTCCGGCCAACGTCCATAAGCATGCGGATCAGGATCCTTCTCCCACTCAACCACCACCGTCAGCCCGGGGTGCCACTTCACCGGCAGTGACGCGCAGCAATTCTGTTTGCCACCGCCGCTATAAGGACTAATGTTTGGCCCGCCCCCCCTGTTCACAGAAAACCGGTTAATCGCCGCTGAGGTATGGCTGTATCCCTCGATGGGGGCACCCAGACGCACGGGCTTTGGCGGGGTGCAGCCTTGCAGCGAAAGGCCGCTGATCAACATCAGCCACAAGACTCGAATCAGGACTCTGGACATGTGGCGGGCTCCTGCATTTTTTGTGGGAAGTAATAAGGATATTTGGGCGTTCCGGGCATCATGAGCCCCGCGGTAACTGCCACTTGGTTGCACGGTAAGAAGTGCACGTTCACAACCCCCAACCGTTCGTACCGTGCAACAGGCACAACGGCTCGATGACGGGTGTATTTGGCGGCATGCAACTTATAAGCAGCCCGATAGCCGTCAGTTCCGAGAGGAGGCCAATTCACGTAAGCATGCGGATCAGGATCCTTCTCCCACTCCACCACCACCGTCAGCCCGGGGTGCCATTTAACTGGCAGTGACGCGCAGCAATTTTGCCCACCCCCGTAGCCATACGGCGCCAGATTCGGCCCACCGGCACCGTTCACAGAAAACCGGTGAATCGCCGCCGAGGTATGGCTGTACCCTTCGATGGGTGTCCCCAGACGCACGGGCTTTGGCGGGGTGCAGCCTTGCAGCGAAAGGCCGCTGATCAACATCAGCCACAAGACTCGAATCAGGACTCTGGACATGTGGCGGGCTCCTGCATTTTTTGAGGGAAGTGAAACGGATAATCAGGACGACCCGGATAAGTCGCACCGGCTGAAACGGCTACTTGGTTGCAAGGTAAGAAGTGCACATTGACAAGCCCCAACTCCTCATACCGTGCAACAGGCACAACGGCTCGATGGCGGGTGTAATGCGTTTCGTGCTCGTCCATACGCTTGCGCCACTCATCAGAAAACATCCGTTCCGGCCAACGTCCATAAGCATGCGGATCAGGATCCTTCTCCCACTCAACCACCACCGTCAGCCCGGGGTGCCATTTCACCGGCAGTGACGCGCAGCAATTTTGTTTGCCGCCGCCGCTGTAAGGACTGATGTTCGGCCCGCCGCCCCTGTTCACAGAAAACCGGTTAATCGCCGCTGAGGTATGGCTATACCCCTCGATGGGTGCGCCCAGACGCACGGGTTTTGGCGGGGTGCAGCCTTGCAGTGCAAGGCCGCTGATGACGATGAGCCAAGCTGCGCGGGTCATAAGGCGGCCTTCTTGGGGGTGAGGCTTAAGGGCGGGAATTCGCTCAGTGCGCTGGCGATGAAGGCTTCGTGTTGCGGTTTTTCCAACTGTTGGCGGCTGAGGTTCAGGTGGATGCCTGTCAGGCATCGAATCAGCGCTTCATGGCTGGTAAACCCATGTTGGGCAGGCGTGCAGTCATTTTTTTTGAGCCACTGGAGGGCTGCGCTGAGGGCGTGCAACGGCTGGACCTGCGCTGCGCTTAAGGTCAGGCCGGTCAATGCGCTGTGGTCCTGGGGGTTGATGTCCAGACCGCACAGCGAGGCCTTTTTACCGTCGTGGTCGATCCAGTGCCAGCGGCACACCGGGCCATGGAAAGGCGCCAGTTGTTCAGGGTCGAGTTGCTCGCAAAAATGCCTGAACAGGCGCGTGTCGTAGTAGCGCAGCACGCCGCTGCTGGCGCCTTTGTTCCAGGTTGCCTGGGTGGCGCCACGCAATTGCACGGCCAGTTTGTCGAAAGGCCAACGGCTGATCAGGGCCAGCACGCAAAACTGCGCATGCACGGCGGTGAATAAGTGCGTTGTCGCTGCAATGTGCGCCTGATCCCCCAGGGCGATGCGCAGTAACACCGGCCCCTGATGAGCCAGCGCCTGTTCGGGGGTGTGCTCAAGCAGCCACTGACACTCAGGCGCCGGGCTCAGTGCCAGCAGCGGCGGTAACAGCGCCTCTGGCAGCACGGCGCCGTTAAGCAGCAGGTCCAGATGATCGATTCCGGCACTGCGGGCTTCGCCCATCAAGTGATGCAGCCATTCTTTTGCGTTCGTGGTCATGGCTTTTCCTTCCCTTCTCTTATTGTTTTGGTGACCTGAATATCAACGCGCCACTAACGCTTCGCCCTTGGCCTGCGCGGCGAGTAAACAGTCCTTGCAGACGGGCTTGGGGGGCAGTGGCGTTTGAGGGGCTGGCGAGGCCTGCGCGGTCGGGTCCTGGCCGTGCTCAAGCAAGGACGGCGTGGCCATGAGCCCGAGCATCCCCGGCAGCAACGGGGCGGCAGCCGTGCCGCTGGCCGGAGCACCGCCGATTTGAATCGGGGAGCTGCTGAATATCCCCCCGCCGCCAATGACAATGTGTTCCCCGCCCGCTTTCAGGGTGAGGCTCGCACCCGCGTCGAGAATCAGGTTGGCGCCCGCCTTGATGTGCACTTCTTGCCCGGCTTCGGCCACCAGCGCTTGCCCCACGCGGGTGTGGCTGCTGACGGCAACGTGCAGATAGTCATTGGCCTTGAGCTCGACCTTGCGGTCCGCAGCCACGGTGCGATGGTCCTCGGCTTCCAGCACCACGATGTTGTTGCCGGTGATGGTTTCATGCCGCTCGTTGCCCACCTCAAGGCGGCAGTCGTGTTCGACCTTGCGTTGCATGTCGCGCTGGGCGCGCAGGTAGATCAGCTCCTGACCCGCGCGGTCTTCGAGGTGCAATTCATTGAACCCGGTGCTCTGGGGGGTGCTGCGGCTGCGCAATACCGTGCGGGTCTTGTTGGCCGGCAGTGGATAAGGCACCGGGTGACGGCTGTTGGCCAGGCAGCCGCTGACCACAGGCTGGTCGGGGTCGCCTTCCAGAAAAGTCACCAGCACTTCCATGCCGACCCGCGGGATCGTCACGCTGCCGTGGCTGCTGCCTGCCCAGCTGGAGGCCACGCGCAGCCAACAGCTGGACGTGTCATCCCCCTGGCTTGCGCGGTCCCAATGGAACTTGACCTTGATGCGCCCATAGGCGTCGCAATAGATCTCTTCCCCCGCAGGCCCGGTCACTAACGCGGTCTGACTGCCCAGCACCCGGGGTTTGGGGTAAGCCTGTTTGGGGCGGTAAAACACATCCCACGGCGTGGCCAGGAAGGTGTTGCGGTAGCCCTGCTCGAACGCGTCCGTGTCCGGTTCGAGGTCGCAGGAGGTGCTCTCTTCCAGCACTTGCGGCTGATAACCCTGGTGGTGGATTTCAGTGAGCAGCCACAGGTCGTTCCATTCTTTGCGCGGGTGCCCGGTGAGGGAGAGAAAATGCCCCGTGACCAGCGTCGGCTGATCGCTGTTGCCCTCGGCCTGAAGGTAGTCGGCGCGGTGCCGCTCAAGGGTGCGTCGGGTCAGGGGCTTACCGCGATCTTGCGTCACGAACAGACCGGGATAGTCGTAGTCCTCCAGATCGGGCTGTGGGGTCTGCACCTCGGGACGGTGGTCGGCTTCGATCACAAAACCGGATTTTTCGAAATCGTAATCGCGGCGCGTGACACGGCTGGGGCGGGCTTCAAACCGCACCTTGAACTGCCGAATAACAGGCTCATCTGCCACCATGCCACTGTCTTGTACGTAGGCCGTGGGGCGGCGCAGTCGCGGGAAGACGGTCTGATCATCGCCAAACACCAGCACATGGGACTGTTCGCCATGCTGGAAGTGGTAGTGAATGCCTTCTTCGTGGCAGAGCCGCTGAATGAAGTGCAAGTCTGACTCGTCGTACTGGACGCAGTACGCTCGCGGCGGGTAGCTGGCATTCAATTGGAACTGATAGGTATCGCTTTGAATGCCGTGTTCTTCAAGCACGCAGGCAATGATCTGCGCCACCGTGCGCTGTTGAAAGATCCGCTGGTTGGTGCGATGGCGCAGGTACGCCAGGTGAGGCACCAGCGTCAGGCTGTAGCGGGTCAGGCGCTTGCCCGACTCGCCTTGTTCAATGCGATAAATCTGCCCGTGAATCCCGTTGCCATGGCGGTTGAACGCCAGAAATGCCTGCTGGTGCAGCACGCGTTCAAGGTCAAGATTGGAGCGTTCGCTGACAAGCTCGACCGTGATTGCAAAGGGGGTACTGATCGTCTCCTGTCCATGAAACTTGAGCACGCGCAGGTCATGCTTAAGCCCCTGGATGGTGAGCGTAAATTGCGTTTCGTTGGCTGGACTGAACATCCATGACTCCTCGGGTGAACACCTCAACGTTAGGAACGGCAACCTCCGTGATGAACGAGGGTTGCCTTCAGGCAGCAGGTCGGTCACAACCAACCACAGGTGAACACCCGGCCTCGGCACCGAAAAGCAGCCGACGCGCGTTGGCAGACGCCTTGAAACATGCCCCGGTTTGCACGCGCGTCCCGACAGGGTGTACCCACCCAAATGCAGTGTTCGCAGCGGCAATAATTAGCCCCTGTCGGGGACCCGTGAGGGGCATGTAATTCGGCTCCGCCATGGAGGTTCTCCTTGCTGAAAACAGGCACTTGAGAGACCACACAATCGCTCAAGCGCTGAATCGATTAATCAAGGTTCGTGCCAGCTTTTAGGAATTCCTTTTAAAGCAAACACATAGCGAAATCGGGTTTTTGAGAGGGTGTTTTTGGGGCCAAAAACAGGGGAAAAGTGCGCAAGAAGTTGCGCAGTACTGTGCAACTTCTTGCGCACTCCTCTACAGACCAATAGGCATATGGCCTGTAGCAATGTATTCACAGGTTTATCCACAAATGAGTGCGCAACTTCTTGCGCAGTTGGCCCTTTTCAGCCACGGCGTTTCAAGGCACGTTTTGCCAAAAAAAAGGGCGGCTCATGGCCGCCCGGATCTGGAGTGAAATGACAGGTTTACAGGTGCGATTCGGCGTACTCGGCGAGTATCGAACGAGGCACCCCTTGCAGGGCAATATGGACACCGTTCGGGAAGTCTTTGAAACGCTCCGTCAGGTAAGTCAGGCCCGAACTGGTGGCCGACAGGTAAGGCGTATCAATCTGCGCCAGGTTGCCCAGGCACACCACTTTGGACCCCGCGCCCGCACGGGTGATGATGGTTTTCATCTGATGCGGGGTCAGGTTTTGACATTCGTCGATCAAGATCAGGCTTTGCTGGAAGCTGCGGCCCCGGATGTAGTTCAGGGATTTGAACTGCAACGGCACCTTGCTCAGGATGTAGTCCACGCTGCCGTGGGTGCTTTCATCGTCCATGTGCAGCGCTTCCAGGTTGTCGGTGATCGCCCCCAGCCACGGCTCCATTTTCTCGGCCTCGGTGCCGGGCAAGAAGCCGATCTCCTGGTCCAGCCCTTGCACGCTGCGGGTACAAATGATGCGCCGGTAACGCTTGCTGACCATGGTTTGCTCAATGGCTGCGGCCAGCGCGAGGATGGTTTTGCCCGAACCCGCGGCGCCCGAGAGGTTGACCAGATGGATGTCCGGATCAAGCAGGGCATACAGCGCCAGCCCCTGGTAAATGTCACGCGGCTTGAGGCCCCAGGCTTCCTGATGAAGCAAAGGTTCCTGGTGCATGTCGAGAATCAGCAGGTGGTCCTTGCGCACCTCCTTGATCCAGCCCACGAAGCCCTGTTCGTCGATGATGAATTCGTTGATGTGTACCGAGGGCAGGTTTTCGATCAGTTGCACCTGATGCCACGTGCTGCCATGCCCCTGACGGGTTTCCACCTTGCTGACGCGGTCCCAGAACGAACCGGTCATGGTGTGATAGCCGCGTGACAGCATCGACACGTCGTCCACCAACTGATCGGTGCTGTAATCCTCGGACTCAATCCCGCAGGCCCGGGCCTTGAGGCGCATGTTGATGTCTTTGGTTACCAGCACCACCTGAATCTCGGGCGAGCGGGCGTGCAAATCAATCAACTGGTTGATGATGATGTTGTCGTTAAGGGTTTCAGGCAGCAGCGCATTGGGTTCTCTGCGCTTGTTCATCAGGATCGACAGAAAGCCTTTGGGGCCGCTTTTGCCGCGCTCGATGGGCACGCCCTTTTCAACGTCTTCGGGCGAAGCCACACCCAGCACCTGATCAATCAAACGGATGGCCTGACGGCATTCCGCTGCCACCAGTAATTTGCCGGTTTTGAGTTTGTCGAGCTCTTCGAGCACCGTCATCGGGATCGCGACGTGGTGTTCCTCGAAGTTGAGCAGGGCGTTGGGATCGTGAATCAGAACATTGGTATCGAGTACATAAAGGATTGGCTGGTTGGAGGAAGGCGTACGTCCGTGATCATCCATACTCGGTCACCTTTGTGGGAGCCATTCGACGCAATACCTCAACAGTGCTGCGCCTCGATATGACGGCCTGATCACCTGCCCCGTGGTGTCCTGAAAGACGCCACCTGTGTGGCAGGTTTCGGCGGTCTGTCTTCGTAATACTCCAAAAAGTGTGACAAGAAAAAGTCTTTTTCGCGGCCGGGCACTATTTTTTTCAGAAAGACGAATAGCCCTTGGCACAATGCCAAACCGCTACTAGGCTTAGTAATTACCTGAAACAGCACTGGCTCATTTCAGGCCCCACATTCACCTGTTTCGGGCACCACAACGCCTGATTCGAATCCTCCCCCCAAACGGCCGGACTGCTCTTACACACAGCAGCGAGGACGCCTACCCGCCCTTCTTTTTGGCAGCACTAAGCTTCGTTGCGCACGGGCTGATTCAGACCGGCGCCCACTTACTGCTAAAGCCAAAGGACGTTGTATGACCCCTATTTCCAAAACCCTGGAACAGATGCTGCTGGATATTTACAAGGACGGCAGCGCGTCTATCACCGAATTCCAACAACTTCGTGACAATGCCGATGAGCGTATGGATGCGGTTATCCGCGAATTTGGCCTGCACAACAACATCACCGCCTTTCAAAAAGCGATGGATGTGGCCATGCAATTGCTGCAGCTGTCGGTCATCGACGCCAAAAAAGCCAAATTGACAGACACCGGCGAGGCCATTGTCAAAGACGCCCTCGTGGCTCAAGTCGAATACCTGCGCGTTGGCAGCGACGTGGCATTGCGCCTTTTGTGAGTTCACTGCCCGCCTTGACCGGCGGGCGTTCCCTGGCCTCTGCTATTGGCCGAAGGCCGCACACTCTTCCCAACCAATACCGCTCTGGGCCGTGGCTTTCATCAGCCAGGGCAACGCGGTACGCACTTTGTTTTGAGTGTCATGGAAGGCAATCACCCCGTGACGCCAGAGCAACATCAGGCTGAGCACCCGCTGCGCCGATTGCTCGGCACTCAAACTGGACGCCATGTCCTGCGAATCGATACCCCACAGCGCCACACGCAGCCCCTGGGATTGAAAAAAAGGCCCGCTGTCTTCACGGCGATGCCCATAGGGCGGGCGGAATAAAGGCACGTAACTGTCGGGAATGGCTCGCTTGACCAACGCTGTGCTGCGCAGGATTGAATCTTGCCAATCGTTCCAATGGCTGTGCGAACGGTACTCCCACCCCTGAACGCCAACGCACTGCCCTTTGTAGAGCGCCTGCAGCTGCTGCTCGGACTGTTTGTTCAATCGCGCCTGCACGCTGTTGCCCAAGACAAAAAACGTCGCGCTCAGGGATTGTTTGCGCAGGTAGTCGGTGAGCCAGTCCGTGGTGCCGGGCAGTTGGGTGGGGCCGCTGTCGAAGGACAACATGAACAGCCGGTCATTCATCGCCTCGCCATTGAACTCATGCTCACCGTAGAGAGCGATCTCACTGCCGGTCTGCGGGAACAGCGCGGCGAGCCGTAACAGCTCGTCCAGGTAGTGACGATGAAACGTGGCACTCGGCTCGGCCCAGTTCACGTAGAACGAGTCTTCAGCGATCTCGAACTTGCCCGCTTGCTCGCGCAGGCTGTCCATCCCGTCGACGTAATAACAGAACGATGCGTCCTGATCGCAGCTCTGCTGGGCAAGGTTGTAGTTGGCCAACAGCCGTTGCCACAGGCGCTGACGGACCGTATCAATCGCATCCATGTTGATGATCCTCAACCCCAGACGCTGACTGAGCGCAGCTTCGTCCAGCGCTTCACTGGTTAACAGGGCATGGGCGAAGGTGAGGATTTCTGCCCGCGAGGCCACATCGAACAGGGCCGGGCTGATTAACGGCTCTGGCCACGTGCTGCGATCCAGCGTTGCGGGCTCATTGGGCGCCGCCACCGTGCTCAGGCACACCAGCCAGGCCGACAAGAAAAGAGCAATACGCACGAATCAATCTCCCTGTAAAAACTGTGCGCACTATAACCTGCTGCCCACCAAATGCCTTTTGATACTCCGTCGCTGTCCTCGCATGCAGACCCTGCCAGATTCCCCCCCCTTTCATCAGCGGCCTGTGCGTTCTATCGGCGTCATAGGTGGAGTCAAACCGCCCAACCCCCTAGAATCCCCCGACGCTTACAGGAGACGACCCCATGCTGATGGTGATTTCACCCGCTAAAACCCTCGACTATGAGACGCCGCCGGCCACCCAGCGCTTTACCCAGCCGCACTACCTGGATCATTCACAGGCGTTGATCGGCCAACTGCGCGAACTGAGCCCGCAGCAGATTGGCGAGCTGATGCACCTGTCCGACAAGCTGTCCGGCCTGAATGCCGCGCGCTTCGGCAGCTGGACACCTGCTTTCACCCCTGAAAACGCCAAACAAGCGTTGCTGGCATTCAAGGGCGATGTGTACACCGGCCTCAATGCCGTGGATTTCAGCGAGGCGGATTTTGATTACGCGCAAACCCATCTGCGCATGCTTTCAGGGCTATACGGGCTGCTGCGCCCGCTGGACCTGATGATGCCGTATCGCCTGGAGATGGGCACCAAACTGGCCAACCCGCGGGGCAAAGACCTGTACGCCTTCTGGGGCACGCGCATCAGCGAGTGGCTCAACGAAGCACTGGCCGCCCAGGGCGATGATGTGCTGCTCAATCTGGCGTCCAACGAGTACTTTTCGGCGGTCAAGAAATCAGCCCTGAACGCGCGCATCATCAACACCGAATTCAAGGACCTGAAAAACGGGCAGCACAAAATCATCAGCTTTTATGCCAAAAAAGCCCGCGGCATGATGAGCCGTTTCGTGATCAAGGAACGCATCAACACCCCTGAACAGCTCAAGCAGTTCGATGCTCAGGGTTACTACTACAGCGCCGAGCAATCCAAACCGGATTCGCTGGTCTTTTTGCGCGACCACGCCCCCGAATAACCCCCCGCCTTTTTGACGCTCCCCGGCCTGAACGGGGAGCTCACCTGCGTGTGACCCCTTTCACACTTCACCCCGAACAGCCAAATATTTGACGCCAAAAATACGTCTTAAAATATCCATGAACTTAAATTCACTCGACAGATGTGACTTTTTTTCATAGTGGCACCTAATTTATTTATCCATAGTGGCACTTAACTATCCTCTCTGATGAACACCCTATAACTAAAGGGTAAAACCTGAAGTGCTATCAATATGGAACCAGTGCCATCATTTTTCATTTTGTTAAATTTCGTCGAAAACGGGATGAACGGCCCGGAACTATGTCCGATACCTCCGCTCATACAACCCGTAACGATTCTTACAGAGCTTGTGAGATATCACTTACACAGATAAGACCAACTCCCTGGTGTTATCGGTTGTTAAAAAGCCAAAACAAAGGTGACTGAAACATAGCTATAACCCTTTGTTTTCAAAGGCTAAAAATAAGAGAGCGCGCGGCGCCAGGCGCCCACCCAAGGCCGTCCCCATCATCTGACATGCCTTACTGATAGTGATGAGTTGCACATTAAAGGTGCAACTTCCAACAACTTAAAACTTAACGATGCCTGCACCCGGCGTTACGGCTTTTATGTGCCGTAGTTCCAAGTGCGCCCACACTTTAAGTCCGGCCATTAATTGGCCTATACAAGACAGAGGTAATTGCGATGCGCATCAGCATATTTGGTTTGGGTTACGTTGGCGCCGTGTGCGCCGGTTGTTTGTCCGCCCGTGGTCACGAAGTGATCGGCGTAGATATCTCTCAGGACAAAATCGACCTGATCAACCTCGGCAAATCGCCCATCGTTGAACCGGGCCTTGGCGAGTTGCTCGCCCAGGGCATCCAGAATGGCCGCCTGCGCGGCACCACCAACTTTGCTTCGGCTATCCGCGAAAGCGACCTGTCGATGATCTGTGTCGGCACCCCGAGCAAGAAAAACGGCGACCTGGAGCTCAATTACATCGAAGCCGTGTGCCGCGAAATCGGCGCCGTGCTGCGCGACAAGACATCGCGCCACACCATCGTGGTACGCAGCACCGTGCTGCCGGGCACCGTGAAAAATGTGGTCATCCCGATCCTCGAAGAGTGCTCGGGCAAAAAGGCCGGCGTCGACTTCGGCGTCGCGGTCAACCCGGAATTCCTGCGCGAAAGCACCGCGATTGCCGACTACGACCAGCCGCCAATGACTGTTATCGGCGAGTTCGATAAAGCCTCCGGTGACGTGCTGCAATCGCTGTACGAAGAACTCGACGCCCCGATCATCCGCAAGGACATCGAAGTCGCCGAGATGATCAAGTACACCTGCAACGTGTGGCACGCCACTAAAGTCACCTTCGCCAACGAAATCGGCAACATCGCCAAAGCCGTCGGCGTCGATGGCCGCGAAGTGATGGACGTGGTGTGTCAGGACAAAACCCTGAACCTGTCGCAGTACTACATGCGTCCGGGTTTTGCATTCGGCGGCTCGTGCCTGCCAAAAGACGTGCGCGCCCTGACCTACCGTGCCAGCTCGCTGGACGTGGAAGCGCCGCTGCTCAACTCGCTGATGCGCAGCAACGTGTCGCAAGTGCAAAACGCATTCGACATCGTCGCCAGCCACGACAAGCGCAAAGTTGCCCTGCTGGGCCTGAGCTTCAAGGCCGGTACTGACGACCTGCGCGAAAGCCCGCTGGTGGAACTGGCCGAAATGCTGATCGGCAAGGGCTTTGACCTGAGCATCTACGACACCAACGTCGAATACGCCCGCGTCCACGGTTCGAACAAAGACTACATCGAATCCAAAATCCCCCACGTGTCGTCCCTGCTCAACTCGGACTTCGACTCCGTGATCAACAACAGCGACGTGATCATCCTGGGCAACCGCGATGAGAAGTTCCGTGCGCTGGCCGAAACCGCGCCACAGGGCAAACAGGTCATCGACCTGGTGGGCTTCATGTCCAAAGCCACCTGCACCGTCGGCCGTACCGAAGGCATTTGCTGGTAACAACAGCGCTGTAGCCGCTGACGAGTGAAACGGGCTGCGATCTTTGACACCTCGAACGATCGCAGCCTGCGCCAGCGACTACACGCTCTGCGCATCACAGCCTCCATGCTCAAACGGAACCTCATTATGCTCAGGCTAAAACACGGCCTTCTCCAAGCCGCCGGTTGGCTGTTTTACCTCACGCTGTTGATGGGCCTCGCGCTGGCGTTGCCGACATCGACCTTCGACTCCGAGTCGAAAAACTTTATTTTCCTGATTGGCGCCGTGGGTATCTGGCGCTATTCAATGGGTGCCACGCACTTCCTGCGCGGCATGCTGTTTTTATATGTGGTGTACCCGCACCTGCGACGCAAAGTGCGCAAGCTGGGCAAAGCGGCAGACCCGTCCCATGTGTTTTTGATGGTGACCAGCTTTCGTATCGACGCGCTGACCACGGCGCAGGTCTACAGCTCAGTCATTCGCGAAGCCATCGAATGCGGCCTGCCGACCACAGTGGTGTGCTCGCTCGTGGAAATGTCCGACGAGCTGCTGGTCAAGAGCATGTGGGAGCGCCTTAACCCGCCAGAGCGCGTCAAACTCGACTTCGTGCGCATTGCCGGTACCGGCAAGCGCGACGGCCTGGCCTTTGGTTTTCGCGCCATCTCGCGGCACATGCCGGACAGCCGTGCCGTGGTGGCCGTGATCGACGGCGACACCGTGCTCGCCCCCGGCGTCGTGCGCAAAACCGTGCCGTGGTTCCAGTTGTTCGGCAATGTCGGCGGCCTGACCACCAACGAGTTCTGCGAAGTGCGCGGCGGTTACATCATGAGCGAGTGGCACAAGCTGCGCTTCGCCCAGCGCCACATCAACATGTGCTCGATGGCCCTGTCCAAACGCGTGCTGACCATGACCGGGCGGATGTCGGTCTTTCGCGCCAATGTGGTCACTGACCCGGACTTCATTGCCGACGTAGAAAGCGACTCGTTGCAGCACTGGCGTCTGGGCCGTTTCAAGTTTTTGACCGGCGACGACAAGTCCAGCTGGTTCAGCCTGATGCGCCTGGGCTACGACACGTTCTACGTGCCGGACGCGGCCATTCACACCGTTGAACACCCGCCGGAGAAGAGCTTCATCAAGGCCAGCCGCAAACTGATGTTCCGCTGGTACGGCAACAACCTGCGGCAGAACGCCCGGGCACTGGGGCTGGGCGTCAAGCGCCTCGGCCTGTTCACCAGTGTGGTGCTGTTCGACCAGCGCATTTCGATGTGGACCTCGTTGCTCGGCCTGACCGTCGCGCTGATTGCCAGCGCCAAATACGGCATCACGTTCCTCATCGCCTACCTGCTGTGGATCGGCATCACACGCCTGATTTTGACCCTGTTGCTGGCCTGCTCCGGGCACAGCATCGGCCCGGCTTACCCGCTGATTCTTTATTACAACCAGATTGTGGGTGCGCTGGTGAAGATCTACGTGTTCTTCCGCCTCGACCAACAATCCTGGACCCGTCAGGACACCAAATTGACCCGTGATCTGGCCAGCTTTCAACGTTGGTTCAACACCTGGTCGTCTCGGACCATGACCTTCTCGGCCGCCAGCATCTTTGTTGCCGTGCTGCTGACGATGGTCTGACCCGACCCGATCGAATTAACCAGGAACAAGACCTTATGAACACTCAAGTAAACACCAACGTTGTCCACGAATCCGAAGCCCAGCGTCAGCACGCACGGGTCAAAATCCCGGCCAAGCTGCGCTTTTTCGGCAAAGACCGCACACCGATGGAAGTCAGCATCATTGACCTGTCGGCCGGTGGCCTGAGCTTTTACGCCGCCAACCAATCCTTGGCCGTGGGCGAAGTGCACAAGGGCCGCTTGCAGTTTGTGATCGACAACCTGGGGTTGGCGATGGACGTGGAGCTGCTGGTACGCAACGTTGACCGCCAGAGCGGACGCGTCGGTTGCCAGTTCCAGAACCTCGATCAACAGGACATCTCCACCTTGCGTCACCTCATCACCTCGCACCTGAGCGGCGATATCGTGACCATGGGCGAAGTGCTCGCCACCTTGCAGCGCGACAACTTCACCAAGGCGCGCAAGGTCAAGGATGGCGGCAGCGGCATGACCCCGTTCGGTCGCATGAAAGCCGTGGTGCTGAGTGCCGGCGTATTTGTCGTCGGGCTGGTGGCATTCGGTTTTATCGTCAAATCGGTGTACGGCGTGTACTTCGTCACCCACGCCCAGTCGGCGCTGGTCAGCGTCCCCGGCCTGAACATCACCATGCCCCGCGACGGCACCGTGCAAAGCCTGGTCAAAGACGACAATCTGGCGGCTAATGGCGCGCCAATTGCGACCTTCAGCACCAGCATGCTCGACGTGCTCAAAGGCCATCTGGACGAAAACCAGTTGCAGCCGGCCAATATCGAAACCCTGTTTGGCAAGCAAATGACCGGCACCCTGACCTCGCCGTGTGATTGCGTGGTGGCCGAGCAAGTGGTTGCCAATGGCCAATACGCCAGCAAAGGCGACGTGATTTTCAAACTGGTGCCGCGCACCAGCGAAGCCAACATTGCCGCTCGCTTCAGCTATCGCCAGTTTGGCGACGTGCTGCCGGGTGCCCGCGTGAACTTCCAGGTGGCGGGTGAAGACTACCAGCGCACCGGCAAAATCATCAGCAGCACCAGCTTGAACAGCGATGACCTGTCTTCCGACATCCGCGTACAGATCAAGCCCGATGCCCCGCTGGACAGCGCCCTGGCCGGTCGCCCGGTTGAAGTGCGCAGTGACCGCGGTCCGTCGATGGACTGGCTGATCAGCAAAGCCTCGGCAGCAGGTCTGTAATCATGAAGAACGCCTTCCCTACGCTTTGCCTGCTGACCCTGGCCCTCGCCGGCTGCTCCGGCCTGCCCGATCAGCGTCTGGCCAATGAAGCCCTGAAAAATGGCGACACGGCCACTGCCCAGCGCAACTATCAGGCGCTGGCGGACTTGGGTTACACCGAGGCGCAGGTCGGTCTGGCCGATATCTGGATGGAAAGCCGCGACGCCGAGCAACTGAAAAAAGCCGAAGCCACTTACCGCGAGGCGGCCAAAACGTCGCCCCGCGCTCAGGCTCGTCTGGGTCGTTTGCTGGCGGCCAAACCCGGCGCCAGCGAGGCCGAGTTGCACGAGGCGCAAGCGCTGCTGCAACAAGCGTTTGCCAGTGGCGACGCCAACAGCCTGACGCCGTTGGCGATGCTGTATTTGCAGCACCCGCAGAGCTTCCCCCGGATCGACGCCCAGCAGCAAATCAGCCAGTGGCGCGCCGAAGGCTACCCGCAGGCCGGTCTGGCCCAAGTGGCGCTGTACCGCATCGAAGGCACGTACGACCAGCACCTGGATGAAGTCGAGTCCATCTGCCGCCAAGCCTTGTCCGCCAACGACAGTTGTTACGTCGAGCTGGCCACGGTCTACCAGAAACAAGGCAACACCGAGCAACAGGCCGCGCTGATTTCGCAACTGCAAAGCGCTTACAACCGGGGCACCGCCTCGGCGCAAAAAGTCGATGGCGTGGCCCGTGTGCTGGCCGATGCGAACCTGGGCACACCCGACCCGCAGACGGCCCGTTCGCTGTTGGAAAACATTGCCCCGGCCTACCCCGCTGCGTGGGTCAGCCTTGCGCAATTGCTGTACGACTTCCCCGATCAGGGCGACGTCGCTCAGTTGCAGGAATACCTGGACAACGGCCGCGCCGCCGATCAACCCCGCGCCGAACTGTTGCTGGGCAAGCTGTATTACGACGGCAAATGGCTGACCCCGGATGCGCAGCAAGCTGAAGCGCATTTCCAGCGCGCCGTGGACAAAGAAGTGGCCGCCGATTACTACCTCGGCCAGCTTTACCGTCGCGGCTATCTGGGGCAGGTGTACCCGCAAAAAGCCCTCGACCATTTGCTCAAAGCGGCACGTAACGGCCAGAACAGCGCGGACTTCGCCATCGCCCAGCTGTTCTCCCAGGGCAAGGGCACGCAGCCCAACGCCATGAACGCCTATGTGTTCAGCCAGTTGGCCAAGCTGCAAAACACCCCGCAAGCCAATGAACTGGCGGCCCAACTCGACGAGCAACTGCCCGCCGATCAACGCGCCGCGGCTCAGCGCCTGCTGCAAAAAGAACAAGCCTTGCGCGCCACCCTGAGCCAGAACGCTCTGGCGGTGCAGACGCTGGCCGAAGAAAACGGCGAGGAAGCCCTATGACCCTGAATCCTTTTGTAAAAGCCGGGATCGGCCTGACCTTCGCCCTGCTGTGGTCATGCCCGACCCTGGCGGCGCTGACCGATGAAAAAAACTTCGGCCTGGAAACCAAGATCACCGCGCAATCGGAAGACGACCGCGACCTCGGCACCCGCAGTGGCGGCGACGTCAACGGCATCGGCCTTGACCTGCGCCCCTGGGTGTACGGTGAACGCGGCAACTGGAGTGCGTACGCCATGGGCCAGGCAGTGACGTCCAGCGACATCATCGAAACCGACACCCTGCAACAATCGGACACCGAACAAAACAGCAGCAGCGATGCGCGCAAGCAGGACAAAAGCTACCTGGCCCTGCGCGAATTCTGGGTCGGCTACAAAGGCTTCACCGCCTACCCCGGCGAACAGCTCAAGTTCGGTCGCCAGCGTCTGCGCAATGACGACGGCACATGGCGCGACACCAATATCGAAGCGCTCGCCTGGACGTTCGACACCACCTTGCTCAAGGCCAACCTCGGCGCGGCCGAACGCTTCAGCGAATACCGCACCGACCTGACCGAACTGGCCCCGGAAGACAAAGACCGCCTGCACCTGTTCGGTGATATTTCGGCGCAGTGGACGCCCGGCCAATGGGTCGGCCTGCGCGCCCATCACACCCATGACGATGGTTCGCTCAAGCATCAGGGTGAAGAAGTCGAGGCGCTGGACAAAACCCAGAACGGCGACCTGACCTGGCTCGGCCTCGAAGCCAACAGCGACGCCTACAACTACCGCAACACCCACACGGTGAATTACTGGGCCAGCGTCACCGGCATGAGCGGCAAGCGCGACAAGCTCGCCACCTCCACCGTGGACGGCCGCAACCTTGCTGGCGCCAAAGCCAGTGACGACGTGGATGGCTGGGCCACCGACCTGGGGGTTCGCCTGCGTCTGGACCCGAACTGGCAAGTGGGTGCCGCCTACTCGCGCGCCAGCGCCAACTACCAGCAGACCGGTCTGGAGAGCAACCGCTCCAACTTCACCGGTACGCGCTCGCGGGTTCACCGCTTTGGTGAAGCGTTCCGGGGCGAAATGCAGAACATCCAGAGCGCCAGCCTGTTCGGTTCGTGGCAATTGCGCGACGAATACGACGCCTCGCTGGTCTACCACAAATTCTGGCGGGTCGACGGCAACAAGCCGATCGGTGCCAGCGGTATCAATGCCGTGCAGAACAACGAAGACCCGACAGACGCCCTGCTGGCCAGCACCGCGCTGCCGATGATGGACGGCAAAAAAGACCTCGGTCAGGAAATGGACCTGGTGGTGACCAAGTACTTCAAGCAAGGCCTGTTGCCTGCCGCGTTGAGCCAGTCCATCGATGAACCTTCGGCGCTGGTGCGCTTTCGCGGCGGCGTGTTCAAGCCGGGCGATGCGTACGGCAAAGGGGTGGATTCGTACATGCACCGCGCGTTCGTTGACGTGATCTGGCGCTTTTGATGACAACGCCAACGGGAGTGCGTGACATGAATCATCCTGCTTATATCGGCGCGATCAGCCTGCTGGCCGGCGCTCTGCTGCTGGCCAGTTCCAATACCTTTGCCGCTGTCGAGCCGGTCAAACCGACCGTGGCCAAAGAGCTGCAACACGCCAAAACCTACACCGTCAGCACCGCGCCCGTCGCACCGCTGAACATCCCGAAACCGGCATTGCCCGACCTCTCGGGTTACACCGCCGAAGCGGCTGCGGCCAAAATCGTGCGCAGCACCGCCGGTAAAGTCAGCGTGCGCCGCATGATGCAAGAAGACGCGCTGAAAGACTTCATCGGCGGCGACAACAAAATGGCCGAGTGGGTGGTGCGCCAGGGCGGCATTCCGCAGGCGATTTTCATCGACGACGGCTACGTGAACCTCAAGGATCTGGCCACACGCGTGCCCAAGCAGTACTTCAGCGAGACCGCACCGGGTGTGTACCTGGCGCGCTTGCCGATTGTGGTCGGGCACAAGGGCATTCTGGAGATCGACAACAGCACCCAAGAGCTGCGCCTGTCCCAGGAAGCGGGTTCGTTTCTGGTCAACGACGGCCAGTTGTTCGTGCGTGACACCCAGGTCACCGGCTGGCGCGAAAAAGCCAATGGCCCCGCGACCTTTCGCGATGCCAAGGAATTTCGCCCGTTCCTGCTGTCCTGGGGCGGCACCGAGACCTACATCATCAACACCAAAATGGCGAGTTTCGGTTACGCCAACAGTAAGTCGTACGGGGTGAGTATTTCCCAGTACACGCCCAACATGGCCAAGGTCATCAAGCGCGACGAGCCCACCGGCTGGATTATCGGCTCCGAGTTCTCGGACATGTGGTACGGCTTCTATTGCTACGAAACCCGCGACTTCGTGGTCAAGGGCAACACCTACCGCGACAACGTCGTCTACGGCATCGACCCCCATGACCGCTCCCACGGGCTGATCATTGCCGAGAACGATGTGTTCGGCACCCAGCGCAAGCACGGGATCATCATTTCCCGCGAGGTGAACGACAGCTTCATCTTCAACAACCGCAGCCACGACAACAAACTGTCAGGGCTGGTGATCGACCGTAACAGCGTGAACAACCTGATCGCTGACAACGAGATTTTCCAGAACCACACCGACGGCATCACCCTCTACGAGAGCGGCAATAACCTGCTGTGGGGCAACAAAGTCATCAACAACCGCCGCCACGGCATCCGCGTGCGTAACAGCGTCAACATCCGCCTGTACGAAAACATCGCCATGGCCAATGGCCTGACCGGCGTGTACGGCCACATCAAAGACCTGACCGACACCGACCGCGACATCGAGCTCGACCCGTTCGACGCCGAAGTGTCGCTGATCATGGTGGGCGGCGAGCTGGCCGGCAATGGCAGCGGGCCGCTGGCGATTGATTCGCCGCTGAGCATCGAGCTGTACCGGGTGTCGATGCTGGCACCGACCAAATCCAGCGGCATCAGCTTCAACGGCATTTTGGGTGAGCGTCAGGACGAAATTCTCGACCTGATGGTGCGCCAGCAAAAAGCCGTGTTGATCGACCCCGTTGAACGCCAGACCGAACTGCGCAACTGAGGATGACTGTTATGCCCCTCCATCTGATCAAGATTTTGAGCCTGTCGGGCCTGACTGCCGCCATCCTCGGCGCAGCCGCCGGTGTGCAGGCCGACGAGGTTCAGGCGCCCGCCTTCACGGCCGAGGCGTGCTGCAACCTGTGCCCTGCCGCCCACGATGCGAAAAACTACACCACGCGCTATCAGCAGAACTTCACCACGCTGGTTCAGGCCCAGGGCGACTGGCTGTTCCGTACCCAGGAAGACCTGCGCACTGAGTTCGACACCACACCGGCCGGTTACAAACGCATGCAACAGCTGCACGACGCCTTCAAGAGCAAGGGCGTGGAGCTGGTGGTGGTGTATCAACCGACCCGCGGGCTGGTCAATCGCAACAAATTGATGCCGGCCGAGCGCGATTCATTCGACTACGACACCGCGCTGAAAAACTACCAGGCCATGCTCGGGCGCTTCGCCAAAATGGGCTATTACGTGCCTGACCTGTCGCCCCTGACCAATGAGCAACAAGCCCACGACTTTTACTTCCGCGGTGACCAGCACTGGACGCCGTACGGGGCCGAGCGCACGGCAAAAATCGTGGCCGACACGGTGAAAAAAATCCCCGGCTTTGCCGACATTCCGCAACGTGAATTCGAAACCAAAATCACCGGGCGCATGGGCAAGACCGGCACCCTGCACAACATGGCCGGGCAGCTGTGCGGCACCAGTTATGCCGTGCAGTACATGGACCAGTTCAGTACCGAACCCAAAGGCGAAGCGGCGGACGGCGACTTGTTCAGCGACGATGCCAACCCACAAATCACCCTGGTGGGCACCAGCCACAGCGGCAAGAACTACAACTTTGCCGGATTCCTGGAGCAATACATCGGCGCCGACGTGCTGAACGTGGCCTTCCCCGGCGGTGGTCTGGAAGGGTCGATGTTGCAGTACCTGGGCAGTGACGAGTTTCAGAAAACCCCGCCCAAGGTGCTGATTTGGGAGTTTTCGCCGCTGTATCGCCTGGATCAGGAAACCATCTACCGCCAGATGATGGCCCTGCTCGACAACGGTTGCGAAGGCAAACCGACGTTGATGAGCAGCAGCGCCACCCTCAAGCCGGGCAAGAACCAGATGTTGGTCAACAGCACCAACAAAGACCTGCGCAACGCCAACCACCAAATCGACATCCGCTTCGCTGACCCGTCGGTGAAAACCCTGCAAGCCACGCTCTGGTACATGAACGGTCGCCATGAAGATCTGAAGATCGACAAACCGACCACATCCGACACAGACGGGCGTTTCGCCTTTGAACTGCGTACCGATGAAGACTGGGCCAGCCAGAACTTGCTGGCCATTGAGATTCAGGGCCCGGAAGACGCGGGCGACGCACAGAAAGTCGACGCCAAAATCTGCAAACGCAACGTTTTCTCCCACTCTGCGCCGTTGAACGCGCAGGCCGGACGATGAGGTTTCTGATGCCCACTGCACCGATCAACCTGCGCACTCTGCTGGCGCCCACCTTGCTGGGGCTGGCGATGTTTGCCAGCACTGCCCACGCCGCCGCGCCCTTGCGCCCGCCCCAGGGCTATTACGCCCCGGTCGAAGCGTTCAAAACCGGCGACTTCAAAAACGACTGCGACGCGATGCCCAAGCCGTACACCGACAAGCTGGAGTTTCGCAGCAAGTACGAAGGCTCGGACAAAGCACGCTCGACGCTCAACGTGGTCTCGGAAAAAGCATTTCGCGACGCGACCTCCGGTATCACCACCCTTGAGCGCGGCACCAGCAAGCGGGTGATGCAGTTCATGCGTGATGGCCGCCCGGAACAACTGGAATGCACCCTCGGCTGGTTGACCGCTTGGGCGCAGGCCGATGCGTTGATGAGCAAAGAGTTCAACCACACCGGCAAGTCGATGCGCAAATGGGCCTTGGGCAGCATGGCGTCGTCGTACCTGCGCCTGAAGTTCTCCGAATCGCAACCGCTGGCGCAGCATCCGCAGCAGGCCAAAGAAATCGAAGCCTGGTTCAGCAAAATGGCCGAACAGGTGGTCAGCGACTGGGACAACCTGCCGCTGGCTAAAACCAACAACCATTCGTACTGGGCCGCCTGGTCGGTGATGGCCACGTCCATCGCCACCAATCGCCGCGACCTGTTCGACTGGTCGGTGAAAGAGTTCAAGGTCGGCGCCAACCAGGTCGACGCCCAAGGCTTTTTGCCCAACGAACTCAAGCGCCAGCAACGCGCCCTCGCCTACCACAACTACGCCCTGCCGCCGCTGGCGATGATCGCCAGTTTCGCGCTGGTCAATGGCGTGGACCTGCGCAACGAAAACAACGCGGCGCTCAAACGCTTGGGCGAACGCGTGCTCAGCGGCGTGAAAGACCCGCAGGCGTTTGAAGCCAAAAACGGCAAGGCGCCGGACATGACCGATTTGAAGGTTGACGCCAAATTCGCCTGGCTGGAGCCGTTTTGCACGCTCTACACCTGTGCGCCCGAGGTGATTGAGATGAAGCGCGGGATGCAGCCGTTCAAAACCTTTCGTCTGGGCGGGGACCTGACCAAGGTCTACGACCCGGCGCACGAAAAAGGCTGAAAGCGCCCCTCTCCCTCTGGGAGAGGGTTGGGGTGAGGGTCGACCGAACGACACCCACCCCTGAACGAAACACATGCACCCTCCCCATTTTTTCACGGGGGGGTTTGGGGGGGCTGAGCCCTTTACTGTTGGTCCACACGGAGAGGTCAGGATGGTTTTTTCATCCAATGTGTTCCTGTTTTTATTTTTGCCGGTGTTCCTCGGCCTGTATTACTTGAGCGGGCAACGCTATCGCAACCTGTTGCTGCTGGTCGCCAGCTACGTGTTCTATGCCTGGTGGCGAGTGGACTTTCTGGCCCTGTTCATCGGGGTCACCGTCTGGAACTACTGGATCGGCCTCAAGGTCGGTGCCGCCGGGGTACGCACCAAACCCGCGCAACGCTGGCTGTTGCTGGGTGTGGTCATTGACCTGGGGATTCTGGGCTACTTCAAGTACGCCAATTTCGGCGTCGACAGCATCAACGCGATGATGGGTTCGGTCGGGCTCGACCCGTTTATCCTCACCCACGTGCTGTTGCCGATCGGCATCTCGTTCTACATCTTCGAGTCCATCAGCTACATCATCGACGTGTACCGCGGCGACACCCCGGCCACCCGCAACCTGATCGATTTCGCGGCTTTTGTTGCCATCTTCCCGCACTTGATCGCCGGGCCCGTGCTGCGCTTTCGCGACCTGGCCGACCAGTTCAACAACCGCACCCACACCCTCGACAAGTTCAGCGAGGGCGCCACGCGGTTCATGCAGGGTTTCATCAAAAAAGTCTTTATCGCCGACACGCTGGCGGTGGTGGCCGATCATTGCTTCGCCTTGCAAAACCCGACCACCGGCGATGCCTGGCTCGGCGCGCTGGCCTACACCGCGCAACTGTATTTCGACTTTTCGGGCTACAGCGACATGGCCATCGGTTTGGGCTTGATGATGGGTTTCCGCTTCATGGAGAACTTCAAACAGCCGTACATCAGTCAGTCGATCACCGAGTTCTGGCGTCGCTGGCACATCAGCCTCTCCACCTGGCTGCGTGACTACCTCTACATCACCCTGGGCGGCAACCGCAAAGGCACGCTCATCACCTACCGCAACCTGTTCCTGACCATGTTGCTGGGCGGTCTGTGGCATGGCGCAAACATCACCTACATCGTCTGGGGCGCCTGGCACGGCATGTGGCTGGCGATTGAAAAAGCGCTGGGCATCAACACCACGCCGCGCGCGCTGAACCCGATCCGCTGGGCGCTGACCTTCCTGCTGGTGGTCATGGGCTGGGTGATCTTCCGGGCCGAAAACCTGCACGTGGCCGGTCGCATGTACGGCGCCATGTTCAGCTTCGGGGAATGGTCGCTGTCGGAACTCAACCGCGCCAACCTCACCGGCCTGCAAGTCGCCACGCTGGTGGTGGCTTACCTGACGCTGGCGTTCTTCGGCCTGCGCGACCTGTACAGCACGCCCAACGCCCCGCGCAAAACCGAGGCCGATGGCCCGGCCACCGCGCAACCGGGCTTGATCAAAGCCATACCCGGCGACGCTCCCGGCAGCCTGCACCTGCCGGGCTACACCGTGGGCACAGAAGCCAGCGTGCAACCGGCGTTCTGGGTGGCCGACTGGCCGCGCTACGCAATGCGCACCCTGATCGTGCTGCTGTTCATCGCCTCGATTCTCAAACTCTCGGCGCAAAGCTTCTCGCCGTTCCTGTACTTCCAGTTCTAAGGGGAGCCGACCATGAATCGAACATTACGCATCGTCTACGTCGCCTTTTTCTGCGCCTTGCTGCTGGGCCTGGGGCTGATTTCATTGCGCAGCTTTATGGGCTTTAACACCACCGACGACGCCACCGTGCTGAACGGTCGCTGGAGCAAAGCCGTCGAGACCCACTATGACGACGAGTTCCCGATCAAGCGGTTGGGCACCAACCTGTGGGCAGCGCTGGATTTCACCCTGTTCAATGAAGGCCGCCCCGGCGTGGTGCTGGGCCGCAACCACTGGTTGTTCAGCGATGAAGAGTTCAAGCCGTGGCCCAACGCCGAGCAAAACGTGGCCGACAACTACGCGCTGGTCGAAGGCGTGCGCCAAACCTTGAAAGCCCACGGGGTGAAGCTGGTGATGGCGGTGGTGCCGTCCAAGGTGCGCCTGTACCCCGAGCACATGGGTGACGAGCGTCCGGCCAGCATTCACGCCGATCTGTACCGTGACTTCCATGCGCAACTGGCGGCCAGCCAGATCATTGCCCCCGACTTGCTGGGCCCGCTGCAACAGGCCAAACAAGGCGGCGCGCAAGTCTTCCTGCGCACCGATACGCACTGGACACCCGATGGCGCACAGGTCGCGGCCCAGCAACTGGCCGCTGCGATTGGCAGCCAGTTCCCCCTGAGCGGTGAACCGCAACAGTTTGTGACCGAGGCCGAAAAAACCGAACAGCACAATGGCGACCTTGAGCGCTTCCTGCCCATGGACCCGCTGTTCAGCAACCTGATGCCGCCTTCCGAGCCGCTGGAAAAACGCAGCACCCGCGCGGCCAACGCCGAGGCAGACAGCGAAGACGCGTTGTTCGCTGACAGCGAAGTGCCCGTCACGCTGGTGGGTACCAGCTACAGCGCCAACCCCAACTGGAACTTCGTCGGCGCCCTGAAACAGGCACTGCGCAGCGACGTGATCAACGACTCCAAGGACGGCCACGGTCCGATCCTGCCGATGCTCGCTTACCTCAAAAGCGATGCCTTCAAGAACACCCCGCCACAGGTGCTGATTTGGGAGTTCCCCGAGCGTTACCTGCCGGTGGACAACGAGATCGGTGATGCCGACCCGCAGTGGGTCGCAACCTTGAAAGAAGCGGGCGCACGCCAACCGCAACTGGCACAAAACACGCCGAAATCCGAGACGCCCAACCGGGCGCAACACTGAAAGAGAGGTTCGACTGATGACTATTAAAACCATGCCGTTCACACCTGCTCCACGTCGTCTCGCCAAATCATTTGCCTTGATCGCGGGCATGAGCCTGCTGTCGTTACACGCCTGGGCCGGTGGCGATGCCGCCCTCTACGGCCCGACCGCGCCCAAGGGCTCCAGCTTTGTGCGCATGTTCAACGCCAGCAACCAGCCCGTCAGCGCCACCGTTGGCAATACCGCGCTCAACGACGTTGCGGCACAGGGCAGCAGCGATTTCAGCTTTCTGCCACAAGGCGACTACAGCGCCAAAGTCGGCAGCCACAACCTGCCGGTCAAACTGAGCGCCGACCACTACTACACCCTGGTCAATACCGGCAGCGGCCAACCGCAACTGATCGAAGAGCCGCCGTTCAAGAACAAGCAAAAATCCCTGGTCCGCGTACAGAACCTGACTGACAAGGCGCTGACGCTCAAAACCGCTGACGGCAAGACAGACGTGGTCAAGGCCGTGGCTGCCAAGGGGCGTGGCGAGCGTGAAATCAATCCGGTGAAAGTCAGCTTCGCGCTGTTTGAGGGCGATAAGAAAGTCAGCGACCTCAAACCTGTCGCCCTGGAACGCGGTGAAGCCGCGGTGCTGTACGTCACCGGCAACGGCAGCAGCGTGTCGCCGACGTGGGTCAAGCGCCCGGTTTCTACCCGTTAATTCAATTTTTTGCTCTGTGCCGGCGCGAGCGAGCCTCGCGCCATCAGACACAACTATTTCAGTTTTTGGAGAGACAACATGATTCCGGTAATTCTTTCAGGTGGTAGCGGTTCGCGTCTGTGGCCTTTGTCGCGTAAGCAATTCCCCAAGCAGTTTCTGGCCCTGACCGGCGAGCAGACCCTGTTTCAGCAAACCCTTGAGCGCCTGGTGTTTGAAGGCATGGACGCGCCGATTGTGGTGTGCAACAAGGAGCACCGTTTCATCGTCAATGAACAGTTGGCGGCTCGCCAGCTGGACACCCAACGCATCCTGATGGAGCCGTTCGGCCGCAACACGGCGCCCGCTGTTGCCCTGACCGCGATGATGCTGATTAACGAAGGCCGCGACGAGTTGATGCTGGTGCTGCCGGCTGACCACGTGCTGGAAGACCAGAAAGCCCTGCAACGCGCCCTCGCGCTGGCCACCGTGGCCGCCGAACGCGGCGAAATGGTGCTGTTTGGGGTTCCTGCGCTCAAACCTGAGACCGGTTATGGCTACATCAAGTCCACCGCCGACGCCCTGCTGCCCGAAGGCGTGAGCCGTGTTGCCTCCTTTGTTGAAAAACCCGACGCCAAGCGGGCTGCCGAATTCGTCAAAAGTGGCGGCTATTTCTGGAACAGCGGCATGTTCATGTTCCGCGCCAGCCGCTTTCTGGAAGAACTGAAAAAACACGATCCGGACATCTACGACACCTGCCTGCTGACCCTGGAACGCAGCCAGCAAGACGCCGACACCGTGGACATCGACGACGCCACATTCGCCTGCTGCCCGGACAACTCGATTGACTACGCCGTGATGGAAAAAACCCAGCGCGCCTGCGTCGTGCCGTTGACGGCCGGTTGGAGCGATGTGGGCTGCTGGTCGTCGCTGTGGGATGTCAATGAGAAAGACGCCAATGGCAACGTGAGCAAAGGCGACGTGGTGATTCAGGACAGTACCAACTGCATGATCCATGGCAACGGCAAACTGGTGTCGGTGATCGGCCTGGACAACATCGTGGTGGTGGAAACCAAAGACGCGATGATGATTGCCCACAAAGACAAGGTTCAGGGCGTCAAACAGATGGTCAACACCCTGAACGAACAGGGTCGCAGCGAAACACAGAACCACTGCGAAGTTTATCGTCCGTGGGGGTCGTACGACTCGGTGGACATGGGCGGGCGCTTCCAGGTCAAGCACATCTCGGTCAAGCCGGGGGCCTGCCTGTCGTTGCAAATGCACCACCACCGCGCCGAACACTGGATTGTGGTGTCGGGCACGGCAGAAGTGACGTGTGACGAAAACGTATTCCTGCTGACCGAAAACCAGTCCACCTACATCCCGATTGCTTCGGTACACCGCCTGCGCAACCCGGGGAAAATCCCGCTGGAAATCATCGAAGTGCAGTCCGGCAGCTATTTGGGTGAAGACGACATCGAGCGGTTTGAAGACGTGTACGGTCGCTCGACGCCCGTTGAACGTGGCGTGTCAGTCAAGACGATTGCGCAGTAAGCGCGTTACCTGCCCGGCCGCCTGCCCTCACCCCGGCCCTCTCCCTAATGGAGAGGGCGCTTAGATGTGCGCTCGGCCTCCCGGCGAGCCGGGGTTTTGAATTCCACCCGTTCAGTCCCCTCTCCCACTGTGAGAGGGCGCGGTGAGGGCCGGCCTTGGTGTCATCCGAATTCGCCATTCCCACCTAAGCTTCAGTAGGATGTCCCTCCACTCTCTGCGAGGCGAGCGTCATGCTTATCGGCGTTCTACTGATCATCACCTGGTTGGTCCTGCTGCTGCGCTACCCGTCCAAAGCCTTGCCGGTTTCACTGGCAGCCGTGGCGGGGCTGGCGGTTGTGGCCGCTTCGGTCGCCTGGCTCGATCACCGTGAAGCCCAACAATTGGCCCGCCTGGAACTGCGCATGGTGTATGCGCCCGAGCAGTGCCCGGCCGACCGTCCCCTGAGCCTGACCCTGCGTAATGGCAACGATGTGCCCTTGCTTGAACTGGGCTGGCGCGTGGCGGCTTATGCGCCGGGCGATACGGTCAACCTGGCCGACAACCTCTACACTGCCCCGCGTTACCGTGGGCCGGGTGAACTGCAAGCAGGCGCGGTGTGGCACGATTGCTTGCCCTTGCCGCCGTTGCGTGCCGGTTACCGTGCGCAAACCCTGGAATTTCGGGCTGAACGCCTGCAAGGCAGTTTTTCCAACTGATCTTTTTTAGCCGCTCTCAAGGACGTTTTGATGCCCCTCGCTTTAATCACTGGCTGTTCCAGCGGCATTGGCCGCGCCCTGGCGGATGCCTATAAACACGCCGGTTATGAGGTGTGGGCCACGGCCCGCAAAACGGCCGATGTGGCGCAATTAAAGGCCGATGGCTTTGTCGCCGTGCAACTGGATGTCAACGACAGCCTTGACGTCGACCGGCTGAGCAAGCGCATCAAGCAGCACGGCCAAGGCCTGGACGTGTTGATCAACAACGCTGGCTATGGCGCCATGGGCCCCGTGCTCGACGGCGGGGTTGAGGCACTGCAATTGCAATTTGAAACCAATGTGTTCTCGATTGTGGGCATGACCCAATCCCTGCTGGAGCCGCTGCGCAGCAACCGCGGGCTGGTGGTCAATATCGGCAGCGTTTCAGGGGTGCTGGTCACGCCGTTTGCCGGGGCGTACTGCGCGTCGAAAGCAGCCGTACACGCCTTGAGCGAAGCCATGCGCATGGAGCTGGCACCGCTGGGGGTGCGGGTGATGGAAGTGCAGCCCGGCGCCATCGACACCCACTTTGCAAAAAACGCCAGCGCCTGCGCTGAAGTGTTGATCGCCGAGGATTCGCCGTGGTGGCCGATGCGTGAGGGGATTCGCGCCCGCGCCACGGCATCGCAAGACAACCCGACCCCGGTCGCGGCATTGGCGCAGGTGGTTTTCAAGGCCAGCCGCAAGCCCCGGCCTCCGGCCTTGTTGCGTTACGGCAACGGCAGCCGCGCCCTGCCGCTGCTGGCCGCATTGATGCCGCGCTGGCTGCTGCAAAACATCCTTATGAAACGTTTCGGCCTGAACCCGCCTCGCGGTTTTTCATAAAGTCGATAAACGCCCGCACCTTGAGGGGCAAGTGGCGGGTGTCGGGGTACAACGCATACACGCCTTGGGGGGTGAACTGCCACTGCGGCAACACGTGCACCAAGCGGCCGCTTCGCAGGTCATCGTCAATCAACCAGTCGGGCAGAATCGCCACGCCCTGCCCGCTCAGTGCAAACGCCCGCAGCACCGAGGCATGATCGGCCTTGAGGCGCACCTTGTCTGGGTCGGGCGCGTAGGGCCGAACCGCACCCGTGCTGCGCTCCGTCACATTCAATTCCCCCACCCGACCATGCGCCAGCCACGGGGTGTGCTCCAGTGCCCGCACGCTGTCGATGGGCGGCTGAGTCCGCACAAACCCCGGTGACGCCACCGGTAAAATCTCGAAGGTACTCAATTGCACGGCGCGGTGGCTGGAGTCGAGGATGCGACCCAGGCGCAGGGCCACATCGAAGCGCTCGGAGATCAAGTCAGCGTGGGTCGATGACGTCGACAGGTGCACCGTGAGATCGGGGTGCAACGCGCCAAACACTTCCAGCGCAGGCACCACGCTGGCCAGCGCATATTCCACCGTGGTGGTCACGCGCAGCGTGCCCTTGAGCCCGGTGTGTTCGCCACGGGCTTCGTCGATGGCCAGTTGCGCCGCTTCCAGCATGCTCAAACAGCGCACATAAAAACGTTCGCCCGCTTCTGTCAGCGCCAGCCGCCGAGTGTTGCGGGTGAGCAAGGTGACGCCCAGTTCAGCCTCCAGGCGCTTGATGGTGAAGCTGACCACGGCCCGGGTCTGCCCCAGCAAATCAGCCGCCGCGGTCAGGGAACCGGCTTCCACCACGGCTTTGAAAGTGTCGAAACGATCAAGACTGACCACGCAAAATGCCACCTATTGTCAAAAATATTTTGACAATCTAGCAGCGCATACCCCGTTCCTCCAGCCCTAAAAGACGCCTACTGTGCGGCCTCTGATCAAGGAGGCGGTCATGGCCTATCGCACTAAAATCGCCGCGGTGTACCTGCTGAGCTTTGCGCTGGATCTGGTGAACATGTTTGCCGTGTCGATTGCCTACCCGCAAATCGGTGTGGATCTGCAGGCATCGGTATCGCAACTGGCCTGGATCGGTAATGCCTACATGTTGGGCCTGACCCTGATTATTCTGCCCAGTGTGTGGCTGGCAGCCGTGGTGGGCGAAAAGCGCCTGCTGCTGATTTCACTGGGGGTGTTTACGGCGGCGACCTGGGGGGTGGCGCAATCGACCTCGATTGAAACGCTGATCGGCTGGCGCCTGCTGCAAGGGCTGGGCGGCGGGTTGTTGATCCCGGTGGGACAAGCCATGGTGTATCGCGAATTTCGCCCCCATGAGCGGGCGCGGCTGACATCGGTGATCCTGCTGGTGGCCCTGATGGTGCCGGCCCTGTCACCGGTGCTGGGCGGCTGGGTGGTAGAGGCGACGTCATGGCGCTGGGTGTTTTATGCCAACCTGCCGCTGGCGCTGATTGCACTGATACTGACGCAGTGCTGGGTCCGGCCCGTCACTCAATCGGCACGGCCCGCGCCGGTGCGGCTGGCGACCCTGGCGCACCTGCTCAAAAGCCCGCTGCTGCGCGTCGCGATGCTGACGTACCTGTGCATTCCGGGGATTTTCATTGGCACACAGCTGGTGAGCATTTTGTATGTGCATCAGTTGGGTTACGGCCCGGCACAGACCGGTGCGCTGATGCTGCCCTGGGCGCTGGCGTCCGCACTGGGTATTGCCCTGAGCCGCTACCGGTTCAATCGGTGGGGGCCCAAACCCTTGTTGCTGGCAGGCATGAGCGCGCAGGCACTCGGCATCGCCTTGTTGATCCAGCTGCAGGACGGCCCCCTCTGGTTGCCCATGGCGCTTTACGCGCTGATGGGGTTTGGCGGCAGCCTGTGCAGCAGCACAGCACAGAACACCGCCTTCATTGACGTATCCGCTGAACACATGGCACCCGCCAGCGCGCTCTGGAACCTCAACCGGCAGTTGAGCTTTCTGCTGGGCCCGGCGCTGATGATGGGCCTGTTCAGTGCCTTGAGCAGCATCACCTCGACGTCCCACGCCTTTGCCCTATGCTTTGCCATCGGCGCTGGCATGACGCTGGTGCCGCTCATTCCCGCTTTACGCCTCAATACTCCACGCGTGCTGGCCTTGCTGGCGCCCTGACTCAAGAGAATGTGATGACTGACTACTCGCGCTACTTCGACCTGGTCCAAGAAACCCACGTCGAGATTGAAGGCTGGTTTTGCGGGCTGGAACCGGGCGTACTGCCCACGTTGCTTGCCCGCTTCTCAGCACAGTTTTCGATGATCACGCCCAGCGGCAATACGCTCAATTTAAGTAGCATGGAAGCCCTGTTTGAACAGTTGCGCGGGGCACGCCCGGGGCTGGTCATCACCCTCAGCGAATTTCAAGGCATCGCCTTATACGCAGGGGGGGCGGTCATCGGTTACCGCGAAGTGCAGGAAGAACACAACGGCAACCGAACCGATCGGCGGGCCACCGCTGTGTTTGAGCAAGACGCTCACGGCACGTTGCTGTGGCGTCATCTGCATGAGACGTTTGTCGCGGGTTAACCCTCAGGGTGTGTTCCCGCGTCATGGCAAGCCGCGTCGCTGGCTATAGGTGGTAGGCGCACAGCCACTTAGTGCTCGGGATGCGTGTCCACGTCATCCTGTTGCACGATCACGGTACAGGTGGTGCCGGCAGCGAGCAGGAACCCCTCGGGGATTTCGTCGATGTGGATACGCACGGGCACCCGCTGGGCCAGACGCACCCAGTTGAATGTCGGGTTGACGTCGGCCACCAACTCGCGGCTTTCGGGGTTGTCCCGGTCGTAGATGCCGCGCGAGATGCTCTCGACGTGACCTTTGAGCACTTCGCCACTCATCATTTGCAGTTCGGCTTTATCGCCCACGCGGATGTGCGGCAGTTTGGTTTCTTCGAAGAAGCCATACACCCAGAACGAGTCTTTATCGACCACCGCCATTTTCGGGTCACCGACCCGGGCGTAGTCGCCCCGGTGCACATTCAGGTTGGTGACGTAACCATCGACCGTGGCCAGTACTTGGGTGCGTTTGAGGTTCAGCAGCGCGGCATCGAGCTGGGCCAGCGCGTGCTGGTAATCGGCCAGGGCCGAGTCCGCGATGTTGGTGGCGTCGTCACGGTTTTCTTTTGAGATCACCAGGTTGTCCATGTCCGCCCGGCGATGGGCGTTGAGCTTGCGCATCTCCCACGTGGCCTTGCGCGAAGCCACCAGCGACTGGGCCTGTTTAACGGCAATTTCGTAGTGTTCGGGGTCGATTTCCAGCAACACGTCGCCCTTTTTCACCAACTGGTTGTCCTTGACCGGCACGTTGACCACGTAACCGTTGACGTCCGCCGCGACGTTGATGATGTCGGCGCGCACGCGGCCGTCGCGGGTCCAGGGGGTGTTCATGTAATGCACCCACAGGGTTCGGCCGATCCATATTGCAAGGGCCAAAACCAGCAAGGTGGCAAGCAGGCTGAAGAACTTTTTCATCGGATCGGTCTCAACGGTAAACAGTGAGCGCCATGGCGCCAAAAAGACAAGCAAACAGGCTCAGGCGCAGCAGCGCCGGGTGCCAGAAGAAGCGGTACAGGTCGTAGCCGGAAAACAGTCGGTCAAAGCCCCACGCCAACCCCGCCGCGATAAAAAACATCAGGGTCATGGTGGGCATATAGACGCCGTGGAAGGCGATTTCACGAGGCATGTTCAAGTCCTTGCGGCTGCGCGTAGGCGGCCAGCGGCGATTGCGGATCCAGCAGTGAGGTACGAATGAAGTGCAGGTAGCTTTGCACCCGGACCAACGCCGAGGTGTCGAAGTTGCGGGCAAACGGTTCGTCGGTGGCCTGCACCCGGCTGATGGCGTGGTCCACGGCGATCAGGGCGCGTTCCAGGTTGCTTTCGCCGGGGCTGATAAACAGGCGCACCAAGGCCCGGCCCATGACGCGGATCGCCTGGCGCCAGGGCTGAGATTCGGCGTAGGCCGGGTGAATCGGCAAAATCGCTTGTTCTTTACGCAATTCGATAATCGCGTGGCCCACTTCCAGCACCACGAACATCCAGCGCAACAAGGTCCGTTGCACCTGCGGCTGACCGGCGGCCAAACCGTAGGCCTGATTCATCAGGTCGCGGGTGCGGCTTTCGAGGCTGGAGCTCAAGCCTTTCAACTTGCCGCTGATGGCGTACACCACTTGCTCGCGCAGGTCTTGCTCCAGACGGCTCCATAACCAGCGGCTGTTAGGCGGCAGGATGATTGCGCCAGCAGCGGCGCAGACCAGCATGCCGATGACCATGGCGATGTAGTCGTTGATGAACTGGTACGGGTTGTAAACGGTCAGGTTGTCGGGCACTGAGCCGGTGCTGAAAAAGATCAACAACCCCAGCCCGACCCCGGCGTAATTGGCACGCGATGTCAGGAATGAGCCGAGCATGATCACCGGGGTCAGCACCAGGCACAGCAACGGGAAACCGTCGATGTGGGGCAGCACGAAGAACATCTCGAAAAAACCCACCACCGCACCGATGAACGTCCCGCAGGCCATTTGAAAAGCCATGCGCTTGGGGTTGGGCGTCGCCGCCGACAGGCCCACCGTGGCGGCGGCAATCAGGGTCATGGTGGCGCCACTGGGCCAGGCCGTCATCACCCAGTACGTGCCCAGCACCACCAGAATGAACGAGGCCCGTATGCCCGAGGCCGCTGCCGACCACCAGTTGGTTTGCGAGATGAACGGTTGATCCCAGCGCTCGCGCTCGTGGGTGTGATCGGCCAGCGAAGCGTGGGTCAGTGCGTAGCTGAGCATGTCGTCGACAAACCGGTACAACAGCTCATAAGCGGTGTTGAAGTCCAGAAAGTCCGAAGGGCTGGGGTCGGTTTCCAGAAACTGGACCCGCAGGTTGCGCACGTGCTCCGGCAAACCGGCCTTGAACGCCGCCAGTTGTTCAGCCAGCACGGCGGCGTCCTTGTCGGTCAGCGAACGGCCGCTGTAGGTGTCGAGCAACTGCGCCAGCAGCTCCAGCTCCGGCTCAATGGCGCCCACCACTTGCACCACGCCACGGCTGCGCAGACGGGCCAGCAATTGGTGCAGCGCATTGAAGCGCGTGGTGATGGCCATGAACTCGCTGTTCAGGCGGCTGAGGCGACCGCTGCGGCGGCGCATGTGCGGGTCTTCGAAGACGGTCACGCTGCGCATGCCTTCGAGCCCGACACTTTCGCCAATGAAACGCACGTTGCTGGATTCGTAGTCTTGCTGGGTGGACTGGCCGCGCAAGCCTTGGGCCACGAATCCGGCGAACACACCGAAGCGCTGGTACAAGGCGTTGTGCATCGCCGCGCCTGCGGTTTTCGGCAAAATCGCGGCACTGATCACGGTGGAGCAGAGGATGCCGAGCGAGATTTCCAGCACCCGCCACACGGCGGCCATGAACGCGCCATCGGGGTGCGCCAGCGCGGGCAAGCCCACCATCGCGGCGGTGTACCCGGCCAGTACAAAGCCATAGGCGCGGAAGTTACGGCAGCGCGCGGCACCGGCCGAGCAAATGCCGACCCAGATCGCCATGGCACCGAGAAACAGGGCGGTGTTTTGCGCGAACAGCGCGATCAGCGCCACCATCACGGCCGAGCCGGTCAGGGTGCCCAAAAAGCGATAAAAGCTTTTAGCGAACACCTGACCGCTCTGCGGTTGCATCACGATGAACACGGTGATCATCGCGGTACGCGGCTGCGGCAACTCCAGGCGCATGGCCAGCCACAGGGTCAGAAACGCCGCGACCAGTACTTTGAAAATATGCACCCAGGTCACGCCATCGCTGCGTGCCCAGTCAAAAAAGCCTCGGCGCCATTCCAGCGAATACAGCCAGCGTACCGGGGCGGGCAAATGGTTCATCTATAGGCTCTCAGCGTTAGCCATCAGGGGTTTGGAAGTCATGGAAGGCGAACGAAGATCAATGGTTGAAAATCGCCATCACCGCTGGCGGTTTGTCCGGGACATAGCGGTCGTCCTTGGGCACGTCGTTGCCCGCCCCCAGGCCGCCACCCAGCGCCGTCACCAGCTCGGCATGGGCACTCAGGCGCGCGGCCTGAACCTGCTGCTGAATCTGCTGCTGTTTGAACAGCAGGGTTTGTGCGTTGAGCACGTTGAGGTAGTCGGTCAGGCCGCGCTGGAAGGCGACCATGGCGATGTCGTAGGTTTTCTGCGCCGCTTCAACCGACTCGGCGGCGAATGCTTGCTGTTTTTCCATCGACTCACGTTTGATCAGTTGATCGGAAATGCCCTTGAGCGCAGTGACCAGGGTCTGGTTGTACTTGGCCACGGCCATGTCATACCCGCCTGAAGCCACCCCCAATTCGGAGCGCAATCGGCCGCCATCGAAGATCGGTA
The DNA here is from genome assembly GCF_001806145.1 of Pseudomonas sp. BS-2016. Taxonomy (NCBI): domain Bacteria; kingdom Pseudomonadati; phylum Pseudomonadota; class Gammaproteobacteria; order Pseudomonadales; family Pseudomonadaceae; genus Pseudomonas; species Pseudomonas sp. BS-2016. Next base: position 354,697 of record NZ_MLCT01000018.1, read on the forward strand.
ACGTGATGGCCGGGCCCACGTTGTAAGTGAGTTTTTTACCGGTCAGGAACTCCAGCGCCCCGCCGCCGGTGGCCATGAAACCGATGCTGCCCACCAAATCAACGTTGGGATAAAAACCGGCATGGGCGACGTCAATGCCGCGTGCTTGAGCGGCGACTTCCCAGCGGCTGGCGACCACGTCAGGCCGTTGGCCGAGCAACTCGGCAGGCAAGGCAGACGGCAATTTGAGGGCGGTGCCCAACGCCAGTGTCGGGCGCTTCAATCGGGCGCCCTCGCCCGGACCTTTACCGGCCAATGCGGCCAACTGGTTTCGGGTCAAGGCAATTTCTTCTTCCTGCGCATCGATCTGACGGTGAATCTCCGGCAGCGGGGCTTGCGCCTGACTCACTTCAAAATGTGTACCGATGCCGCCATCCAGGCGTTTTTGCGCCAGGTCGAGAATTTGCTCCTGCTGGTGCAGGGTCGACTCGATGATGTCGAGCTGGGCGTAATGCAGCGACAACTGGATGTAGGCGCGGATCACGTTGTTCTGCAATTCGAGCTGGGCCTGGCGGGCTTCGGCGGCACTCATGTGCGCCATGTCCACGGCCTGTTCGGTGGCATTGCTTTCACGGCCCCACAGGTCGAGGGCAAAACTGAAGCCCAGCGCCGCGTTGTTGTCCCAGGTGGTGGCGTTATCCAGCGCGCCCGGCCCATAGAAGGGGTCGGACGGCCAGTTATGACGTTTGAGCGTCGATTCACCATTGATTTGCAGCGACTCGGCAGACTCGGCCACACCCGCCATGGCTTTGGCCTGACGCACACGGGCGGCGGCCATGGCCATGGTGGGGCTGCCCTGCACCGCGAGGCTGATCCAGGCATCCAGTTGGGGGTCGCCATAGGCGTGCCACCACTGGGCCCTGGGCCAGTTTGCGTCTTTAGCGGCGTCTTGAATCGCTTCGTCCGTGGCCAGGGTATTGGCGGACATCATCTGGCTTTTGGGGCCGATGCCACCGAAACCGATACAGCCGTTTAATGCTAACGATAAAGCCAGAACACTGAGGGCTTTAAGCTCTCTGCTGATGCGACGCGGCACTGCTGCAAATTCCTGCATGAGGGGGAGAAGGCTTGAGTCGGATAAGTCTATGGGTTGGCACACGCAACGATAAGCTGGCATAACTGTGAATCTTTATTACCGTTATCAGGATAATCCGTTGGTCGAATGCATAAGCCTCGGTAAACACTGAAACTTCATGTCACAATTTGTTGCTGTCTACGTTGTTGTTGTCCCTTTTATTGCCCTCTGAGAGCACCCCATGGACACCTTGCAAAACATGCGCGCGTTCAGTTGCGTGGCTGAAGCCGGAAGTTTTACGGCGGCAGCCGCCATGCTGGATACCACTACCGCTAACGTGTCGCGCGCGGTCTCGAACCTTGAGGCCCACCTGCAAACCCGCTTACTGAACCGCACCACCCGGCGCATCGCCCTGACCGAAGCCGGTAAACGCTACTTGCTGCGCTGCGAGCAAATCCTGGCCTATGTAGAAGAAGCCGAAGCCGAGGCCAGCGACGCCCACTCGCGCCCTGCCGGGCAATTGAAAGTGCACACCATGACCGGCATCGGTCAGCACTTTGTGATCGACGCCATTGCCCGCTATCGCAAGACCCACCCGGACGTGACCTTCGACCTGACCCTGGCCAACCGCGTCCCGGACTTGCTCAACGAAGGCTATGACGTGTCCATCGTGCTGGCCAGTGAGCTGCCGGACTCGGGATTTGTGTCCCAGCGTCTGGGCATTACCTACAGCATTGTGTGTGCCTCGCCCGGTTACGTGAAAGCCAACGGCACCGCGACCAAACCCAGCGACCTGCTCAACCACGCCTGCCTGCGGCTGGTCAGCCCGGTCATACCGCTGGATAAATGGGTGTTCGACGGCCCTGAAGGCCAGGAAATGGTGCTGATTAACACCTCACCGTTTTTGGTCAACTCGGCTGACGCGATGAAAACCGCGATCACCAGTGGCATGGGCGTGGGCGTGTTGCCGGTGTATGCGGCCATCGACGGCCTGCGCAACGGCACCCTGGTGCGCATGCTGCCCCAGTACCGCTCGCAGGAACTGAACCTGTACGCCATCTATCCGTCGCGCCAGTACCTGGATGCGAAGATCAAAACGTGGGTGGAATACCTGCGCGGTTCGCTGCCGGAAATTTTGACCGCGCATCAGACAGAGTTGGCGACGTACAGCTGACCCGCAGCCAGCCCCTCCTGATCTTCTCCCCCCGCGAGGGAGGATCGGGAAGGGCTTGAAACGCTGCAATCTTCGGCCATGAATGTTAGCGTGCTCACATTCCCGCCAGCCGATGAGCCTTGTTCCGATGAGCCTTTCCAGCACAAAGAAAACCGTTCTCGCCTTCAGCCGCGTCACCCCCGAGATGATCGAGCGCCTGCAACAGGACTTCAACGTCATCGCGCCCAACCCCAAGCTGGGCGACATCAATGAACAGTTCAATCAGGCCCTGCCCCACGCCCACGGTTTGATCGGCGTCGGGCGCAAATTGGGCCGCCAGCAGCTGGAAAACGCCACGCAGCTGGAAGTGGTGTCCAGCGTCTCAGTGGGTTACGACAATTACGACGTCGACTACTTCAACGAACGCGGAATCATGCTCACCAACACCCCGGACGTGCTCACCGAAAGCACGGCGGACTTGGGCTTTGCCCTGATCATGAGCAGCGCCCGGCGTGTCGCAGAACTGGACGCCTGGACCAAGGCCGGTCAATGGCAGGCCAGCGTGCCGCCTGCGCTGTTCGGTTGCGATGTGCATGGCAAAACGCTGGGCATCGTCGGCCTGGGCAATATCGGCGCGGCGGTGGCACGCCGGGGCCGTTTGGGGTTCAACATGCCGATCCTCTACAGCGGCAACAGCCGCAAGACCGACCTTGAGCACGAGCTGGGCGCGCAATACCGCAGCCTTGAGCAGTTGCTGGCCGAAGCTGACTTCGTGTGTCTGGTGGTGCCGTTGAGCGAGAAGACCCGTCACCTGATCGGTCAGCGTGAGTTGCAGCTGATGAAACCCAGCGCCATTTTAGTGAATATTTCCCGTGGCCCCGTGGTGGACGAAGCCGCGCTGGTCCACGCCCTGCAACATGGCACGATTCGCGGGGCCGGGCTGGATGTGTACGAAAAAGAGCCGCTCAGCGACTCACCCCTGTTCCAGCTCAAGAATGCGGTCACCCTGCCCCATATCGGCTCCGCGACCCACGAAACCCGCGACGCCATGGCCCAGCGCGCGCTGGCTAACTTGCGCAGCGCGTTGCTCGGCGAGCGGCCGCAGGATCTGGTCAACCCGCAGGTGTTCAAAGGCTGACGCCGGGCAGCCTCAAGCCACTTTGGCCTGCAACACCGGCCGGGCGGGCTTGCGAAACACCAGCACGTTGCCAAGCATCACCAGCACCAGCCCCATCAAGGCCGGTGCTGTCCACTGATACCCCTCCGCGAAGGCCGACACGTTGAGCGCCACCAACGGGAACAGCACCGTGCAATAGGCGGCGCGTTCCGGGCCCATGCGCCCCACCAGCGTCAAGTACGCGGTAAAGCCGATCACCGATCCGGGGATCACCAGGTACAGCAACGAGCCGATATAACGGGTGTTCCATTCCATGTCGAACGGGATGCCCCTTATCACGCAGTACAGCGCCAGCAGGCTGGCGCCATACAGCATGCCCCAGGCGTTGGTGGTCAGGGGTTTGAGGCCGGCCTTTTGTTGCAGGCTCGACAGCAAGTTGCCTGCCGAAAAACACATCGTACCCAGCAAGGCCAACCCCAGGCCCAACATCGTCTCAGGGGTTGCGGTGTGTGCACTCACCTCGGGCCAGAACAGAAAGCCCAGTCCGGTCAACCCCAAACCACCGCCCAGCAGCACGTTGCGGGCGATTTTCTGCTTGAAGAAGATCCGCGCGTTCAACGCGTTCCACAGCGTGGCGGTGGAAAACACCACCGCGATCAAACCGGTGGTCACCCATTGGCTGGCGGTTAAAAAACACATGAAGTTCACGCAAAACAGGCACAGCCCCTGAGCCAGGCAAATCAGGTGCCCGCGCCGGTTCATGACCTGCAATGTGCGGCTGAGCAACAACAGCGCAAACAGCACCAGTGCCGCCAGCCCAAAGCGATACACGATGGACACCGGAATCGCCACCACACCCAGTTGCAACTTGAGGGCGATCCAGGTGGTGCCCCAAATCAACACGGTCAACACATATAACGATAGGTTCATGGCGCGCTCCTGAAGGTGGGCCTCAGTGTGAATCCGCGCCCGTGGGCGCACTTGCAGATTCTTGCGCTTTTGTTGGGCGCAGGGCTGGCAGTGCGCGCACGCAGGAGTAGGATGCAAAACGTTGGAGAACTGACCATGCCTGCTTTCGATACCCTGCAAGTGTTTCAATCCATGAGCCGCTCGCCCAATGCTCGCCTTGAGCACAGTGCCGAGCTCGGTGACGGCATGGCCGCAGCCCTTTGGAGCAACCATCACGACGCCCGCGACTACCAAGCCCCGACCCACCACACGTTGTCGTGCTACATCTCGGGCGGCACCGGCACGTTTCGCCGGGAACAACCGGGCACCAAAGGCGCGCCGGGCAAACTCTGCGTATTACCCGCCGAGCATGCGTCGGCCTGGGTGATTAATGGCGCGATTCGCCTGGCCCACGTGTACGTGAGTCAGGAGCAATTCGCGCTGGGCTGCATTCATTTGCTGGATAAAGAACCGCGCACCCTGCAATTGCGCGAGTTCACGTTCCTGGACGACGCACAGCAGACCGGGCGCTTTCATCAATTGTTAAAACTCAACTGGGCCGAACCGGGCGAGCGCCTGCTCACCAGCAGCCTGGCCAATGAATTGCTCGATCATGCCGTGCTCAGTCAGGTCGGCAAACGCGACGGTTTGCCACTGAAAGGCGGGTTGGCGGCGTATCAACGTCGGCAGTTGGTCGAGACCATCGAGCAGCAACTGGCCGAGCCATTGAGCATCGGCCAACTGGCGGCGCAGTGCGCGTTGTCGCCCTATCACTTCGCCCGGATGTTTCGCGAAAGTGTTGGTCTGGCGCCGCATCAATACGTCTTGGCCAGACGCCTGAACCGGGCGCGGGAGTTGTTGCGCCACAGCTCACTGGCATTGGGCGAGATTGCACTGGCCTGCGGTTTTGCCAGCGCCAGTCACTTCACCAACCGGTTCAGGCAAACCCTGGGCGCGACGCCGGGCGAATACCGCGCGGCGTTCAGGCCCTGACGCCTCAAAACTCCAGCGTGCTGGCCACCGAGACTTGCCGAGAATCCCCCATGGAGACGAAGGTGCGGCTTGCTGCCGAGGTGTAGTAGGTGCGGTCGAACAGGTTTTTGAGGTTGAGTTGCAGTGTGACCTTTTGCCCTTCGACCCGGGTGTCGTAAGTGGCGAAGGCATCGGCCACGGTGTAACCGGGCAGGTCGAAGTCATTGAGCGCATCCCCGGCGCGCTCGCCCACATACCGGGCACCCGCCCCCACGCGCAATTTATCGCCGCCCACGACCGTGCCAAAGTCATACACCGCCGACAGCGAGCCACTGTTTTTCGCCACGTTTTGCAGGCGCATGCCCTTGTAGATCGGGTCCTTGGTCACTTGCGCATCGGTGTAGGCATAGCTGCCGATCAGGCTCCACTGCTCGCTGAGCTGGCCACTGACGTCCAGTTCCAACCCGCGCGAGCTGACTTCGCCCGCCGCCGAATACACCGTGTCGTCGCCCACGGTGGTAGACACCAGTACGTTGCGTTTTTTGATGTCATACAGCGCCAGCGTGCCCGTGATGCGCCCCGGCATGTCCAGTTTGGCGCCCACTTCCCAGGACTTGGCCTGTTCGGGGGCTATGGCCGAGTCCAGCACCACGCCACCGGTCAGCGGGGCAATGGTGGAGTTGGGTTTGAACGACTCGGTATAGCTGCCATAAAACGACAGCTCATCGGTGTAGCGGTACACCAGCCCGGCACGCGGAACCCAGGTCTGGCCGTCGGTGTCGGTGTTGGCGGTGAAGGGGCGACCCTTGCCTGCCAGTTGGTCGTATTTCTGGAAGCGCCCGCCCGCGACGAAAATCCATTGATCGGTGAGGTGAATCGAGTCCTGCAGGAACAGCGAGTCGCTGCGCAGCACATCGGTCTGATTGCTGTCGCTGGCGCTGACGGTGGTGCCCGCCACCTCCTTGCCGTACACCGGGTTGAGGTAGCTGAAAGGGTACTGGCTGTTCTGGCGGATCAGGTCGGCGCGATAGATTTTGCGGTACTCGTCGTCCAGCCCAACCACCAGATCGTGTTGCATGCCCGCCGCTTGCACCTTGCCTTGCAGGCTGACCGTGGCAAAGCGGTCGGTGGTGATTGCGCCTTGGGTGCCGTCCATTTTGCGCGTCAGCGTGCCGGTCTTCGGATTGACCGCCGTGACCCGCACCTGACTGGCGTCGTAGGTTTCGCGGTTCCAGCTGTAGCCAACATGGGCGCTCCAGTTGTCGTTGAGGGTGTGGTCGACTTCCAGCCGGTACAGGTCCGAGCGCCCTTCCATGTTGTTGAAAGGTTCATCCAGACGGCGGGTGGCCGGGATGTCCAACGGGTGGTTGGTGGCCGGGTTGACGGCCGTTCCACGGTCAAACGGCGACAGGAATTCGCGGTGCTCGTACGCCAGCAACACCTGCGTAGTGTCCCCATACCACGCCAGCGAAGGCGCGATCAGCGTTTCACGGTGAGTGCCGAAATTGCGCCAGTAATCTTCGTCTTCGTGGTCAACGATCATCCGATACGCCAGCCCCGACTCGCCCAGTGCGCCGGTGCTGTCAAAACGGCCGCCGCTGCCGTTTTTGCCCGAACCGTAGGTCGAGCCGCGCACGGTCAGCGCGTTGAACTGCGCCAGTTGCGGCTTTTTGCTCACCACATTGACCACACCGCCGGGGTCTTGAATGCCATACAGCAACGACGCCGGGCCCTTGAGCACTTCGACCCGCTCAGCCGTGGCATTGAGCGCCCGGCCCTGCACCAGCGGCATGCCGTCGCGCATGATCGAGCCGTCGCGATTGTCGCCAAACCCGCGTTTCATCACCGAGTCCTGAGTGCTGCCCAGTGTGTTGCCCTGGGTAATGCCGCTGATGTTGTTCAGCGCGTCATCCAGATTGCGCGGCGCTTGGTCGCGGATCACCTGCGCGGCCACCACGTTGACGGTTTGCGGGATCTCCATGCTGTCGCCCTGCCCGCGCATGACCGAGGTCACGGCAGGCGGCTGGTAACTGAAGTCGTCCATGGCCAGCGACGTGATGCTGGTCGCCCCCAGATTCAAGGCCCCGGCCGTGGGCGCAGGCTCAAGGGCGAAGGTATTGGCGTCGGTGCGACGCGCATTGAAGCCCGACTGGGCAAGCAATTGTTGCAGCGCCTGCTCGGCACTCATGCGGCCGTTGATGGCGGGCGCTTGCAGGCCATAGGGCGCTTCGTCGGTGTACACCACGCTCAGGCCGGTCACGCGGCTGAAGTCATTCAAGGCTTGCGGCAAGGGTTCTGCGGGCAGGTTGAACGCAAATTGCGTCGCGCTGTGCTGCACCGGGGTGTCAGCCGCGATGGCCACACTCAACGGGGTTAAGGCCAGACCGACCATCAACAACGCCGAAGCGCCTAACCCCTGTGTAATCGAACCGCGATGCGCTGACCTTGCCTGGGACTTCATGCTCATGACCTGTGTGCCGACCTGTTACGTAATGCGAATTTTTCGCATTTTCAAGCACTACACGGATGGGCGCGGGGTATACCTCACCCCCAGACTGAAAAATAATTGCGCCGTTTTCTCCTCCCCCGCCCCCTCTTGCGCAAGGAGAGGGAACGGGATGTGCGTGAACTGAGGTTCACCTGCTACCGGCCCCGGTCTCATGTGTAAACGATGTCCCCGGTCTCTACCGTGAGGGCCGTGTCAGCGCAACACGATCAAGCGCCCAAACACGGTGTTCTGTTCAAACCCCAGCACACCTTGCAGCGAATTGAGCACGGCCTGGGGGTCATGGCTGGGGAAGCTGCCGCTGATACGTCGCTGACCCAACTCGGTATTCAACAGTACGATCTGGCCCGGGAAGTAGCGCTTGAGATCGGCCACCACGTCCACCAGCGGGGTTTTCGAATAGGTCAGCCAGCCTGATCGCCAGCCCAGCCGAGCCTTGCTGTCGACCCCCTGCACAGCACCCGACACCCCGCCGTCATACGCCACTTGCTGGTCGGCGCTGAGAATCTGCTGAGGCGCGTGCGCACCGGCCTTCACGCCGACGCGCCCGGACAACACCGTCACTTGCGCGCCTTCCGGTTGCCTGCGCACTTCAAATTCGGTGCCCAGCACTCGCGCTTCGCCGTTCTGGGCGTCCACGACAAAAGGCTCGCCCGTGTGGCTGACCTGAAAAAACGCCACGCCACGTCGCAATTGCACATGGCGCTCGCCGCCGCTGAAGTTCACCGCAATGGCACTGTCGGCATCCAGCGTGACCCGGGATTGGTCCGCCAGTGTCAGGGTCCGAACCTGGCCTGGCGCACTGACATAATCGGCGCCCAGGTCGTCGATCCAGCGCGCCGGCTGCCACCCGGCGAATACCCCGAGCATCAGCAGCAGGCACGCCGCGACGGCCACGCCACTGGACCATTGCCAGACGCGGTTGCGTTTCGAGACGTTCATGGCCGACAGGTAGCGCTGCATGACCAGCGCCTCTTCTCCGGCCAACCGGCTGCCCGCCACTTCGCTCAACTCCCACACCACCTGGGCTTGTGCGTAGGCCTCGGCATGGGCGGGGTCGGCGTGCAGCCAGCGGCTGAAGGTGGCCTGATCGCCGCTGTCGGGCTGGTCGTGCAATACGCTCAACCATGCCAGCGCGGTGCGCTCTTGCTCGGGCGTTACCTCAATCGTCGAACGGTTCATCACGGTGCTTTCCCGGTCGGCGGCTCACGCAGGCTGGCCTTGCAGGCCTCAAGGGCGCGCATCATATGTTTTTCCACGGCGCTTTGGGACACGCCCATGACCTTGGCGATCTCGGCATAGGTGCGGCCATGAATGCGGTTGAGCAAAAAGATATGCCGCGTGCGTTCCGGCAAACCGCGCAAGGCAGCCTCGACTTGACGCAAATCATTGCCCGCTTCCAACGCAGCCTGCGGCTCGCAGCCGTGGGTGTCAGCGTCTTGCTGCCAGTGCTGATTGATCCGCCCGCGCGAGCCTTCGCTGCGCAAATGGTCAATGGCGATATTGCCCGCGCAACGCAATAAATAGGTGCCCAATTCTTCGACCTGCACCAGCGGGCGACGCCAAAACCGCACGAACAAATCCTGCACCAGATCCGCCGCGGTGGCCCGACAGCCCACGCGACGACTGACCAAGGCTTCCATTTGCGGGCGCTGGGAGAGAAACACCTGAAGGAAATGCGCACGTCCATGGCGCGATTCGCTGTCAGGGCCTTCCTGATGTTGGGGAGGATTCATGGGCGTCGAAGGTGGGCTAAAGGAAAGCGATACTAATGATAAATATTCTCATATGCAAAAGCAGATGATGGCCTGCGCATCCGCCTGACGATCGTCAGTGATTGCTCAAGACAAGGGCTCACCCCTACAATGCGAACAATTCTTGTTCTCTAAAGCGCGCTCGGTGCACTCGGGGTGGTGGTTGTCGCAGTCAAATACCATTGAAGGCCTGTATCTGGACCACCACCGCTGGCTCACGGGATGGCTGCGGCACAAGCTCGGCTGCCCGCAAGGCGCCGCCGACCTGGCACAAGACACGTTCATGCGATTGCTCACGGCACGGGAGACGCCGGACATCGCGCAGCCCCGGGCGTTTTTGACCACGGTCGCCAAGCGCGTGCTGTTCAATCATTACCGTCGCCAAGACCTTGAGCGTGCTTATCTGCTGGCCCTGGCCGAGCAACCGCAAGCGCTGGCGCCCAGTGAAGAAGAGCGCGCCATCATCCTGCAAACCCTGATGGAGCTGGACCAATTGCTCGACGGCCTGCCGTCCCCGGTCAAGCGTGCCTTTTTACTCGCACAAGTCGATGGCCTCAGCTACGCCGACATCGCTGCGCAACTGGGCATTTCGATTGCGACCGTCAAACGTCATTTGAACAATGCCGCCATGCGCTGCTATTTCGCGCTATGAACGGCGTCTTCAACACCCCGCCAGAGATCGCGCCACAGGTCGCTGAACAGGCCGTGAGCTGGCTGGTGGAAATGCAAGGCGGCGCGCTGAGCCCGCGGCGCCAGCGCGCGTGGCAACAGTGGCTCGACGCCCATGCTGAACACCAGCGGGCGTGGGACCACATTCAGCGAGTCAACCAGCGCCTGCGCGGGTTGTCGTCGCCCCTCGCCCACGCGGCCTTGAACGCCCCGCAAACGCGCACCCGGCGTCAGGCCCTGAAACTGTTGCTGCTGTTAGGCGCCGGGTCGGCCATGACCTACGGCCTGCGCGAGCAACTGCCGCTGACCCCGCTGCTGGCCGATTACAGCAGCCCGATCGGCCAACGGCGCACTGTGAACCTGCACGACGGCAGCCAGATCCGCCTGAACACCGGTAGTTCGGTGGACGTGAGATTCGATGCACAACAACGGCTGATTCGCTTGCTCGACGGCGAGGTGCAAATGACCGTCGCCCAAGAGGCGCGCCCCTTGCACGTGCACACGGCTCACGGTGTGTTGCAGCCGGACAAGGCGCGTTTCAACCTGCGCCAATTCCGCGACCGCACCCACATCGCCGTGTTTGAAGGACGCGTGCAACTGGCGCCACAGGCCTACCCCGGCAGCCCGTTGCAACTCGAAGCGCGCCAGCAAGTAAGCTTTACCCCTCAGGCATGGAGCACCCCACACGCACTCGACGCGGGCAGCGGCGCGTGGGCCGATGGCGTTTTGGTGGCCGCGCACATGCGCCTGGAAGACTTTATCGCCGAACTGAGCCGATACCGTCGCGGCCAGCTCCATTGCGATCCCAAAGTCGCCAACCTGCTGATTTCCGGCACCTACCCGATTGACGACACTGAACGCGTGCTCGATCTGCTGCACGTCAGCCTGCCCGTGCGGGTCAAGCGATTTACCCGTTATTGGGTGACGGTTGAGTCCAACGTTTAAGCGGCTGATTTTTATGTGCCGCCGTGAGCCGATTTCACATCTCGCGTGACAGAGCAGGTAAGCCCCCTCACTTTTGACCTGCTCGGAAACCCGTCATGCCTGTTCAGCCTTCACGTCTCTCTCCACTGGCCCGTCTGGTGCTGGGCGCCAGCCTCAGCCTGGGCGTACTTCCCCAGGCGCTGGCCGACGCCCGGACCTATCACATTGCCCCTGCTTCGCTGGAGGCCGCGCTGAACCAGTTTGGTCGCGAAGCCGGTGTGCTGATTTCATTCGGTTCGGCCACTGCCAGCGGCCTGCAAAGCCGTGGCCTCGACGGTGACTTCAGCACCGAGCAAGGGCTGCACACCCTGCTCGAAGGCACTGGCCTGCAAGCCCGCGCGGAGGGTGAAGGTGCGTTCAGCCTGCAACCGGCAAGCACGCCCGCAGTGCCCGCAAGCATCGAGCTGGGCGCCTCCACAGTGGTCGGCGACTGGTTGGGCGAGGCGGCACAAACCGATGTGTTCGAACACCCTGGCGCCCGGGACGTGATTCGACGCGAAGACTTCGAACGCCAGGGCGCCACCTCGGCGCGGGACGTGCTCAACCGCATCCCGGGCGTCAACGCGCCCGAAAACAACGGCACCGGCAGCCATGACATGGCCATGAACTTCGGCATTCGCGGCCTCAACCCGCGTCTGGCCACCCGCTCCACCGTGTTGATGGACGGCATCCCCGTGCCGTTCGCGCCCTATGGGCAACCACAGTTGTCGTTTGCCCCAGTGAGCATGGGCAATATGGACGCGGTCGACGTGGTTCGGGGTGGCGGCGCAGTGCGCTACGGCCCGCAAAACGTGGGCGGGATCGTCAATTTCGTGACCCGCGCCATTCCCGACGCGCCCACGGTGAAGGCCGGCTTTCAGACCCAGACCAGCCCCTCGTCCAGCCACGACGGCTTCAAGACCACCGGCAACGTGCTGGCGGGCGGCACGGCCGACAACGGCCTGGGCGGTGCGCTGCTGTACTCCGGCACGCGCGGGGGCGACTGGCGCGAACACAGCGACACGCGCATTGATGACCTGATCCTCAAGGGCAATTACTCAATCGATGACGCCAACAGCGTGCATGCCATGGCCCAGTACTACGAGGGTGAAGCCGACATGCCGGGCGGTTTGAGTACAGCGGCCTACAAAGCGGATCCGTATCAGTCGACACGCCCCAACGACAAATTCTGGGGCCGTCGCACGCTGGTCAACGTCGGTTACCGCTATCAGCAAGAGCGTCGCGAATTCACGGTCAACAGCTTCTTCACCAAAACCCTGCGCAGCGGTTATCTGGACCAGGGCACCTTCCTGTCACTGTCACCCCGTGAGTACTGGGTGCGCGGGATCGAAACACGCTTCTCCCAGGGGTTCGATCTGGGCAACACCACCCATGAAGTCGGCGTCGGCTATCGCTATATCAACGAAGCCGGGCACGAACTGCGCTATCGCACCCCGATTGCTGCCAATCAATTACCGACCACCAACAGCCGCAATGACCGCGACACACGGGGTGAGACCGAGGCTCACGCGTTTTTCATCGATGACAAGATCGACATCGGCAAATGGACGTTCACACCCGGTATTCGCTACGAAATGATTGAACAGCAGCAGACCAACCTGCTGACCCACGTTAAATACAAAGGCGACTACAACACGGCGCTGCCCGCACTGAACGTGCTGTATCACGTCAACGACAGCTGGAATCTCTACGCCAACACCGAAGGCTCGTTTGGCAGTGTGCAATACAGCCAGATGCCAAACCGGGTCAGCGGTGGCGAGGTCAAACCGGAAAAAGCCCGTACGTGGGAGCTCGGCACCCGTTATGACAATGGCAACCTGCGGGCGGAGATCGGCGCGTTTCTCATCAACTTCAATAACCAGTACGACAGCAACCAGACCACCGACACCGTCATTGCCCGGGGCAAGACGCGGCATCAGGGCATCGAGGCGAGTGTCAATTACGCGCTGGAGGGCGTGAGCCCGATACTCAGCGGGTTTGATGTCTATGCCACCTATGCCTACGTGGATGCGACTATCCGCGAAGAGGGGCCTAACAAAGGCAATCGTGTGCCCTTCTCCTCCAAAAACAAAGGCACCTTGGGCATCGGTTATACGCAAGGGCCGTGGAAAGCCAACCTCGACAGCAGCTACCAGACCGATCAGTTTGCGGACAATGCCAATACACGCGCAGAAAGCGCTGACGGCAGCACCGGAAAGATCCCTGGCTACATGGTGTTCAGCAGCCGCGTGGGCTACGACTTCGGCCCACAACTGGCGGACCTCAACGTCGCCGTCGGGATCAAAAACATCCTGAACCACGAGTATTTCACCCGCTCGTTCGACGACAACAACAAGGGCAAGTACGTAGGAGAACCGCGCACCGTGTACCTGCAGACATCTGTCGCATTTTGATTCAAATCGTTAAAGGCCCGGCTGCCCGGGCCTTTATGGCTGCCAAAGACTGACGCCGATCACAGTGCGCAACGTTTGCTGAAAATAGTGCTTGAAATATTTGCTCATCGGCTCAAACACTGTAACTGAGCGATGACGATGAACCTTTGTCCACTCGAGGCCGTCACAACTCACTCGAGCAAGCTGAAATAAGGGAAGCATTATGCAAATTAACGTCTTTTCCGATAAACACATCGACAGCGACAAACGCACTCAGGAATGGGTACAAGCAACTGTTGAGGTTACGCTCGAACGCCACTTGGAGGACCTGACTCGGGTCGAAGTGCATCTGAGTGATGAGAATGGTGGCAAGTCCGGTCCCAAGGACAAACGCTGCAAAATGGAAGCACGGCCAAAAGGCCATCAACCGATTTCCGTTTCCCAGGACGCCGATTCGCTGACGCAAGCCGTGGAAGGCGCTGCAGCAAAACTGGAGAACGCGCTGGAACATCTGTTCGGCAAACTGCGTGGCAAGCATTCGCCAAAACTGGCGGTTGAAGGGTTTGAAGAAAAAGAACCCAAAGAAAGCGCTGACGATTTGCTGGAAGAAGAGTTTTTGGAGAAAGAAAAAGAACTCGACAAAATCAGCTGATTTAGCCAAAAGGACGCACTAAAAAAGGGCGGGTCTACTTCGGTAGACCCGCCCTTTTTTGTGTGCCGAACGTGGCGTTACAGCTCGCCCTTCTCCACTTCAGGGTGCTCGCCCGAGCCTGCGCCGGTCTTGCGATGCGGGTTCTCGATCTTCACGGACGGGAACTGCGAAGACGCGTATCGCACCACCAGGATCGCAAACGCCAGCAACAAAATGGCGCCCGTCAAATACACAACGCCCATGTCTGGCGGGTTGTGGTGCGACACGTTGGAAATCAGCAAGCGGGTCAACGCCGTGATCGCCACGTAGATCAGGAAGCGCACCGGCATGTGGTTGGTCTTGAAATAAATCCCGACCATGGCGCCCAGTTCGAGGTAGATGAACAGCAACAAGATGTCGTCAATGCTGATATTGCCCTTCTCCACCATTTGCAAAAATTCCATCACAGCGGCCCAGGCCGTGACCGCGCCTATGGCGAACAGCGCCAAATAATGGAAGGTTTCGACAAACAGGTTGCCCATCGACTCGGCCAGTTCATGGACCTGGCGCCGTAGCTTTTCGGCTTTGTTCACTCTCACGATGCAGCTCCTTGAAACGACTCGAACGGATAATCCGCGATGCTCATGACACTTTTTGCATGCAGAAAAAAGGCCAGCACCGCGAATGAGAAGGTGGCCGGGCGCCATTAGACACGTCCGCCCTGCGCTTCACACCCCAATTGCAGCTAGAGTAAAAAAGCCGCTATTCAAATGCTGGCGATTGGCTTATCCTTTTAGCTGTATATAAATACAGTAATCGCAAGACAACTTATCGTGAAGGCATATGAGGTGGTAAATGGCCGTCGAAGTGGTATACCGCAGCAGCCGAGATCTGGAGCGTTTGTTCATGGATAAAGCCGAAGCTGACCGTCATGACAAAATGCTGGAGCTGGCAGAGTTACTGGCTGAAGTGTTGCAAAAAGCTGTGCCGTCCCTGAACGAGCAGCAAGTCGAAGAAGCAGGCATCTACATGGCGAAAAATCGCGATATCTTTGCCAAGGCCTTCAAGAGCCAGCCGGACGCCTTGTCTGAGCTGCTGACTGACAGCGAGTAAACACCTGCAGCCGTCACCGGGCTCTGGCCAGCGAGCAGAGCCCGACCTTGTGACCGACCGGCATGCGGGCAATCAATCGAGCCCCGAGGCATGCGGTACTGGTTATTCGCCGTACAACATTTTTTTAGCCAGTTCATCCGACACCCTTGCCGGTGAGCGCTTTTCGGCTTGTGCGTGGGCATAAATGCCAGTCAGTCGCTCGCTGATGCGCAGCAGTTGTTGGTTGATGGCTTCAGGTTGCGCCCCTTGATGGGTCAACGCCATGAAGATCAAACCGCCCGAATTGATCACGTAGTCCGGCGCATACAGAATGCCCCGGCGCTCCAGTTGGTCGCCCACCTGCAAGTTGGTCAGCTGGTTGTTGGCGCACCCCGCCACGGCCGAACAGCGCAATTGCGCCACGCTGTGCCAGTTGAGCACGCCGCCCAGACCACAGGGCGCGAGTATGTCGCACGGGGTGCTGAGCAAGGCTTCCGGGGCAATGGGGTGCGCACCCAATTGCTCCATCGCCAGTCGCACTTTGCCCGCGTCGGTGTCGCTGACCAGCAACTCGGCGCCTGCTGCGTGCAGTTGTTCAGCGAGCGCGAACCCGACCTTGCCCAACCCTTGAATCGCTATCCGCAACCCTTCCAGATTATCGCTGCCCAGTCGCCATGACGCCGTGCTGCGAATGCCCGCGAACACCCCCATCGCGGCATGAGGCGAGGGATCGCCCGCCGCAGTGGTGCTGGTGACGTGTTGGGTGTATTGGGCGATGCAGTCCATGTCGGCCGTTGACGTTCCGCTGTCGATGGCCGTGATGTAGCGTCCATCCAGTTGCTCGACACAACGGCCGAATGCCTCAAACAGGGCCGCACGGCTTTCAACATGCGGGGCGCGCATGATGACGGCCTGGCCGCCGCCCGCTGCCAGTCCGGCCAGTACCGCCTTGTAGCTCATGTCTTGGGCCAGGCGGATCGCATCATTGATCGCGCTTTCGTCATCGGGGTAAGCCAGATAACGGCAACCGCCCAGTGCAGGCCCGAATTGACTGTTGTGAATGGCAATCACCGCTTTGAGCCCGGTGACAGGGTCGACACTGAGATGAAGCGACTCCAGACGAGCGCTTTGCATGAGAGCAAACATGTTCCGGCCCTCGAGAGGTGACAGGTAATCGCCAGTATAGGCGTCGCCTGAAAAGTCGTTGAAGTGCGCAGGCATAAGCCCGAACAACCTGTGCGGTTTCGGGCATATGTTGCTGGGCTCAGGCCGGGGTATCGGGCTGCCGTGACGGGTGTGCGTTGATGAACGCCGGATGTTGCGCGGCCAGTTGCGCCACGCGCGCGATGCGTGGATAACCTGCCAGCGACACGCTAAAACGCTCGGCCGCATACAACTGAGGAATCAGGTACACATCTGCCAGGCCCGGCTGCGGGCCAAAACAAAAATCGCTGTCGCCAATCAACTGCTCGATGGTGGCCAAACCTAAGGAAATCCAGTGGCTGATCCACTGCGTGACATGGGCTTCGCCCTGCCCCAGGGCACGCAGTTGATTGAGCACACTGACGTTGTGCAACGGGTGAATATCGCACCCGATCACACTGGCCACGCCGCGCTCATGTGCGCGGGTGATCAGGTTGTCAGAAAGCAGCGGCGGCTGCGGATAACGCTCTTCGAGGTATTCGATGATGGCCGGGGACTGGGTCAGCACCTCGCCGTCGTCAGTGCGCAAAGCCGGTACACGGCCTTGCGGGTTGAGCTTCAGGTAGTGTGGCTGGCGATGCTCACCGCCCCCGGCCGCGATCAGGTTGACCGCGACCGACTGATAATCCAGCCCCTTGAGCGCCAGCGCGATACGCACCCGATACGAGGACGTTGAGCGATAGTAAGTAAAGAGTTCCATGACTCGCTCCTTAACGCGCCGCGATCACCTTGCCACGGCATTCGCCAAACCCGATCGGGGCAAAACCATCACGGGTGCAACGGGCACGCAGAATGATTTCGTCGCCGTCTTCAAGGAATTTACGCACCTCGCCGGAGGCCAATTCGACCGGGTGTTTTCCGCCCTCGGTGAGTTCCAGCAGGCTGCCCAATTGCGAGCGTTCAGGCCCCGACAACGTGCCCGAACCAAACAGGTCACCGGCTTGCAGTTGGCAACCGTTGACGCTGTGGTGCGTCACCAACTGCGCGGCCGTCCAGTACATGTTCAGGGTATTGCTCAGCCCCAGACGATGAGGTGCCAGGTTTTGTTCGCGCATGGCCTGTGTCAGCAGCAGCACTTCCAGTTCGATGTCGAGCGCGCCAGTGGCCTGATCCTGCTCATCCAGCAGGTACGCCAGCGGCTGTGGATCTCCCTCCGGGCGTTGGGGCTGGGCACGACGGAACGGCTCCAGCGCTTCGGCCGTCACCACCCAGGGTGAAATTGAGGTAATGAAGCTTTTCGACAGGAATGGGCCCAGCGGTTGATATTCCCACGCCTGAATGTCCCGGGCCGACCAGTCGTTAAGCAGACAAAAACCGGCAATATGCTCGCCCGCCTCACTGACAGGAATGGCATCTC
The DNA here is from genome assembly GCF_001806145.1 of Pseudomonas sp. BS-2016. Classification (NCBI taxonomy): domain Bacteria; kingdom Pseudomonadati; phylum Pseudomonadota; class Gammaproteobacteria; order Pseudomonadales; family Pseudomonadaceae; genus Pseudomonas; species Pseudomonas sp. BS-2016. The sequence goes on from NZ_MLCT01000018.1 coordinate 372,509, forward strand.
CCATCTCATTGCCCTGGCCGATCCAGATACCCAGCTCCAACTCGTAGTCCAGACGGGCACACGGGCCAAAACTCGGCTCGGTCTGGCCTGCTGGCAGGGTCTGACCTTTAGGGCGACGCACCTCGGTGCCCGACGCGCGGAGGGTGGACGCCCGACCGTGGTAACCAATCGGTACATATTTATAGTTGGGCAACAGCGGGTTATCGGGACGGAACAACTTACCGACGTTTTTCGCATGTTCGATGCCCACGTAAAAATCGGTGTAATCACCGACTCGGGCTGGCAGGTGCATTGTGCAATCGGCAGCCAGTGGTAACAGGCTGGCGCTCTGCGCTTCGATCTTTGCACGCAGCGTGCTGCCTTCAACGAACAGTTCAATCAAGCGTTCGCGCAGCGCGACCCGGGCACGGCGGCCCAATGCGAAGAGGGCATTCAATGTGCCGCCCAGTGTCGCTTCAACAGCCACCTTGGCCTGGCCTTCGAACAGACCGGCCGCCAGCCCCGCTTCCAGATCCAGAATGTGATCGCCGATGGCAACACCGCTGCGGGGTGTCGAACCGGCGAGGCTGAACACGCCCAAGGGCAAGTTCTGCAACGGGAAATCGCTGTGCCCGTTGGCAGAGGCGATCCAGCTACGGGCAAGAGTGGACTGGGTCATGCTTATCTCCGGTTCGGGGTGAAGGTGACGGGCAAGGAGGCCCAGCACGCGTCGTATTGAGTTTGCAGTTGCGGGCATTCCAGGGCGTACCGGGTCGCACGCAACACTTGGCTGGTCTCGAACATGAAGGCCATGGTGTTGTCGATCTTGCTCGGTTGCAGGTCGGCCGCAATGGCTTTGCTGCAGGTTTCGCCATCCGGGCCGTGGGCGCTCATGCAACTGTGCAACGATGCGCCGCCGGGCAGGAACCCTTGCGCCTTGGCGTCGTAGCTGCCCTGAATCAAGCCCATGAATTCATTCATCAGGTTGCGATGAAACCACGGTGGCCGGAACGTATTTTCAGCCACCATCCAACGGGGCGGGAAGATCACGAAGTCCAGGTTGGCCAGGCCCGGAACACTGGTGGGCGAGGTCAATACCGTGAAAATCGACGGGTCGGGATGGTCGAAACTGACCGTGCCAATGGTATTGAAGCGGCGCAGGTCGTATTTGTACGGCACGTTGTTACCGTGCCAAGCGACCACGTTCAGGGGCGAATGATCCAGTTCACAGCCCCAGAGTTCGCCAAGGAATTTTTGCACCAGTTGGGTCGGTTGCTGACGGTCTTCGTAGTGCGCCACCGGGCTCAGGAAGTCTCGCGGATTGGCCAGGCCATTGCTGCCGATTGGCCCCAGGTCCGGGAGGCGCAACGGCGCGCCGTGGTTTTCAGCCACATAACCGCGCGCCTGCGCATCCAGCAGCTCAACGCGGAATTTCATGCCGCGCGGAATGACCGCAATCTCCAGAGGCGCCAGGTCCAGACGCCCCAACTCAGTGGCAATCCGCAGGCGGCCCAGCTCAGGCACGATCAACAGTTCGCCATCGGCGTTAAAAAACACCCGCTGCATCGAGCTGTTGGCGCAGTAGTTATAAATGCTGATGCCTGAAGGCTGGTCTGCCGTGCTGTTGGCGGCCATTGCCACCAGGCCGTCGATGAAATCGGTCGACGCATCCGGGATCGGTAGCGGGTTCCAGCGTAAGCGATTCGGTGTCACGGGCCCCAGTGTGCCGCCAGCCAGTTGCCGCTCAAGTTTGCTGAACGCAGGGTGATTGGCCGAAGGCTGGATGCGGTACATCCACGTGCGGCGCGCTTCGCTGCGGGTCATGGTGAAGGCGGTGCCCGACAACAATTCGGCGTACAGGCCGTAAGGGGCTTTTTGCGGGGAGTTCTGGCCAACCGGCAAGGCGCCGGGCAGTGCCTCGCTGCAAAATTCGTTGCCGAACCCGGATTGATACTCAAGGGTCGACGAGGACAGTTCGAGGGTCATGGAGCCTCCAGAGTGGAGAAAGCAGTTAACTGCGCTCAGCGCTGAATCAGTGCGCGCACCACTGCATTATTTTTATCGTAATTCAATTACGCATAACGTAATTTGATTGCCGATTAGCGTCAAGCTATAAAGACGCCCATTCATCCCGAGATGTAAGCCATTCCATGGACAAGCCCAGCCCCAGCGCCGACACCACAGGCAAGCAAAAAGTACGTTCCGCTGAAGTCGGGACGGACATTCTCAAGGCACTGGCCGAGTTGTCGCCCTCCACCTCGCTGTCGCGTCTGGCTGAGCACGTGCAGATGCCCGCGAGCAAAGTGCATCGCTATTTGCAGGCCCTGATTGCCAGTGGATTTGCCGAGCAGAATCCCGCCACCAACCACTATGGTCTGGGGCGTGAAGCCTTGCGGGTCGGTCTGGCCGCGCTGAACAGCATGGATGTTGTGAAGGTCGCCGCAGCGTCCTTGTCCGAGTTACGCGATGACTTGAACGAGACCTGTTTTTTGGCGGTATGGGGCAACCAGGGCGCAACGGTTGTCCACATTGAACCAGCGGTGCGGGCCGTCACAGTGGTGACGCAATTAGGGTCGGTCTTGCCGCTTTTAAGCTCGTCGACGGGTCTGGTGTTCAATGCGTTCCTGCCCGACCGCGAAACCCGGGAGTTGCGCGCACTGGAGCTCAGCAGTGAGCACCTGCACCCGCTACAAGCACCTGAAGCCTACGAGCAGTTGTGCGAGAAGATTCGTGAACGCGGCCTCCACGTGGTTCACGGTTTGTTGATGCCTGGCGTCGATGCCTTATCGGCGCCGGTGTTTGATGCGACCGGCAAGGTAGCCGCCGTATTGACGGTGGTGGGCCCGGCGTCGCTGTTCCATCCCGATCAACAAGGCCCGGCTGCCAGCCGTGTATTGGCTGCCAGCCAGGCGATCAGTTGGCGCATGGGGTATCAGCAGCGCTGATACCCTCAGGGCTTACCTGCTCCACTGATATTTGGCTTCATCCTGCAGTTTGCGCATGATTTTTTCGATGTCATACAACGAAGGCTTGCGGATGCGATCGGCTTCATCAAACGTCCAGGGCTTGGAGAAAGCCTGGGTCAGCCCCTGGACGTAGGTCGGTTCACGGTCTTGCACCAAACACGCAAAACCGACCTCGAGCAGCGATTCGCTGGAGACCAGTTCAAGCGTGACCGGATCGTCCACGATGTTGATGTACACCTCGCCGCAATCCAGACCGTACCCTTCAAGCTGCTTGTTCAAAAAGGTCCGGATGCGATCATTTAAGGCGTTCAACAATTGCGGATCTTTTGAGTCATCAATAACGTTGTTCACGTTGCCATTCCTGTAAGGATCTCCCCCAGTGCGTTCGTTCTGACAGCATGATCCTGTCAATACCTCAGGTTTTCAGCGAACTTCGGGGGTTATGAAAGGGAATATCAGCTGTTCCAGTGTTCTTTGGCATGCGCCAACAGCTCTTGCATAAGCGCTTCCACTTCACGGACAGACGGGCTGCTCACGCGAACAGCTTCGTCATAGACCCAATGCTTCGAGAAGCACCCGGTCACTGCGGTGTCGTGAATTTGAACATTGCCCCACTCCAGCGTGTCATTGCCCAGGGCATTCAGGTCCTGGCTGAATGTCACGACAGGCTCGGCGGCATTGCTGACGGTGGTGATGTATACCTGCTGACTGTCTGTGCCGTGCGCCTCAAGCTTGGCGTTCAGGAATTCACGTACGCGCGTATCGATTTCCGGGCTTGGCTTGAGGGTGAAGTCGACGTCAGCAGCATTTTTATCAATCGTGTTCAAGGTAAAACTCCTTTTATAACTACCTGCCCTTCAGCCTCATGCTGAAATTGGAAAGCAGGCAGAAACCTGTCGATGGCTTATTAAATGCGATCTGACACGGGGCGATGCACTACATAGTTATTGACGGGATAGTCGCGAAGAGTCCCAAGAGATGCGGGCTAGAGAGCCGCATCAGGCATTTCACTATTGCCGAAGTTGTAACAGAGATTGTCTGAAAGCAGACTTACTCCCGCTCCGCCCACGCCGTATTCTTGCCCCCGGTTTCAGGCGCACTGCCAGAGCCCCACGGGCATTGAGTCGCGACGATTCTGCCGACCGAATTCAGTCCCAAGCCTTACAGGTCATGGGCCATCCAGGTTCACCTTGACGTTGATTTGTAGCTCCTTGATCGAACGTCTTCCTTGGCCGCTGTCTTTACAGCGGCCTTTTTTATGAGCGGGATTTGAGGGGCGGGCATAGCAGTGCCCGGCAGGCAATGAGCGTGGTGACTACAACACCATCGCCAACAGCGGTGCCGCAAAGAGATTGAGAATACCGGTCAGCACCATGACCAGCCCCGCGACGGAGCCTTCTTCGCTGCCGACCTCACGGGCACGGCTCACGCCCGCGCCATGGGCACCGATCCCGAACAACGCTCCGCGCGCCAAACTGCTGTGCAGCGGCAACCACTTAAGCAGGATGCCCCCGAGCAAGGCGCCAAACACGCCGGTAAACATGACGAAGACTGCGGTCAGCTCAGGTACGCCGCCCAGATCTTGCGCCAGTGGCATGGCAAAGGGCGTGGTGATGGAGCGTGGCACCAGCGACAGGGTCAACGAGGTGTCCAGCGCCAGCGCCCTGGCCAGCCAGAACGAGCTGGCGATGGACGCCGCACTCCCCGCCAGCATCCCCAGCAGCAACGCCACCCAGTGTTTGGCCAGCAAGAGCCGCTGTTGCCAGATAGGTACAGCAAAGGCCACCGTGACCGGCCCCAGCACGAGCATCAGCCAGTGGGTGTTGCTGGCGTACTCGGCGTACGCCGTGTGCAGGGGCACCGCCACGGCGAGCAGCAACGCGGGCACAAGGATCAGCGGCGACAGCAGGTAGCGCCCTGTGCGCCGATACAACCAGCGACTCAAGCCATAGGTCGCCAAGGTCAGCAGCAGCCAGAACATCGGCATCCATTCAAACTTCATGGCGCAACCTCCAGCGGCACACGGCCTCGACGGTGAACGCCGTGACGACCATCACCAACAAAGTGCTGATCCCGATCACCAGCAAAATTCGCCAGCCTTCGTCCCGTACCAGCGCGCCGTAGTCGAGCAGGCTCATCAATGCCGGAATAAAAAACAGCAGCATTTCAGCCATCAGCACACCCGCGCCCAGTTGCAGCGCGGCCGGTTTGACCCAACTCAGCGCAAACGCCAGCAGCAACAGCGCCATGCCCACTACCCCACCCGGAATGGGCAGGTGTAACCACACCGAAATCTGGCAACCGAGAAAATAAATAGCCAGCAATACGGCGATTTCGCTGACTAGACGGCCCAAGCGTTTTACATCGAAGCGTTTCATTTTGTGTCCATCCCAAACAGGCTTTCAGTGTAAAGACGCCCCTTCCATCCCGAAAACGAATTGTTAGACTGACAGCCATTCCAAACAGGAATTTGAAAAATGGAATTCAAACAATTGCGCACATTCGTTGAAGTTGCGCGCGCCGGGGGCTTCACACCGGCCGCCCATACCTTGCACATCAGCCAATCGGCAGTGAGCAAGCAGGTGGCGCAGCTTGAACACAACCTTGGCACGCCGCTGTTTGACCGCCTCGGTTCGCACGTGCGGCTGACCGCAGCGGGCACGGTGGTATTGCAACGGGCTGAGGGGATGTTGCGTCTGCAACAAGAGTTGTTGAGCGAACTGGACGACTTGAGTCAACTGACCCGCGGCGAGTTGCGCCTGGGCTTGCCGCTGTTGGGCAGCGATGCGCTATTCGCCAGCCTGTTTGCCGAATACCGGCGCCGGTATCCCAATATTCAAGTGCAATTGCTCGAAGGCGGCAGCCTGGTGGTTGAGCAGGCCGTGTTGAGCGGCGAGCTGGAGTTGGGCGGCAGTTTGACGCCGAAAAACCCGACCTTTGCCTATCAACCGTTTTGTGATGAGCCACTGGACGCACTGCTTCCTGCCGATCATCCGCTGGCTGAAGACGGCAGCGTGCGACTGGAGCAGCTGTCTGAAACCCCGTTCTTGCTGTATCAGCGCAGTTTTGTATTGAACGATCGGTTACTGCAGGCCTGTCAGCAATTGGGTTTTACCCCCAAAGAGGGGGGCCGCAGCGGGCAGTCGGATTTTCTGGTGGCGCTGGTGGCCGCCGGTCAGGGCGTGGTGTTGCTGCCCAGCGTGGTGGCACGCGGGCTGGTTCGCCCCGGCGTGGTGAGGCTAAAACTCATCGCGCCTGAAGATCTGCGATGGGACATCGCGTTCATCTGGCGCGAAGGGGCGTATTTGTCTCGCGCAGCGCAAGCGTGGCTGGAGCTGCTGCGCGAACGGCCGGTTACTGGGTCAGTGCTTTGATGAAGGCTTCGACCCACGGTTCGCAGTCACTTTCCGGGGTCACGGTTTCGCTGGCGTCCAGGCGCAACATCGGCTGCACTTCACGCAATCCCAGTTCCGCGAACAACTCGCTCATCAGTTGACCGCCACCGCAGTAGGTATCGCCATAGCTTTCATCACCGAGCGCGATCACGCCGCCCGGCAAGCCGCGCCAGGCCGCAGGCAGTTGGTCACGGATGGTGCTGTATAACGGCGCCAGATTGTCCGGCAGCTCGCCCATGCCGGTGGTCGAGGTCACCGCCAGCAAGGCTTCGGGGGCAAATGCCTGGATATCGGCCAGGGTTGCGCGAGAATTGAGCAAAACCTCGCACCCGGCATCGGTCAGCAATTGTTTGGCATGACGGGCAACTTCTTCTGCGGTGCCATACACCGAGCCACAAAGGATGGCGACTTTCATCAATCTGATCCTGTCACTGACTAAAAGGCTGGGATATTAGCAGGTGACGCCACGTTTCGGTGATGGCACGTGGACAGCTCGTACCTTTGTCTTAGAATGCATGGGGCCTGCAGGCGCATTTGTCCGGAAACCATTCACTCACTTTCAGAAGAGCGGCTTGATGATCAACGCACGTTTGCTGCAACGCATGGTTGACGCGTCCCAAGACGGCATTGTGGTAGCCGAGCTTGAGGGGGACGACACCATCCTGATTTACGCGAACAAAGCCTTTGAAACACTCACGGGGTACAGCAGTGACGAGGTTTTGTACCAGGACTGCCGGTTTTTGCAGGCGGGTGATCGGGACCAGGTCGCGCTGCAAGTGATCCGCGATGCCATGGCCCGTGGCGAGCCGGTCCGTCAGCGGCTGCGCAATTACCGCAAAGATGGCACGCACTTCTGGAACGAGCTGTCGATCACCCCGGTTTTCAACGAAAGCGATCAACTGACGTATTTCATTGGCGTGCAGAAGGATGTCTCTCAACAAGTGAAAGCTGAGCAGCGTGTAGCGCAACTGGAAGTCGAGTTAGCGGCGGTCCGGCAGGAACTGCAAACCCTCAAGGCGACGAGCGGCCTCAACAAAATGTAGAATCGATGGTCTGTTGTAAACAGTTACGACTTTTTATTGACCCGCTTCTGAGTTTCACCATGTCACACGATGCCCTTCTGACTCAGGACGAGTTGGATTTCATTCAGACCATGCATCAAAACCCGCTGCTCAATCAGCGGGATGCGTCGTCGAGCCTGACGCTCAACGGTGTGGCACAAATTCGCGATCTGCTCACGCGCCTGGCCGCCCATGAGCAAGTGACGCTCCAGGCTCAAATCGCCAACCAGCAAATGAGTTTCCCGCTGCGTCTGGTTGAAGATGAATTCCATGCGCAGCACTTGCAATTGGGGGCGCCGAGCATTTTTGAAGAGGGGCCGCTGATTCGCCCGTGGCGTTTCACGCTCGCTGAACCGGTTGCATTGGAGAATATTCGCGGGCGCAGTGGCCAACTGTGGGTCAGTGAGGTGTCGTTCAAGGGCATGCTGATTGATGTGCGCAATGACAGTCGCCCGCCGCGCCAGTTTTGCCAATGGTTCAGCCCCACCGGCTATGAGCGCATTGCCGTGCGCGGCACGCTGGAGCGCAAGACCGAGCTGGGGCAATACGCTTACCGTCTAAGCCAGCGCGATGCAGGTGAAACAGAACGCCTGCGCCAGTTCATCCTGCAACAGCATCGTCTCGCCCACCCCGCCTTGCATGCCTAGCCTCAGGCACCCTTGAGATACGCATCCAGTCGTTGACTCATCACGCCGGGTTCACACCCCAGACAACCGATGGATGAGTCCAGCAAATGGTCGTGTGCCAACTCGCACGCTTCGCCCGCCAGCCACACCGCGCAACTCACGCCGTGTACCACACGCAATAAACGCTCGATCCGCGAAGAGCTCAGCGCGCGTGTACCCAACAGGACCAGGGCCTGGGGATTGACCTTTTCGCAAATCAACGACAGTTCATTCAGCGGCTGCCCGACAGCCAACACGCGGATCGCCCGGTCACTGCGCGCCAGCAACAAGCCTGTCACCAGTAATTGCAGCTCATGGCACAGCTCTGGCAAACCCACCAGCACGACACACTGCGCATGCTCGGTTGCGCCTTGCATGTTCAGGCGTTGCAGCACACGGCCGCGCAGGAAACTGTCGAGCAGCAGCCACTCGCTGGTACGACCAAACTCGTCTTGCTGACGCAACAAATGCTGCCAAAGCGGCATAAACACATCGTTGAACACAATCTGCGGCGGATAGCTGGAAAAAATCTGCCCGTAGAGCCGCTCTAACTCGCACTCATCAAAGGCATTGAGCGCCTCACTGATGCGTGATTGCCACTGCGCGTATTCATCCGCCTGCGGGGTGGACTCAGCGCGGTCAAGCTCGGCCCGGCGGGCCAGCAACTCACCCACTTTGCTGACAGAAACGCCCCGTTCAATCCAGCCTTGAACCTGACGCACTGTCTCAATATCGGTCATGGAATACAGCCGATGCCCACTTTCGGTGCGTTTTGGCTCGATCAAGCCATAACGTCGCTCCCAGGCACGCAACGTGACCGGGTTAATGCCGGTCAGGCGGGCGACCTCGCGGATCGGGTAAAGACCTTCGATGTCTGGCTCGGCCGCAGGCAAGACTGCAGGCGCACGATCAATAATCACGGGCATGGAATGGGCCACGTTCACGGTAAAGAAGCGAGTCTAACGCGCATTCACGGCTGTTCAAAATGGCGTGTGACCCGGGTTTGGGAACAATCCTTGCTTGATGGCCTTGCAGCCCACCATCCCGGCGCTGCCCTTAATGCTTGCCCTACCCGGGCCGCATCCGTTTGATGGAGATACACAATGTATACCTCCCCAGTCACCTTGATGGTTGCACGCCGTGTCGCCCAAGGGCGTTATCAGGAACTGATCGCCTGGCTACACGAAGGCGAACAATTGGCCACGGACTTCCCCGGCTATCTGGGGTCGGGCGTACTGGCCCCGCCGCCCGGCGACGACGAATTCCAAATCATTTTCCGCTTTGTCGACGAAGCAACCCTAAACGCGTGGGAACATTCTGTTTCGCGCAAATCCTGGTTGCTGCGCGGCAGCGATCTGTTTGCCCATCCCCACGAGCACCGCGTCAAAGGCATCGATGGCTGGTTTGGCGCAGCCGGGCAACGTCCGCCCCGCTGGAAGCAAGCAATCGCCATATGGCTCGCCTTTTTCCCGGTATCGCTGCTGTTCAACGTTGTGCTGAGCCCGTGGCTGGGCGAGCTGGGACTGGTGACTCGCGTGTTGGTCAGCACGTTGGCCCTAACGCCGTTGATGGTGTATTGGTTTATTCCGCTGTCGACCCACCTGCTGGCGGGCTGGCTGCACAGCACGCCTGAGAAAAGCCTGCGCACCGCCGCCGCCCCGCAGAGCCGCTGAGTCGCCCCCCTCAAAACAGGAGAGTCCGCCCGGGCATGGCCGTGGTCCAGTGGACGCTGGTATAGTTTTGCCATTACGCCGCTGCACTCTCCTGTTCTTCTGACCCGAGCCTGCCATGCCTTCTCACTCTGCCCCCATTTTGATCACGGGCGCTGGCCAGCGCATTGGCCTGCACTGCGCGCAGCAATTACTGGCCGACGGTTACGACGTCATCTTCAGCTACCGCACTGAAAAACCCGGCGTGCAGACGCTAAGGGATCTGGGGGCAACGGCACTTCAGGCGGATTTTTCGACCGAGCACGGCATCCTCGGGTTTATCGAACAACTCAAACAGCACACCGACACCCTGCGTGCCATAGTGCATAACGCTTCGGCCTGGCTTCCCGAAAAAACTGACACACAAACCAGTGATTTCACGCAGATGTTCAGCGTCCATATGCTTGCGCCCTACCTGATCAACCTGCATTGCAGTGAACTGCTGGAGCGCTCTAATCCGGCGGACATCGTGCATATCAGCGACGATGTCACGCGCAAGGGCAGCAGCAAGCACATTGCCTATTGCGCGACCAAAGCCGGTCTCGACAGCCTGACCTTGTCATTCGCGGCTAAACTGGCGCCACGCATCAAAGTCAACGGCATCGCACCGGCGCTGTTGATGTTCAACCCGGACGACGACGCGGCATACCGTACCAAGGCGCTGGCCAAATCTGCGCTGGGCATAGAACCCGGCCCGCAGGTCATCTACCACAGCCTGCGTTATCTGCTGGACAACCCCTACGTCACCGGCACCACCCTGACCGTTAACGGCGGTCGGCATCTTAAATAAGCCGTCCGCGAGGAAGTATTTTCATGAGCACATCGTTGCCTGAGCATTACCGCGAGATCCTGGTGGGTCTCGGTGAAAACCCTGACCGCGAAGGCTTGCTCGACACCCCGAAACGCGCCGCCAAGGCGATGCAATACCTGTGTCACGGCTATGGCCAGAGCCTTGAGGACATCGTCAACGGTGCCCTTTTCGCCTCGGACAGCGATGAGATGGTGATCGTCGCCGACATCGAGCTGTACTCGTTGTGTGAACACCACTTGCTGCCCTTCATCGGCAAGGCCCACGTGGCGTATATCCCGACCGGCAAGGTGCTCGGCCTGTCGAAAGTCGCCCGCATCGTCGACATGTTCGCCAGGCGCCTGCAGATTCAGGAAAACCTGACGCGGGAAATCGCCGATGCCATTCAAAGCATCACCCAGGCAGCGGGCGTGGCGGTGGTCATTGAAGCCAAGCACATGTGCATGATGATGCGCGGCGTCGAAAAACAGAATTCCACCATGAACACGTCGGTCATGCTCGGCGCGTTTCGTGAACCGAGCACCCGCATGGAGTTCTTGCAACTGATTGGACGGAGCAAGCCGTAATGCCACAACTTCAGCCAGGAATGGCCCGTATTCGCGTCAAAGACCTGTGCCTGCGCACCTTCATCGGGATCAATGAAGACGAAATCCGCAACAAACAGGATGTGTTGATCAACCTCACCATCCTGTACGCGGCGCAAGAAGCCGTGCGCGATAACGACATCGATCACGCGCTCAACTACCGCACCATCACCAAGGCGGTGATTGCCCACGTTGAAGAAAACCGCTTCGCCCTGCTGGAGCGGCTGACCCAGGAATTACTGGATCTGGTGATGGCCAATACGGCGGTGTTGTATGCCGAGGTCGAAGTCGACAAACCGCACGCCCTGCGTTTTGCCGAATCGGTATCGATTACCCTGGCCGCCAGCCGCTAAGCTGGCCTGCCCTTATGCCCGGAGCCCAACATGACTGACCAGCAACGCCTTGAACTCGAAGCCGCCGCCTTTCGCCGCCTCGTCGCCCACCTCGACAGCCGCAAGGACGTGCAAAACATTGACCTGATGAACCTTTCGGGGTTTTGCCGCAATTGCCTGTCCAAGTGGTACAAGGCCGCGGCCGATGAGCGCCAGATCGAGCTGAGCCTCGATGACGCCCGTGAAGTGGTTTACGGCATGCCCTACGCCGAGTGGAAAGCCCAGTACCAGAAAGAAGCCTCTGCCGAACAGGCGGCGGCGTTTGCCCAAGGAAAAAAGCATGACTGACCTGAACACCCTGCGCGCCAGCCTGAACAGCGGCGAACACGTTTTTGCCGATACCCTGGCGTTCATCGTCGAGCACTACGATTACCAGCCGCAGGCATTCACCAACGGCGACGTGGAAAACGCGGCCAAGCAAAACGAGGGTTCGTGCAAAACAGTGGGGCTGGCGTTGCTCGAAGGGTTGAGCGATCAGGAGACTTTGCTGGCGTTTGGCGAACATTACCGCTCAGTCCTGGCGACCCCCGAGGGCAGCGATCACGGCAACATTCGCGCGCTGATCGCTCATGGTCTGGCCGGGGTGAAGTTCACCGCCCGGCCACTGACGCGCAAGGCTTAAATCGGGCCGACTGACGCGAAGTACTGCGCCAGGCCGCTGTAACACGTGGCCAGGTGATAGGGCGTTGTTGACGGCATGTCGGCGCGGCTGACATGCCCTTGCGGATCCAGGCACTCGTACCAGCCCCCGTGGTGCAAGAAATGCTGCTGCAACGCCTGCAACTGGCGTGGCAGACGCTCAAGGCAATTCTTGCGCAATGTCAGCGCCCGCACATACTCGGCCTGTGCCCAGATTCGCTGAGTACCATCTCGCAATTGGCCATCACTGCCCAACATGCCGCACACCGCGCCTGTCTGCGCATCCACCCCGACCTGTTCGGCATAACTGAACGCGCGATCCAGCGAGCCGTGCAGCGCCGTGGTGCGCAGCAACGTCGACGAGTGCAGCAGGAAATACCATTCGAATTGATGCCCAGGCTCGAACCAGTTGTCTGCCGCGCCACGGGGTTTTTCCAGCATCACGCCATGCTCGGGGGCGATGAAACGTGTTTGCATGCCCTCGGCCAGCGCCAGCAATGCACGGCGGGTGGGCACATCGTCACGCACCGAAAGCGTGGCCAGAAACCCCTCAGCCAGGTGCATCAACGGATTTTGCAGCGGCCCGCTGCCCAGCGGCGACCAGTCCCGGTCCAGGCTGGCTTCATACAACCCCTCGCCATCGCTGAACCGCTCAGCCACGACCTGTAGCGCGGCATTGAGCACCGATTCAACCAGCGGCTCACGCACCTTGGCCCAGTAATGGGCACAGGCAAAAATGATGAACGCATGGGTGTAGAGGTCTTTGCGCTGATCCTGCGGCGCGCCGTGCGGGTCGATGCTGTAGAACCAGCCCCCGTGCTCGGCGTCATGAAAGTGCTGCTGCAACGAGCGAAACAGCGCCGCTGCCCGCTCGGCCGCGCCCGGGAAGGCCGGGTCACCGATCAGGCTGGCAAACACATACAACTGACGGGCGCAGGCCATGGCGCGGTAACGCTGAGGCGCCAGGGGTTGATGGGCGGCGCTCAACGCTTCATAGGGCAACGCCAGTTCGGCATTCCAGCCGGGGCCTTGCCACAACGGCACGATGACCTGACGAAAATGCTGCTGCACGGCCGCAAACCGGGCAATCAGTTCGGAAGGAAAAACAGGGCTGGTTACATCGGGCATCGGCAGGATTCGTCACGGCTGGGGCGTTTGCGCGACATGATACACCCAAAGTTCGCTGGCACCGATGAGGGTGTTTACCGCTCGGCGCAGGGACAGAAAACGGCGTGCCAGCGCTGTTTTGGCAAAACAGGCCAATTTGCGCAGAAAGCTGCGCAGCGACTTTCGGATAAGCCCCGACCTCAAGGCTACAGCCCCCGCAGACAACGCCTTCTGGCGTATCGGGCAACAACTTGCGCAGCACTGCGCAACAACTTGCGCAAATTGACGGACATACAACACCGGGATCCACCGGGCTTGCGGCGCAAAGTGCCGGTTTACAAGGGCGGCGGGGAGGCTGGCATAAGTCTTGAGTGAGGCTGACTTTTAACCGTCGCGGGCGTCACACCTGCGGGAGCCTCAGACATGGCCAATAGCATCCCTCGCCGAAACCCCAACAACATCAACCGAAGCCGACTGGACGCCAAAGTCGCGCTCGGCGTATGTCCGCTTAGCAAGCCCACCCTGCAACTGGTGCCACTGCGCTACGGTTTGGTAGACAACCCGGCGCTGGACCCGGCCACTGCCCTGTCCATGCCGTACCGCCTGAGCAGCCGCCCGCTCGGGATACGTTTGCCCCGTGACGGCTGGCTGTATGTGATCGACAGTGCCACAGGCGAACTATCCGAATACCGGTTGCTTGACGGCCTGCTCACGCAGTTGCTGCTAAAAAGCACAACCGTCACAGAAGATGAGCGGCAGACGTCAATCGGCCCGCCTCACTTGATTGTGTCCAGGCACAGCACCTTGTATGTCACGTATGCCGAGACACAGTGGACGGCCAGAAAATGCCAGCAAGTGCTCAACTCGGCCGAAGAACGCACTCATTTTATGCAAGCGGTGCATCCCGGCCTGACGAACTGCCAAACGGGCGGTACGCACTTGCTCACCCCGCAAATGGCCGAGCAATGGCTGGCCGAAGTGGCCACTGAATATGTGGACTATCACCAGCAGCACCTTGACCAGACCGCGACGTTGGCCGAACACGCGGCTTTTGCCGAACGCCAGCGACAGTTGGCCAAAACCCCTGAACACGAGCGCCAGCCTTATCTGTGGGAACAGCCCCGACGCTTCCAACAGATATCCATGGGCACCCTGGCCAGCAGCGTGGCGCCGGAGTACCACCATGACATTCTCTATTTAGTGCTGGAAGACACCCTGGGCGTTTTACGTGACTTGGCCAATTATCAGGATGAAGTCGTAGGCTGGGTCACTGACTGGGCCAACGGTGGAGCGCAAAAGGGTCACAACGAGCGGAATTACCTGTTGGGGTGTTACATCGAGTCCCTCACCTGGTTGGCCGAATCGGACTGGCAAACATTCGCGGCCACCCTCGATGACCCGGCCATCCAGGCACTGCTGGAAGACTTCAAAAAACTGCCTGAGCCTGAGCGCGCGGTGACGGGCAAAGCGATACACGAGTACCTCAATCGAGGCGGACTGATGACGCCGCCCCCCAACACATCGATTCCAGCAGACCTTGAAGCCCTGAGGCGTGAGGCTGAGATGGAGGCAGCGCTGTATCAAGCGTATGTGCCAGACCTACAATTGCTCGCGGTGCGAGCCGTTGAAGATATCGATCGCTGTTATTACACGCGAGCGCATTTTCGCGTAGCACCTGCTGCGTTTGTCGAGGCCCATTTCGAGGCGTTGATAACCCTGGGTAAACAACGCAGCCGGGATACCCAAGACATCCTGTTTGGCGCACGGTTCGGCCAGCGAGGCGTGAACGAACTCATCGACCGCCCCGCCATGGATCGCGAGCTGCAGGCACATCGTGATGGGCTTGAGCGCTGGAACCGTGTGCTGGACAACATCACCGCTGACCGGGTTGCTCTAATAACCCGCGGCGCCTTTCACAACGCCGCCTGGTACTTCGATGCCCAACAGGCGGGGCAAGTGGATCACGCGTTCTCACTTGAATACGCCTGCCTGAAAGATATTTGCCGCAGCGATGAAGCGTGCGACCAATTGCTGGCCTACCTCGAAGGCAACCCGCAATTCGTTGTCCGGTTGTACTACACCCTGCCCATTAGCGAACAAACGGCGTTGTGGGT
Organism: Pseudomonas sp. BS-2016; assembly: GCF_001806145.1. Lineage (NCBI taxonomy): Bacteria > Pseudomonadati > Pseudomonadota > Gammaproteobacteria > Pseudomonadales > Pseudomonadaceae > Pseudomonas > Pseudomonas sp. BS-2016. The sequence goes on from NZ_MLCT01000018.1 coordinate 387,928, forward strand.
TCAATACGCCTTTTTACTTGCCAGCAGCGTGGCCGTGTACAACAACTTGCCCGAGCAACTGGCGCGTCTGGACACCCTGGAACGCGGTCGCCTGCCAGCGCTGGACGAGCTACCAGAAAGCACGCGCAACGTGGCCCATGCCGCACAACACGCCTGGAGCCCGGCCCTGAACCGCGGGCTGGAATCCCTGGTTGCCAGTTTTGACGGCATTGTCAAAGGCAACACCATGCCGGACCTCGACCAATTGTTTCGCGACCTGCCCCAGGCATTGACCCTGCGCATTTTGCAGGCGGCCAAAACGGAAGGCGCAACCTTTCACTTTGCCACCCCGGCCGAGCTGGACAGCCTGCGCGAAACCCTGAAAGAGGTGCTGGACCAGCGCGAAAGGCTGTTGAAACTCAAGCATAAGCGTCAGCAGGTCAACCGCGTTGACGGCCACCGCTCGCTCAAATCCCAACAGCTACTGCACGAAATCAACACCCTGCGCGGGCAACTGACCCAAGGAGAGGCCCGACTGGCCGCCAGCATCAGCCCCATCCCGGAACTGCCCGACGAACATGTAAGGCTCTTCGGATCGGCACCCGGGCGTGCAGGCATGACCGTCATTTTCGCCCCGGAAGGCCATCGCCAAGTCGCAAGTTTAATGAGCAACTTTAAAGAAGGCGTTCACCGTGCGCCGGTGATGAATGTGCTGGGGGACGGGGCAGCGCTGTTGTTGTTTTTCGCGCAGATGGTGAATTTGAATCAGGTACTTAAAGAGACATTAGGTGTTTCGCGGAAAGATCGTAAATTTATGCCACTTATAAGCTCTCTGGCAGCGACCGGTGCAAGTGGTTTTGCTGCTGCTCAAGGCGCTTTTGATACAGCATTGAATGCTCAGATTGAAAATTTGAAAGCCAGTTTAAGAATGACCTCTCCAAGTAGTTTACAAGTCACTCTGGGGAAGTTGCATGTTGGATTGGGAGTTGGGACGTATGCTTTTGGCTTATACTCAGCATTAATTAGCTCCAGTACTTACCACGGCAATTGGGTAGAAGCTGTACGAAGCGGCAATCGAGGTACTCAAAACGGTGCAGTATTACAGCTGATCAGTGCCAGCGGTTTAGGCGCCAGCAATGCATATGGTCTATTAAACAGTATTAGCTCAGTAGCTCAGGTATTTAGTGCAGCTAAAGGCCCAGCCAGAAACACTGCCTGGATAATTTCAGGCGCTCGTCTTTCCCAGGTGTTTTTCCGCTTCAGTCTTGTAGGAGGACTATTCACCCTGCTCGAACTTGCAGGAACTTGGATGTACAACCACTACAACACCAGCGCTCACGACCAGTGGCTACAAAGCACACCGTGGGGGCTGGAAACAGACAAACAAAAAAACCTCAGCCTCGCCGGCTTTCAAAGTCACCTTCAAGCTTTACTGCAAGCGCCCTTTGTTCAGGTCGAGCGCCGCCCGGAACGCTCGTATTTGGCAGGCTGGTTCCCAGCCACTCACGTCGGGGAGATCACCATCAATCTGCCGGGTTTAAGCCTGCAAGACTTTCAAGCGCCGTTAGGCGGGCAGCCCCCTCATGGGTTAAAGGTCGGGGCCCGGCGTTTTATCACGGTATTGGACGGGGGCAGACGCCCCAGAAAGTACGCGCAAGAACTCAGTGAACCGGTACAGGCCGGGCTGTTTCGTGTGGAAACGGGCGCACCTAATACGCCGGGGCTGAGGTTAAACCTGAGTTATCCGAATCACCCTGAACGCATTAACGACAAGTTGCATGAAGAGCTGTTACTTGAACTTCAGCTGAAGTCTTTGGATGAACAGGGCCAACCGGTCGTGCGCTCGCACCTTATCCACTTTAACCCCTTTGAGGAAGGTCGCTATCCCTCAGCCGCTCACCCGTTACCCTCCCCTGCGCTGACCTTGTTAGCTGTCGACGTTTTGGCCTTAAAGGAAATCCCTGATGCGTGAATACCCAAACAAATCGCATTTGAGCTCTGCGCCTGAAGCGTTACGCCGGGCAGGTGATGTCGAATCTTTCTTGACAGGTCGTACGACATACCTGGCACCGCTACCTCTTCCTACAAATGCACATCCGTACTGCCCGTATATCAGCGACATTAACGATGTGTATTTAGACTTTGGGGGCGGCAACCCGCAAGTGTTCTCGTACCAGATGTCGTTGGGAGCACCATTTACGTGTGCCTGTATTATCGCTTTTGGTTTCCCGATGATTAGCGGCTTTGCGGCAACACTGCTCGACTATTCTCCTGAGCTGGTCAGAGAGTTTACTGAGGACGTTTTCTTCGCTTGCTGGCCCATTGCCGTAATGATGTGGCTTTTCACAAGTGCCATGTGCCTTTTCGTCTGGCTCAAGGCCCACAAGCTCTTCACCGAAATCATCCCCACCCGCTTCAACCGGCAACGGCGCGAAGTCTGTTTTACGCCCGAAGGGGAAACCGAGCCGTTGTTTGTGCCTTGGGAATCACTCTGCGCGTGGGTGATTCAGTCGCACAGTGCCACGCAATACGGCGCCACCCGCCAGTACGGCATGGGCATGGGGTTTGAACATAAGGGCGAATGGTTATGCATGGAATTCCAGTGTGCGGGATCGCAACTGGGCATCGCCCATTGGGAAGCCGTGCGCGCTTATATGGCATACGAACTGGATGACTTCAATGCCATTCAGGACCCGCAGGGGTTGCAAGGCCCAAACGATCCGCCCCATGAAGGGCTGCATACTTTCCGCAATGCCCGGGCCGGCCTGCACCGGCGTTTGCGTGAGAAAGAGGTGGGCTGGGTGTACGCATTTTTCTGGTACGTCTACCACGTCATTACCTTCTGGACCCTGCCCAATCGCCTGGTCGAGTGGGAAATCAAGCGCATCGACAAAACCGGCCGCCGCGCTCTGCCTCAGGTCATGATCGACTGGTCGCAACCCGTGCCAGTGGAGCAACGGGCCAAGCCCAGCAACACCTTGGTGCGGCTCAGCGCCAAGGTGCGCACCCTGAGAAAGCAATACCCGCGGCATGACATCACCGAGATTTTCGCTGCGGTCTATCGCGCCGAGCGGCCAGCGTCGCCTGGAAAGGAATAGGGACATGGCCAAAAAACACATAGCGAAAAAAGACTCGCCTACACCCACTCCGCCACGAGCAGGTGATATCGAACCTTTCCTGACGGGTCGCAAGACATACCTGGCACCGTTACCTCTACCTACAGATGCCCATCCGTACTGCCCGTATATCAGTGACATCAACGATGTGTATTTAGACTTTGGGGGCGGTAACCCCAACGTGTTCTCGTATCAAACATGGTTGGGAGCTCCATTTACGTGCGCCTGTATCGTCGCTTTTGGTTTCCCGGTGATTAGCGGATTTTTGGCAGTCCTGAACGACTTTTCTCCCGATTTGATCAGGGAAGTGATAGAGGACGTTTTCTACTTTAGCTGGCCCATAGCCATAATGATGTGGCTTTTCATGACTGCCATGTGTCTCTACGTCTGGCTCAAAGCCCATAAACACTTCACCGAAGTCATCCCTACCCGCTTCAATCGGCAACGACGCGAAGTCTGTTTTACGCTCGCAGGGGATAACGAGCCGTTGTTTGTGCCTTGGGAATCACTCTGCGCATGGGTGATTCAGTCCCACAGCGCCACGCAATACGGCGCCACTCGCCAGTACGGCATGGGCATGGGTTTTGAACATGAGGGTGAATGGGTCACTCTGGAATTCCAGTGTGCCGGGTCGCAACTGGGCATCGCCCATTGGGAGGCCGTTCGCGCTTATATGGCATACGAACTGGATGACCTCAAGGCCATGCAAGACCCGCTGGGGCTGCAAGGCCCAAACGATCCGCTCCATGAAGGACTGCACACTTTCCGTAATGCGCGGACCGATATGCACCGGCGTTTGCGTGAGAAAAAAGTGGGCTGGGTGTACGCATTTTTCTGGTACGTCTACCACGTCATGACCTTCTGGACCCTGCCCAATCGCCTGGTCGAGTGGGAAATCAAGCGCATCGACAAAACTGGCCGCCGCGCCCTGCCTCAGGCCATGATCGACTGGTCGCAACCCCTACCCGTGGAGCAACGGGCCAAGCCCAGCAACACCTTGGTGCGGCTCAGCGCCAAGGTGCGCACCCTGAGAAAGCAATACCCGCGGCATGACATCACCGAGATTTTCGCGCACGTGTATCGCGCTGAGCGGCAGGCTCCAGGTAGTGGGGATTAGGGGCATGCCCAAAAAAATCAATGACCAAATACTACGCCCGGATACTCCTCCTCCCTCGCCACAAGCAGGTGATATCGAGTCTTTTATGACGGGTCGCAAGACATACCTGGCACCATTACCTCTTCCTACAGATGCCCATCCGTATTGCCCATATATCAGCGACATCAACGATGTGTATTTAGACTTTGGGGGCGGTAACCCGCAAGTGTTCTCGTACCAGATGTCGTTGGGAGCACCATTTACGTGTGCCTGTATTAT
>NZ_MLCT01000180.1:0-3045 GCF_001806145.1 Pseudomonas sp. BS-2016
CACCTGGGCGCCCGCAGCCGCGTGGGACAACGCCTGCTTGACCAGTGCATCGACGGTGATGTCGTTCTGAACATAACCGTCTTCGTCAAGAATGCCATCCTGGCCGTGGGTGGTGAAAGGGTCCAGGGCCACGTCGGTGATCACGCCCAGCTCCGGGAAACGCTCGCGCAGGGCACGGGTGGCACGCTGGGCAATCCCCTGGGGGTTCCAGGCTTCGGCGGCGTCCAGGGTCTTGAGTTCGGCCGGGGTCACCGGGAACAGCGCCAGCGCCGGGATGCCCAATTCGACCCACTTCGCCGCCTCTTCAAGCAACAGGTCAATGGTCAGACGCTCCACACCCGGCATCGACGCCACCGCTTCCCGGCGATTTTCACCGTCGAGCACGAAAACCGGCAGGATCAGATCATTCGTGGTCAGTACATTTTCACGTACCAGGCGACGAGAAAAATCATCACGACGATTGCGACGCAGACGGGTGGCGGGGAACAGGCGATTGGCAGGGGTAAAGCTCACGACAGACTCCTGAGCCCGTGTTTACGGGCGAGCGTTGCAGTTATAAGCGGCCATTATGACGAATGAATGACAGTTGTGCTTATCGACACGACCTGTAGTCCCATTCGTCATTTGCGTAGGAATTGTTCACTTCGTGACACATCTCGATACTTTCATGAATCTTCGTGAAGGCGTAGGCTGCGCGTTCATTTCGCCAGCACCCTAGACCATGCTTCAACAATTTCTGCATGACTTCGGCTACTTTGCCCTCTTTCTCGGCACGTTCTTCGAAGGCGAGACCATCCTTGTACTCGCAGGCTTCCTGGCGTTCCGTGGCTACATGGATATCAACCTGGTGGTGGTCGTTGCCTTTTTTGGCAGCTACGCCGGCGACCAGCTCTGGTACTACATGGGGCGCAAGCACGGCCGCAAGTTGCTGGCGCGCAAGCCGCGCTGGCAACTGATGGGCGACAAGGCACTGGAACATATCCGCAAGCATCCGGATATCTGGGTATTGAGTTTCCGCTTCGTATACGGGTTGCGCACGGTGATGCCCGTGGCGATTGGCCTGTCCGGCTACCCACCGTTGCGCTACCTGGTTCTGAACGGTATTGGCGCGGCGATCTGGGCCGCGGCACTGGGGGCGGCAGCCTATCACTTCGGCGCAGTGCTGGAAGGAATGCTCGGCAGCGTCAAGAAATACGAGTTGTGGGTATTGGCCGCCTTGCTGGTGCTGGGCTTTGGCCTGTGGCTGCGCCGTCGCTTCAAGAATGCCCGCATCGCCCGCCAAGCCTGTGCCGAGGCCAAGGCTCGGCTGGCTAACGAGCCAGCCTCGGTCGAAACGCCTAAGACACCAACCGAGTAAGCCGGCTTCTGCAACAGTAGAGGCCGATGATGCTGAGCAGGCTGTAGCTCGCCAGGCCCAGCCAGCCCAGGTTGCTGGCGGGCCACAACCCCACCAGCGGCGCCAGCCATACCAAGGGAACATTCAGCGCCAGGCGCGCCAGCTCGGCCTTCAGCGCCCATGGGCGATTCTCCAGCGCCACGCCCAGGGTAAACAACCCCAGCGCCATCGTGCCCCAGCCAAGGACCAGCGCCGTGGAGGGCAAGCCCTCACCGAAATTCATCAGATAACTGCCAAACCCTACATAGGCCGCAAACTGCAAGGCGATGTAGACCTGTTGGCGCACATCCAGCGGCACCTCGAATTTGCGGAACTGACTCAGGTCCGGCTTGGCCATCGGGTACTTGGCCTTGACGTCCGCCGGGCGCCAGCCGGTGCGCATGAACCAGATACGCAGCTTGTCCCACCAACGCTCAGTACGCCGGGCGTCACTCCAGAGTTGCGCATAAAACTGCAGGTTGGCCCACAGCGGGTTCCAGCTGGCCAAGGGTGTGGTCACACCGAAAATCAACGGTTCGTTATCGTCTTCCTCCTGGAAGGTACCGAACAGTCGGTCCCAAATAATGAACACCCCGCCGTAGTTGCGATCCATGTAGAGAGCGTTCTGCGCATGGTGGGCCCGATGATTGGACGGTGTGACGAAAAACCATTCGAACCAGCCAAGCTTGGGAACATGGCGTGTATGGACCCAGAATTGATACAGCAGGTTGAGCGACGCCACGCTGATAAACACCACCAGTGGCACACCAACCACCGCCAGGGGCAAGTAGAAGATCCAGCTCAGCAGGAAACCGGTGCTGGTCTGGCGCAAAGCGGTGCTGAGGTTGTAGTCCTCGCTCTGGTGATGCACCGAATGCGCGGCCCACAGTATGTTGCGCTCATGACCCATGCGGTGCAGCCAGTAGTAGCAGAAGTCATAGAACACAAAGGCAAACACCCAGGTCCAGGCACTCTGGGCAGGCAATTCGAACAGCGCCAGGTGCTCGATGGCGAACGCGTAGGTCAGCAGGCCCACGCCCTTGGTGAGCAAGCCTGTGGTGGTGGACAGCACTCCGGTGCTGAGGCTGTTGATGGCATCCGCCACTCGGTAGTTGCGCACGCCACGCCAACGGTCGGCCAGCAACTCGACCACGATCAGGGCAATAAAAAACGGTACTGCGTAAGGCACAAAGTCCATGGGCTAGTCCGGTCTATTTTTGTTACATCAAGATTAGGTGCAGCGACGTGAGTTCCCATTGGCAAGAGGTTACAAATTAGTAGACATTTAACGCCATGAATCAGGAGAAATGCCCATGAGCAAAAAGATTGCAGTGATCCTTTCCGGCTGTGGCGTGTACGACGGCGCAGAGATCCATGAAAGCGTGATCACCCTGCTGCGCCTGGACCAGCGCGGCGCTCAAGTGGAATGCTTTGCACCCGACGTAGCGCAGTTGCACGTGATCAACCACCTCACGGGCGAAGAAATGCCCGAATCGCGCAACGTGCTGGTGGAATCCGCGCGCATCGCCCGAGGCGCCGTGAAGGATATTGGCCAAGCCAACGCCGCAGACTTTGACGCGCTGATCGTGCCGGGCGGTTTTGGCGCGGCCAAGAACCTGTCGAACTTTGCCGTGGAAGGCGCCGGCTGCAGCATCAACCCCCAGGTGCTG
>NZ_MLCT01000181.1:0-1942 GCF_001806145.1 Pseudomonas sp. BS-2016
CCAAGCCCCGGCAACCCCGGCCGACACCCGTTGCTTCCCGATCAAAACCATCGAACTCAAAGGCGCCGACAGCCTGCCGGCGCCCGACCGCGAGCGCCTGCTCAAGCCCTACATCGGCCAGTGCCTGGGCGTGTCCCAGCTGAACGACCTGCTCAAAACCATCACCGACTACTACCTCGGCAAAGGCCGCGTCACCAGCCGTGCCTACCTGCCGCAGCAAGACCTCTCCACCGGCCATCTGCAAGTGCTGGTGGTGGAAGGCAAACTCGAAGCGTTGCGCAGCGCCGAAGGCAGCACGGTGACCGACCGCGAACTGGCCATGGCGTTTCCCGGCAAGGTCGGCGAAGCACTGAACCTGCGTGAAATCGAGCAACTGGTGGACCAGCTCAACCGCCTGCCGTCCAAACAAGCGCAGATGGAGCTGACGCCTGGCAAGCAAGTCGGTGGCAGCGACGTGGTGGTCAAGAACACCGCGCAAAAGCCCTGGCGCGCCAGCCTGTCGCGCAACAACGATGGGCAGAAAAGCACCGGCGAACAGCAATGGGGCGCTGGCCTTGAGTGGGACAGCCCACTGGGCCTGGGTGACCAACTGATGCTGCGCGGCGGCCATGACGCCATCAGCGACCACCAGAAAACCTCGAAAAACACCATGCTCTACTACAACCTGCCCTGGGGCTGGTGGAACTTCAGCTACACCTACAGCGAGAGCGACTACCGCACCTACGGCGTGACCGACGGCTTCAAATTCAAGCAGGACGGCGACAACCAGAACCACCAACTGCGCGCCGAGCGGGTGATCCATCGCGACGATGTGAGCAAGACCTCGGTCAACGTCGGCCTGGCGCACCTGCGCACCAACAACTACATCCTCGACACACGCACCGAGGCCAGCAGCAACCGCCTCAGCGAACTGCAACTGGGCGTCAACCACGGTCGGCGCATCGGCAGTGCCTTCGTCAACCTGGACCTGGGCATGCAAAGCGGCATTGGCCTGCTCGACGCCCAGTCTCAAGACGAGCGTGACCCGCTCGGTCGGCGTCAGCCCAATTCGCGCTACCGCAAATACACCGCCACCGTCAGCTACCTGCAACCGTTCAGCCTGTGGGGCGAGTCGTTCAGCTTCAGCAGTTTGGCCACCGGCCAACGCAGCGAAGACATTCTGTTTTCGCCCCAGCGCATGAGCCTCGGCGGCTCGGCCTCGGTGCGCGGTTTCAAGGACCAGTTGCTGACCGGCGACAGCGGCGGCTACTGGCGCAACGAAGTGCGCTGGGCACGCCCGGTGACCCTCGACTGGATGCGCCCGGCCTTCGCCGAATACGGCGCCAGCGTCGGCTACGACCAAGGCGTGATCCGCAACGACCGCTACAACGACAACGTTCATGGCCGGGTGTCCAGCAACTCCCTGGAGCTGTTCGCCCGTGGCAAACACGTCAGCACCAGCGTGACCTTTGCTCATTCGTTAGAAAGACCCGGTGTGGTGACCGAGCGCGAAGCGCCGATCTACTTCCGCATGGATTTTTTCCTGTAATTCAACGCCCCGCTGCATGAGAGCCTGACAATGGATGTTCGCCAATTCGCCTTCCTGGCCCGCCAACCTTCTGCCGCCCTGAAGCGCCGGGACGCGTTCTTCGGCCTGCCCAAGCGCGGGCTGGCGTTGATCCTTGCCAACGCACTGTTCTGGCAGCCGCTGCTGGCCCAGGCCGAGGGCATTGTGGTCAGTGCGCCGGGCACCACCGTGGGCGCGGCGGGCAATGGCGTGCCGGTGGTAAACATCGCTACCCCCAATGGCGCGGGCTTGTCCCATAACCAGTTCAAGGACTACAACGTCGGCCCCAACGGCGTGATCCTCAACAACGCCAACGGCACCATGACTAACACCCAACTGGGCGGGATCATTGTCGGCAACCCCAACCTCAAGGGCGGCGCGGCGAACGTCATCCTC
>NZ_MLCT01000182.1:0-1784 GCF_001806145.1 Pseudomonas sp. BS-2016
GGTCTTGAGCTGCTCCTGAGCGCCGATACGGTAACTGTCCATGCTCACCAGGGCGATATTCTGCGCGCCATATTTAAGCACGTAACGGGCCGCAAGCTTTGCCAGGGTGGTGGTCTTGCCCATGCCGGCGGGGCCGACCATGGCGATTACACCGCCCTCTTCCAGGGGTTCGATTTCCGGCGTGGCAATCATGCGCGCCAAGTGCGCCAGCAGCATGCGCCAGGCCTGGCGCGGCTCCTCGACTTCAGCGGTCAAGGCCAGCAGGTCGCGGGACAACGGGCCGGACAGGCCGATGCGTTGCAGGCGACGCCAGAGGTTGGCTTGCTGCGGCTTGCTGCCTTGCAGTTGGGTCCAGGCCAGCGAGCCGAGCTGCACTTCGAGCAATTCACGCAGGCCGTTGAGTTCAAAACGCATCGAGTCAATCACGCGCTGGTCAACTGCGGCAGCCGGGGCAGGCGCTGCAGGACGCGGCGGTTCGACAAAGGTGGGTTCAACCAGCGGCTCGGCGGCGGTCAGCGGCAGGCCGGCAAACAGCTGGCGATTGGTGCTGGCATCGCTGTCGCCACGCATGCTCAGTTCAGCCTGGGCCGACACAATGCGCGAGGCGGTCTTGCGCAGCTCGTCTTCGAGCTCCATGTTTGGCACGCGCGGGGCCAGCGCCTGGGGCGTGTAATCCAGGGCAGCCGTCAGCTCGACACCGCCGGCAATCCGACGGTTACCGATAATCGCGGCATCGGCGCCCAGCTCATCACGGACCAGTTTCATGGCCTGACGCATATCGGCGGCGAAAAAACGCTTAACTTGCATAACCCACTACCTCAGCCATTGGGCCCAACTGTCGCGACAATAGTCACTTGCTTATTGTCAGGAATTTCCTGGTAAGCCAACACGTGCAAATTCGGTACGGCCAGGCGTCCGAACCGCGACAACATCGCGCGAACCGGGCCGGCCACCAGCAGGATCACCGGGTTGCCCTGCATTTCCTGGCGCTGTGCGGCGTCGATCAACGAACGCTGCAGCTTTTCAGCCATGCTTGGCTCCAGTAAAACGCCCTCTTCCTGGCCTTGCCCTGCCTTCTGAATACTATTGAGCAATATTTGTTCCAACCTGGGCTCCAGGGTGATCACAGGCAGCTCCGACTCAGTCCCTACAATGCTTTGCACGATTGCGCGGGACACGCCGACACGCACCGCCGCCACCAGAGCGGCAGTATCTTGACTCTTGGCGGCATTGTTGGCGATGGCCTCGGCAATGCTGCGAATGTCGCGCACGGGCACCTGTTCGGCCAACAGCGCTTGCAACACCTTGAGCAACTGCGACAGTGACAGCACGCCAGGCACCAGCTCTTCGGCCAGTTTTGGCGACGATTTGGCCAGCAAGCCCATCAATTGCTGGACTTCCTCGTGGCCGATCAACTCGTGGGAGTGCTTGTAGAGAATCTGGTTGAGGTGCGTGGCGACCACGGTGCTGGCATCCACCACGGTGTAACCGAGGGACTGCGCCTGGCTGCGCTGGCTGACTTCGATCCACACCGCTTCCAGGCCGAAAGCCGGATCTTTGGCGGTAATGCCGTTGAGGGTACCGAACACTTGGCCGGGGTTGATCGCCAGTTCGCGGTCCGGGTAGATCTCGGCTTCGGCCAGGATTACCCCCATCAGGGTCAGGCGATAAGCGCTGGGGGCCAGGTCGAGGTTGTCACGGATATGCACCGTGGGCATCAAGAAACCCAGGTCCTGGGACAGCTTCTTGCGCACACCCTTGATCCGCGCCAGCAGTTGCCCACC
>NZ_MLCT01000183.1:0-1492 GCF_001806145.1 Pseudomonas sp. BS-2016
CCTGCCTTCATATACTTCGTGGCACGACTGACCGCCTCCACATGAGCGGCATACCCCGGAATCTGCCCCGGCCCACCCGCCTTGTCCCAGTGATGCACCAAGCTGCGACTGGATATACCCAGGGCCGTTTTCAACTTGGGGTGATCGCCCAAGGTGGTCTGCCCGCGCAGGCGGGTGGAGTTGAGCAGATGAGCATCCAACTGGTTCATCCACCGTTGGCGATCAGCAAAAAACTGCGGTGACCTAAGGTGCCCGTGCTGCCGGTAGCTGTCCTGATGCAGGCGCTCCATGGCCTGCAGCGTTTCGCGCAGATTGCTCAGGTGCTTTTCCATCACCACTGCGCTGACGCCGAGCCAGGTTGAGGTTTGGCCGATGAAACCGGCGACTTCAGCACCATGGCGATACAGAAAGTCAGCCTCGTCCGGCGTCAGCTCATCCAGTGATGCGCTGACGTGTTGAGCCGCCTGCAACAGTTGCGCTTCCTGATAGGTGCACGAGGTGTTGTTCGGATCGCTGAGTACGATCATCGAGCCGGCTTTGACGTGGCTCGTATTCGGGTTCAGTGCCTTAAACTTGCGCATTACAGCCGGGTCGAACGTTGGAAAAAGTGTGGCTTCCAGCGCCTCGCGGCTGATACTTTTGGGCACGATATAAAAACCTGGCTCCTGACCCTGCACACCATTGAATGCCATTGATCCAACATGACCGGACGGCACGAAACCAGAATGACGTGGCGCTACAGTGTTTCGATTTACAGATGATGGGTTTGTTTGAGCTACTCGCAGGTTAATGGGCGGTTCTGTATGTTGGTTTTCATAGGTGGCCGAGTACACCGAAGGAATCAGCTCGGCTTTACAGGGACAGTCGCTGTAACTATCCAAAGTGCCGGCCATAAGCCGGCCATGGCTGTTTATGTGGGAAATGCCACCGACGATCTTATAAGTTTGCCCATCCTTGCCACAGGTGACTCGGTCACCTTCGCACGCATGGAAAAGGCCATGTATGTTGACTCTCTTATCACCGTCCAGCACTTCCCCGCCGCAGGTGGTCTTGTCACCCAGACCTATGAAATAACCTAAGCTCATTGCTTTACCCTTTATCCATTTGAGTTTATGGCCGCACTCTCCTTCTCGTCTCGAATAAGAAAATTGATACGTGATGCATTCAATCGAGGTAAACGAGAACGAGAGAGTCAGCGGCAAGCCAAACTTTGGAGAGGGATTTACTTAGGGTAAAGTCGGACGATTCCGGGTATTTCGTCGTATAAGTCTGATAGGCCTGCGACGTCCGGCACAGTGCTTCGGGCGGCTACTTCTAGCTGCGTGCTTGGCGGGCCGCTGCACGGACGCCTGCCTGCACTTAGTGATTACGACGCGGCACCTTCCATTCCCGATGGGGGAACTTGTACAGATAGTTCAGGTTATCCATATCGAACCGGCCATCCTCCTTGCCGGGGCCACCGAAGAAGCTGATGCCGATATCCAGCTTGGGC
>NZ_MLCT01000184.1:0-1998 GCF_001806145.1 Pseudomonas sp. BS-2016
GCCTGAGCTACCAGAGCGTCGGCATGCCGCTCAACTTCGCCCAGACCCTGCAACGGCGCAAGCCGGTCGAGGTACCAGATGCCGAACGCTTCGCCCTGGAACTGGCGAACCTCGGCGTCTCGGTACGCCTGACCCTGCACTGGCAAAACAAGGACTACTGGGTGCTGGTGCGCCAACGCCGCCAGGACCGTGGCGATGTGGTGCTCAAGCTGATCTCCGGCTACGTCCCGGCCCATGAACTGAACCTGCCGCTGCACACCGCCATCCAGGAAATTGCCGAAGAGTGCCTGCTCGAAACCCCCGAAGGCTGGCTCGGCGGGCGCTTCAACGACACCTGGCTGCCGGCGCCCTACTCCGCCGCCCTGCATTACCGCGAGGCCCTACCGTTTCGGCTCAGCCCCTTGTCCGGCGCCGCACGCCCGGTACGCTGCGCCACCATGCAACTGATCGAGCGCCCACGGGCCTATGTGCACCTGCCGACCGCCTCGCTGCAATTGATTTATGACCTGCGCCTGGAAGTGCCGAAGGAAGCCAAGTCCCTCAGCTTGTTTCATGTGGATGAGCGTTTGGAGGGTGACCAACTGGTGGCGCGCCTGGACCGTCAGCGCCCGGACCTGTACTTGATGCCGCTCAAAGATGGCGAGCCACTGGCAGAGTTGTACACGGTCAAGAAAGACCAACTGTACCCGGCCAGCACGCGCGGCCTCTATCTGGCGGAAAGTTTTGCCCAGCAAGAAGGCTGGCTGGTGCGCGATGAGCGGATTCGCTGGAAGGATTGGCTCAGGCAGCAGGGCCTGGCAGAACCGGAAAAAGACTCGAAGCTCAAGCGCTTGACCGGCAAGGCACGGCAGATGCTGCGCAAGATCGTGCCGAAGAAAAGCTAGGGGCGAGCAGGCTCGCCCCACGGGGTATCACTCGTTGTTGCGGATCTTCTCGACAATCGCAGTGGTGGAGCTGTTTTCAACCAACCCCAGCACTTTGACCGTGCCGCCGTAGGCGCTGACGATGTCCGCACCGACTACCTGATCGACAGTGTAGTCACCACCCTTGACCAGCACGTCGGGCTTGACCTGGGCCAACAGGTTTTCCGGGGTGCCTTCGGAGAAGCTGATCACCCAGTCCACCGCGCCCAGGCCCGCGAGTACCGCCATGCGCCGGTCAACACTGTTGATCGGGCGGCCAGGACCTTTCAAGCGGCTGACCGAAGCGTCATCGTTGACCGCAACGATCAAGCGATCGCCTTGGGCGCTTGCCTGCTCCAGGTACGTCACATGCCCGGCGTGCAGGATGTCAAAGCAGCCGTTGGTGAACACAATGCTTTCGTTGTGAGCTCGAGCATCGTCAATTGCCAGCAGCAACTGCTCCAGGCCCAGCACACCGCGCTCCGAGCCTTCGGAACGCTGGATCGCACGGCGCAACTCAGGTGCGCTGATGGCTGCAGTACCCAGCTTGCCCACCACAATGCCCGCGGCCAGGTTAGCCAAGGCCACGGCGTGGGGCAGTTCCTCGCCAGCCGCGATAGACGCAGCCAGAGTAGAGATTACCGTGTCACCGGCGCCCGTAACGTCAAACACTTCACGGGCACGCGCCGGCAGGTGCATCGCCGGGTGACCCGGACGCAACAGGGTCATACCGTGCTCGCCACGGGTCACCAGCAAGGCGCCCAAGTCGAGATCGGCCATCAGCGCCGCGCCCTTGCTCACCAGTTCGTGCTCATCAGCGCAACCGCCGACGATGGTTTCGAACTCACTGAGGTTGGGCGTGAGCAGGCTGGCGCCTCGGTAAACCGAGAAGTCCTTGCCCTTGGGATCGGCCAACACCGGAATGTTGCGAGCCTTGGCGGCCTGGATCAACACCTGGTGATTCTGCAAGGCGCCTTTGCCGTAGTCGGACAACACCAGCACCTTGATACCGTCGAGCAGCGCGTCGACCTGGTCGCCGAGGGCCAGGGCATCGGTGGCGAAGGGTTCTTCGAAATCGATACGCAGCAACTGCTGG
>NZ_MLCT01000185.1:0-1723 GCF_001806145.1 Pseudomonas sp. BS-2016
GGCCGATTGGCAAGCGCGCGGCGCTAGCCATTTGGGTGGGTGCTGCGGCATCGGACCCGAGCATATTGCGGTGCTGGCCCAGAAGTTGGCTGGCTGAGCCTAAGTTCCGAGAGTCGCCACCCTCCAATGTGGGAGCTGGCTTGCCTGCGATGGCATCAACTGGTTTGCCTGATACACCGAGGTGTCTGTATCGCAGGCAAGCCAGCTCCCACACATGTGAGTATTAATCCCGACACTCTGTGAGTGTCTTCAACTGGCCCGAACCACTCTGGTTCGCCTGCGACAACCACGCCTCAAACCCGGCACCGACCTTCGGCCATTCCGAATCCAGGATCGAATACCACGCCGTATCGCGGTTCTGCCCCTTGACCACCATGTGCTGGCGGAACACCCCTTCAAAACTGAACCCCAAGCGCTCGGCTGCGTACTTGGACCGCGCGTTGCCGTTGTTGCACTTCCACTCCAGCCGACGGTAGCCCTGCTCGAACGCATACTTGGCCAGCAGGTACACCGCTTCGGTGCTTTTCGGCGAGCGCTGCATGGGTGCGCCGAAGGTGACGTGGCCGATTTCGATACGGCCTTGCGCCGGGACGATGGACATCAGGCTGAGGATGCCCTGAACCTGGCCCGTCGCACGGTCGATCACGCTGAAAAAGTACGGGTCGCTGTGGGCTGCGTGATTGTTCAACCAGGCGTCGAAGGCACTGCGCTCGGTGAACGGGCCGTAGGGCAAGTAATCCCACAGCTTCGGATCGGCCCCTGGGCCGTCAAGGGCTTGCCACAGTTGATCGGCATGGCGCGCCGGGTCGAGCTTTTCCAGGTGGATAAAACGCCCTTCAAGCAGTTGCGCAGTCGGCGCCGGGACGCCTTTCCAATCAGCGAGGGAATTGATCATGCAGTGCTCCTTAAAGACCTTTGCGAAATTGGATGAAGCCTGGGCGTTCGGCGATGCGCTCATAGAGCTGGATCGCCGTGGCGTTGGTCTCATGGGTCAACCAGTGCACCTTGCAGCAGCCATCGGCCTTGGCGGTGGCGTAGACGAATTCGATCAGCTTGCGACCGACGCCTGTGCCACGTTGGGCTGGGTCAACCAGCAAGTCCTGCAGGTAGCAGGAGTTCTCGATGCTCCAGTTGGAGCGATGGTAGATGAAGTTGACCATGCCCACCGCCTTGCCGTCCTCCCAGGCCAGTGCCGAATGGGTCGGCTCGCTGGGGTCGATCAGGCGTTGCCAGGTGCTTTGGCTGACGGCGTCCGGCAATTCGGTGTTGTAGAACGCCAAGTAGGCCTGCCATAGCGGCAGCCAGGCGGCTTGGTCGGCGGCTGTGACCTGGCGAATGTCGATCAAGCTCATTCTGAAACTCCTTGGGGAATAAAGCGGGCGAGGGTCTGGTCACGTACATCGGCACTGGCGGCCAGGCCGTCACGGACACCGGCCATGTCGGCGGCGCTGCGGTTCTGGCTGAGTTTGCGTTTGCCCACCAGGCGTTCGATCGGCAGGGCAAAGCCGACAATGGCCTTGAGCATGCCGTCGATGTAGTCCGCCGGTGCGTCGCTGACACGCCAGGGTTGGGCGCGGGCGCTTTCATGGCGGTCGGTGAGGGCGGTGACCACCTTGAGCAAGCGCTCGGCGTCGCTGAATACCGCAGGCGTGCCATAGGCGTGCACGGCGATGTAGTTCCAGGTCGGGACCACTTTGCCGTGCTCGGCCTTGGCGGGGTAAAA
>NZ_MLCT01000186.1:0-2327 GCF_001806145.1 Pseudomonas sp. BS-2016
GGCTGGTCACTGGTCGCCCCCGGGCGCTTGGCGCGCAGCGAAGCCCTGCGCCTGGCCGCGCGCAAAAGCGTAAGGATGCTCTGTGGTGTCATGGTGTTCCTGTTGATCGCCGCCTTTATCGAAGCCTACTGGTCCTCAACCACTCGCATTGAGCCCTGGATCAAGTACGCGGTAGGCGCCGCCCTCTGGCTGCTGGTGGCCGCTTACCTGACCCTGGCCGGGCGGAGTCGCCATGCGCCTGACTGACGCCAGCGTAGTCATTCGCCCGCGCACTTCCTGGGAAGCCATGGACTTGGGTGTGCTGATGGCCCGGGAACGCCGTTTCTTGCTGATGAGCAGTTGGGCGCTGGTGAGCCTTCCGATATTCAGCCTGTTGACGGTGCTGCTTTGGAGTTACCCGTCTCTGGTCATGTTCCTGTTCTGGTGGCTCAAGCCGGCCTTCGACCGCTTGCCGCTGTACATTCTTTCCCAGGCCCTGTTTGCTGAGCCCCCCAGCCTCAAACAGGCCGTTCGCCATTGGCCGCAGTTGCTCAAAGGGCAACTGTTCGCCAGCCTGACCTGGCGGCGGCTGAGCATGAGTCGCAGCTTCACCCTGCCCGTCAGCCAACTGGAAGGCCTGGACGGTGACGCACGTCAACGACGCCTTGGGGTGTTGCTGCAACGTAACGCTGGCGCCGCACGCTGGCTGACGACGATCGGCGTTCACCTGGAAATCGGCCTGTGGTTTGGCGGCATGGCCCTGTTCTATCTCTTCATCCCGCAACAGGTTGAACTGGACTGGGACTGGCAACGACTGGTATTGGCATCAGGCTCGGACGTGCTTTGGCTTGAGCACCTGAGCAATGCCTTCTATGCCCTGGTCCTGGTGTTCTGGGAACCCATCTACGTCGCCTGTGGCTTCAGCCTGTACCTCAACCGCCGCACGGTGCTGGAGGCCTGGGACCTGGAACTGGTATTCCGTCGCCTGCGCCAGCGCCTGAACAACGTTGCACCGCTGCTGTTGCTGGTCGTTGGCCTGGCACTGCTACAAATCAGCCCACCGACCATGGCAGATGAAACCACAGCCCATAAGCCACTCAGTACCCAGGCCGCCAGCCAATCCATCCAGGCATTGCTGGAAAAGCCACCTTTCAAGAACCCGGAAACCGTCACACGCTATCGGTTTGGCGAAGAAAAAGCGCCGGTTGAAAACAAGGCCAAGGGCGACGGCAAATTACCCGGCTGGCTCCAGGCACTGCTCGACAACCTTAACAGCGACACCTTCAAATACGTCGCCAAAACCTTGGAAATACTGCTCTGGAGCCTTGTGATTGGCGGCCTGGCCCTGGTGTTCTGGCGTTACCGTGAATGGTTGCTCACGTTCGTCAGCCGCCTCGGACCCACTCGCACTACCGCCCCCTCGCCCGTTCCCGCTCAGTTGTTCGGCTTGGAGCTGGGCGCCGAGACATTGCCCGAAGACATCGCCAGTACCGCCGAACAACTATGGCCCACCCAGCCCCGGGAAGCCCTTGGCCTGCTGTATCGCGGGTTGCTCAGCCGGCTGTTGCACGAGTTCGACCTGCCACTGACAAGCGCCGATACCGAGGGGCAGGTGCTGGAGCGCGTTCATCGTTTGCAACAACCGCAATTACTGGCGTTCAGCGACGAACTGACGCGCCACTGGCAAAACCTGGCCTATGGTCACCGCCTACCGCCCTCTTCAGCCCAACAAAAACTGTGCAGCGACTGGCGTGCTCTTTTCAGTGACGGAGCGAGCCAATGAACCGGGCGTTATGGTGGGTAGCGCTGCTACTGGCGTGCCTGTTGGGTGCGGGCGGCCTATATGGCTGGCACAAGGCAATTCCCTACGAGGAAGTGGTAAATCGCGGCCCGTCACCAGAGGCACGCGCCAACCCTTACCTGGCCGCCGAGCACTTTCTGCGCCAGCAAGGCGTGGTGGTGGCGCATGCCAATGGCCTTGAACGACTCGCCGAACTGCCCGCCAAAGGCCATAGCCTGTTGCTGCTGGGGGAGCGCAGCAACATGACCCCACGCCAGGTCGAACAACTGCTGGGCTGGGCAAAAGCCGGTGGCCACCTGCTACTGGTCGCCGAGGCATTATGGGATGAAGAAACCGGCACCAGCGGTGACTTGCTGCTTGATCGCCTCACTGTCCGCCAAACCTTGAGCGACACCTTCGACGAACCCGCGCCACCGCGTAAAAAAACCAAGCCGGACCTGACCAAGCTGTATGTCGACAACGAAACGGCACCGGCCTATTTCAGTTTTGACACCGACTTCAACCTCACCGACCCCAAGCACCTGGCGCAGTTTTCCGCCAACAGCGC
>NZ_MLCT01000187.1:0-1844 GCF_001806145.1 Pseudomonas sp. BS-2016
CCTTGAAGTCTACGGCGAAACGCCGCGCCCATACCTTCGGATAATGCTCGCCGGGTGCCCAGCCTTCGGTAAAGCCGCCCATGCCCGAACGGGTCGCGTCGACCTGTGCCAGCGGCGTGCTCACCGGCGGCAGTGCGCTCCAGTACAGCTTGTAGCCGTAGTTGAGCGAATCACCCGCGGCCACGGGCTTTTTCGGGGTCCAGAAGGCCACGATATTGTCCAGGGTTTCGCCAGTGGTGGGGATTTCCAGCAAGTCGATGGAGCCTTCGCCCCAGGCCGTGGTCGGTTCAACCCACAGGCTTGGGCGTTTGCTGTACCAGTCGACGGTGTCCTGGTAGCTGGCGAACTCATGGTCGGTCTGCACCAGGCCGAAGCCTTTGGGGTTGGTGTCGGCGAACGCGTTGAATTGCAGCTTGGCCGGGTTGTTCAGGGGCCGGCAGATCCACTCGCCGTTGCCGCGCCACATGGCCAGGCGGTCCGAGTCGTGGATTTGCGGGTGGATGGTGTCGCACATGCGGCGCTCATGGGTGCCGCAGCTGAACATACTGGTCATGGGCGCGATGCCCAGTTGCTCGATGGCGGTGCGCGCATTGATGTGCGCGTCGATCGCCATCACCACTTGGTTGGCCTGGCAGTCGATATCGAAGCGGTAGGCGCCGGTGGCGCTTGGCGAGTCGAGCAGGGCGTAGACCACAAAGCGCGTGGCGTTCTTGTCCGGAGTTTCGAACCAGAACTGCGTGAAATCGGGGAATTCCTCGCGTTTTTTCGCGTAGGTATCAATCGCCAGGCCACGCGCCGAGAGGCCGTACTGGCCGGTGGAATCCACCGCACGGAAGTAGCTGGCGCCGAGAAACGACAGCACGTCATGGCGGTCCAACTCCGGCGCCTTGAACAGCTTGAAGCCGGAGAAACCCAGGTCCCCGGTCAGTTGCTGGGTGTCCACCGTGGTTTTTTCATAGTTGAACAGTGAAGGGCGAAAATGCACTTCGCGGGCTTCACGGGTCTTTGGGTCGACGCTGTGCATACGCACCGGCGTCTTGAAGCCCATGCCGACGTGGAAGAACTGCACGTCCAGTTGGCCGTTCAACTCCTTCCACAGCGAATGGTTACGGTCATAGCCGATGGCGTTGAAATTCTGCGGGGTCATGGTGGCCAGGGTCGGCGGCAGCACCTGCTTAGTGTCCTGGTAGCCACGGGTGGCCAATTGCTTGGCCTGGGCCTTGAGCGATTCGAAATCGAACGCCACGGCCTTGCCATCGGCAGCCCGATTCCCGGCCCAGGCCTGCGCGGCCAGCAGGCCACTGGCCGACAAACCGGTGTAAGCCGCAATGGCCATGGATGCTTTGAGCAAATTCCTGCGGTGCATAGAGACAACCTGTCGTGAGCAAATCCCGCGCCGTTCCTGGCACGTATCGGATCAGAAATAACGGTTCGGACATGCCTTCGGCCAAACGCAACGGACAATAAACAGACGCCGGATAGCTTAAGCGGTTCGATGAACAAGGCAAATTGATTGATGGCGGGATGATGGCGTTGCATGTGCAACAAGACATTTCCAGCATCGCAGGAGGACGTTACATCTGGAAGCACTCTAGATCGCGGCTTTTTGGCACTTAGTTTTACGCTGGAGGCCTATTGGTCCTACGAACCCAAGTGTCTGGAGGCTACGAATGAATACCCGTGGATTGCTCGATCAGTTGCTCAAGTCTGGCCAGGACATGTTGCAAAACAAGGCCGGCGGCCAACGCAAATCCAATGACAAGGGCGCCCTCGGCGGCTTGCTCAGCGGTGGCGGGCTCGGCAGCATGCTCGGCGGTGCCGGCGGCGGCGCCCTGGCGGCGGGG
>NZ_MLCT01000188.1:0-2161 GCF_001806145.1 Pseudomonas sp. BS-2016
GGGCTGTCTTATAGCCGTAGGGTTGCAACACAGCTGGACGCCGTGGAGCGCGACACCTTGTCGGTAATGGGCCAGCAAGGCGCCAATGTGATCGAACTGGCGGTGGTGCCCACCTTCGGCACGCAGTGGCTGATCCCACGCCTGAAGGACTTTCAACATCAGCACCCGGAAGTCACGGTGAACCTGACGAACCGCACACGCCCCTTCCTGTTCGCCGATACCGAGTTCGATGCGGCGATCTACTTCGGAGATGCCGATTGGTCGGGTACGCAATCCCACAGGCTGATGGGCGAAAACCCAGTACCGGTCTGCAGCCCGCGCTTACTCGGCGACCGCACGCACTTCACCCCTCAACAGATCGCCGAGCTGCCACTGCTGCAGCAGACCACACGCCCCTACGCCTGGCGCCAATGGTTCAACGCCCAACAACTGAGCATCCCTCGCGACATGACAGGCCCTCGATACGAGCTATTCTCGATGCTGTCTCAAGCGGCCATGCATGACATGGGCATCGCACTGATCCCTCCTTTCCTCATCCAGCAGGAGCTGAAGGAGCAACAATTGGTAATCGCCAGCACTGAAGCACTGACCAGCGAAAAGGCTTATTACCTGATGATTCCTGACAGAAAGGTCGAATCTGCCTCTCTGCATGCATTCAGGGACTGGCTGGTCGACCAGTCAAGACGCTACAACCCAAGTAAATGAAGGACAAAGCGCAATTACTGACTTTGTAGTCAAATAAATTAAGAGCCTACAGATGTACGTATATGTCGCATTTAAACAGGCTGTACTTGTCAGCCAAAAATAAGGCTAAAAGCCATGTATTTCATGGCTCGTAGCGACTCTTACCGGTCAATGCACGACTATTCACACTGGCAATGGAAAAACGGACCGAAAACGCCTGAACGCCTTTAAAGACCTGTATTTAAAGAGGTTATTTCAGCCTGTTGCGACAATCAGTCACAGGGTGACTTGTAGTTAATTTTTCGTCACCCGTCATAATCCCTTGATGGCCGTAAAGTTCGCCTGCAAAATGCCGCGCCCCGCTGTCATTTCAGCGGGATCGTGCTGATCGGCCGCCCCAGTTGCGCCACTCGCGGTGCACTGGCCTTTTTACAAAAAGATCAAAAGCAAAAAGATCATGCAGGAGATTTGACGTGCACATTGGTGTTCCTCTCGAAACCCAGACCGGTGAAACGCGGGTGGCTGCCACCCCGGAAACCATCAAGAAGCTGATCGGCCAGGGCCATAAGGTCACTGTACAAAGCGGCGCAGGCATCAATGCCAGCATCGTCGACAGTGCCTATGAAACGGCAGGCGCTACCATTGGCAGCGCCAACGACGCATTTGGCGCCGAGCTGATTCTCAAAGTGGTTGCCCCCAGCGACAGCGAACTTGCGCTGATCAAAAGTGGCACCGTATTGGTGGGCATGCTCAATCCGTTCAGCAACGAAACCATCGCCAAGCTCGCCGAGCGCGGCATCACCGCCTTCGCCCTGGAAGCCGCGCCGCGCACGTCACGCGCTCAAAGCCTTGATGTGCTGTCTTCGCAAGCCAACATCGCCGGTTACAAGGCCGTGTTGCTGGCCGCTCATCACTACCCGCGCTTCATGCCGATGCTGATGACTGCTGCCGGCACTGTAAAAGCCGCACGCGTACTGATCCTTGGCGCCGGTGTGGCGGGCCTGCAAGCCATCGCCACGGCCAAGCGCCTGGGCGCGGTGATCGAAGCGTCCGACGTACGCCCGGCGGTTAAGGAGCAGATCGAATCCCTGGGCGCCAAGTTTGTCGACGTTCCCTACGAAACCGATGAAGAGCGTGAATGCGCCGTCGGTGTCGGGGGCTACGCACGCCCGATGCCCACCAGTTGGATGCAACGCCAGGCCCTGGCCGTGCACGAACGCGCCAAACAGGCCGATATCGTCATCACCACCGCCCTCATCCCGGGCCGCAAGGCGCCGACCCTGCTCAGCGCCGATACCGTGGCGCAGATGAAACCCGGCTCGGTGGTCATCGACCTCGCCGCTGCCCAGGGTGGCAACTGCCCGCTGACCGTGGCCGACCAGGTCGTGGTGGAAAACGGCGTGATCATCTGCGGCCCGACCAACCTGGCGGGCGCTGTCGCCGCCGATGCGTCGGCCTTGTATGCGCGCAACCTGCT
>NZ_MLCT01000189.1:0-1587 GCF_001806145.1 Pseudomonas sp. BS-2016
GCTCGGGCACCAGGTCGCTCGGCTTGCTCAGGTGGAAGGCACCGGAGGCGATAAACAGGATGTGGTCAGTCTTGACCATGCCCAGCTTGGTGTTGACCGTGCACCCTTCGATCAGCGGCAACAGGTCGCGCTGTACACCCTCGCGGGACACATCGACGCCACCGGAGTTGCCGCGCTTGGCCACTTTGTCGATCTCATCGATAAACACGATGCCGTGCTGCTCGACCGCTTCCAGGGCCTTGGCCTTGAGTTCTTCCTCGTTGACCAGGCGCCCGGCTTCTTCGTCGCGCACCAGCTTCAGTGCTTCTTTCACCTTGAGCTTGCGGCTTTTCTTCTTGCCCTTGCCCATGTTGGCGAACAGGTTCTGCAACTGGCTGGTCATTTCTTCCATGCCAGGCGGGGCAGAGATATCCACGCCGGACACTTCGGCCACTTCGATCTCGATTTCCTTGTCATCCAGCTGGCCTTCACGCAGGCGCTTGCGGAACAGCTGACGGGTGTTGGAATCCGATGAAGGTGCGGCGTCTTCGTTGAAACCCATGCGTGCCGGTGGCAGCAGGGCGTCGAGGATGCGCTCTTCAGCGGCGTCTTCGGCGCGATGGCTGACCTTGGTCACTTCCTGTTCGCGCAGCATCTTCAGGGCGGCGTCAGCCAGGTCACGAATGATCGACTCGACATCGCGGCCCACATAACCGACTTCAGTGAATTTGGTCGCTTCGACCTTGATGAACGGGGCATTGGCCAATTTGGCCAGGCGACGGGCGATCTCGGTTTTGCCGACGCCGGTAGGGCCGATCATCAGGATGTTCTTGGGCGTTACTTCAACGCGCAGTTCTTCCGGCAGTTGCATCCGGCGCCAGCGGTTACGCAGCGCAATGGCAACGGCGCGCTTGGCATCGTCCTGGCCGATGATATGGCGGTTGAGTTCATGGACGATTTCGCGGGGAGTCATGGACATAGTGTTTGGCGGCCTCAAGCCTGAATAAGCCCAGGGCTTATTCGGCGAGGTCCTGCTCCTCAATGGTCTGATTGTGGTTGGTGAACACGCAGATATCGCCAGCGATACCCAGGGCGGTCTCGACGATTTCACGGGCTGACAGGTCGGTTTTCTTCAGCAGCGCGCTGGCCGCAGCCTGGGCGTAGCCGCCACCTGAACCCATGGCGATCAGGCCATGCTCGGGTTCAACCACGTCGCCGTTGCCGGTGATGATCAGGGAAGCGTCTTTGTTCGCAACCGCGAGCATGGCCTCCAGGCGGCTGAGGGAGCGGTCGGTGCGCCATTCTTTGGCAAGTTCGACAGCGGCGCGCACCAGGTGGCCCTGGTGTTTCTCAAGCTGGCCTTCGAAACGCTCGAACAGGGTAAAGGCGTCGGCGGTTGCGCCTGCGAAGCCGGCAAGCACCTGGCCGTGGTACAGGCGGCGCACTTTCTTGGCGTTGCCTTTCATCACGGTGTTGCCCAGGGAAACCTGGCCGTCGCCGCCCATGACAACTTTGCCGTGGCGACGTACTGAAACGATGGTGGTCAAGGGGAGAGTCTCCACGCAGCGGGGCGAAAATGCCCTGATGGAAACTCATATGGGGGGTGGC